>JAEUQG010000311.1 GCA_016789755.1 Bryobacterales bacterium
CGGCGATGAAGCCGAGCGTGCCGGGCAGGCCGACCAGCGCGAGGCCGGCGATGAGGAAGAACACGGCGAGGCGGGGAAAGCGGTTGGCGAGGCCGAGAAAGCGGGTGCTGTCGAGGCGCGAACCGGTGCGCACTTCGAGCAGGCGGAGGACAGCGATCAAGGTTGTAGCGGAGACGGCGACGACCATCCAATGGACGAGCGCGCCGGTGACGCCGGCTTCGGTGGCGCTTTCCAGACCGACGAGGATGGTGGAAGCCTGGCCGACTTGAAGGAGGGCGAGAATGCGCCGGGGGGAGCGTTCGCGGAGGGCGAGGACTGCCATGTAGCACATGGTGAACAACGCCACATCGCTGAGGAGCGGCAGCGCTTTGCGGGCCATCTCCGGCATCACGGGAATGGCCACTTTGGCAATGAGGAACGCGCCGAGGTGCGCGTTTGCGAGGAGGCCGGCGGCGGCGATGGGGCCGCTGTCGAAGGCGGTCACGACCCAGGAATGAAAGGGAAAGACACCCTTGGTGAGGAGAACCGCCGCCATGAGGAGAATGAAGGCCCATTCGGGGTGGGCGAGCGGCGACTTGCTCAATTCGTGGAGGGAAAACGGGGCGGCCGCGCCGCGGGCCGAGGCATCGCGGCTGAGCAGGAAGACGGCGCCGCCGAGCGAGAGCCATCCGCCGGTGAGCACCGCGCGCACGGCGGCGCCGGCTCGTCCGGCCCAGGCAATGAGCATGGCGGCGAGCGCCCAGCCGCAGACGAGGACGAACAAATGGTTCGAGGCGTAGATGGCGGAGATGCCGGCGAGCAGCAACAGGAGGCGCACTAACTGGCGCGGCTGCAAATCGCGGCGGGGGGCCACGAGGATGGTGAACAGAGTGAGGGAGGCGATCAAAGAGAGGCCGAGACAGCTAAGGGTATCGGCGGCAAGCAGCGGGGCCGGAGCGCCGAACAGGGGGACGGACCAAGGGTCGGCGATGGAGGCGCGTTGGGGCACCGCCAGCCAAAGGGCGGCGAGCGATGCGGCCAGGCCAACGGCGACGGCGAGCAATCCCACGATACGGGCGAGACGCACCGAGGCGGCGCGAAGGGCGAGGATTGCACCGGCGAGGGGCGACAGAACGGCAATGCTCAAGAGGGGCAAGGGAAACTCGTTCATGTGCGCGCCTTCTCTTTCCAAGTGACCTGAAGGGATTGGCGGCTCCATTCCGGGGGGGCCGGCGTGTCGTGCGGCGGGGCCCAAATACGTTCCAGGGAGTGGAGGGCCTGCGAGAGGCGGCCGAGGGGGGCAAGTACGAAGCGTTCGAGCACGGTGTCATGGTGGCCGCGATCGATGGCGAGCCGGTAGAGCCAGTCGCGCAGAGCAGCGGGAAACAAAGTTTCGTAGTGGGCGCCGGTGGCGGCGAGATGGCCTCCGGCGGCGGAGTGAATCTGGTGGAAGTCATGCAACATCGAGGGGGCGCGCAGGAACTGCAAGGTGCGTGTAGCCGCGTGGCCGACGACGTGGATGACGGCGAGCCATTGGAGGCCGAGTCCGATTTCGACGAAGATGATGCCGAGTTGGGTGAGCGAGGCGTAGGAGAGGTACGTTTTGGCATCGGCGCAGGCGCGTCCGACCATGGTGCCGTGGATGGCGGTCAGCGCTCCGATGAGGACCACTAAGGCGCTGGCTATGGGCGAAGCGTCCAGAAGGGGATGAGCGCGGAGCAGGAGGTAGGTTCCGGCATGCACGGCGATGGCGCCGTAGAAGACGGCGCTGGAGGGCGTTGGTCCTTCCATGGCTCGCGGCAGCCATCCGGAGAACGGAATCTGCGCCGACTTGCCGGCGGCGGAGAGCACGAACAGCAAGGCCATGAGGGTGGCGGGCCCGGCGAAGCCGATTGTCTGGTTGGGCCAGGCGCCGCGGAAGAGATCGCCATAGGTAGCCGAATGCGCGAAGTGATGGAGAGCCACCGCGGCGGTGAGCAATCCGATGTCGGTGCCGCGGTACATGGCGAAGACATAGAGCGCTCCACGCACGGGCTCCGGGCGCTGGTGGAAGAAGCCGACGAGCAAGACGGAGGTGATGCCGACCAGTTCCCAGCCGACGATGAGCAAATCGAACGAGCCGGCGGTGAAAATGAGCAACGATCCGAAGCCGAACAATTGGAGGAGGGCAAAGAAGCGGAAGTAGCCGGCATCGCGATGGAGGTAGCGGCGGGAGAAGGCGCCGATCAAGCCGACGAGGGTGACGGTCAGCAACATGTAGGGGAGCGACAGCCGGTCGACGAAGAGGCTGGAAGCGAAGCGGTATTCACCTACGGAGAACCAGGGGCCGACGAGCATGGCAACGTGGTGGACGCCGTGGCGGCGCATGAGTGCGAAGAGCGCGAGGGTGCCGAGGGCGCCGGAGGCGTAGGTGATCACGGTGAGTCTGGCGACCGCGCGTTCGGAAGGGGTCCAACCGGCGAGCCAGAGCAGCCCGAGGAGGAGAAACACGGCTCCGGGCGAGGCAACAATTGCCGTCAATAATGTTTCCATGCGCTTCCTATAGCCCCGCCTGGATGGTAGCCGCGGGCAAGTGGCCGATCAGACCGCGGTACCAATCGGCGGAGGTGGCGGCGGTTCCGATCTGCTCGGGGACATAGCGGAGCGGCTCGAAGAGGCCATTGCGGCAGACCTGGATGCGGCCGGAGCCGGGGTCCATTGCGGCGATGCGAATCCAGCGGTTGGCAAGCATATTTTGCAAGGCGGCGTTTTTGCGGAAGGTAGCCAGGAGCCGCTCGGGGGTGGTTTCGACGACGAAGAGGATGCGGACGGGCTCGTGGATTTCGACCATTTGCCAGGGGAGGCCGGTGCGGAGGTCGCTGGACGGCCCGTTCATGACACCGACGAGGCCGGTGACGTTGTGAGGCAGCTTGGTGCCGCAGCCGTAGCGCTCATTGTCGACGTAGGAGAAATAATACTCGAGGCTGATTCCGGCGCAAACGGGAACGACGGCTCCGAGGAGACGCAGGAGGTCGCGGTCATCGGGGTCCTGGGCGGCGTCGTAGGAGACGAGGAAAGAGCGGCGGTCGAGGAAGAGGCCGCGGGTGGCGGCGCGGCGGCCGACGATACAGGCGGCGTTGGTGCAGTGGCCGTATTCGGGGCGGGGCTCGGCGAGATGCTCAGAGCGTTCCTCGACGTGGAGCAGGGCGAGATCGGCGTTGTGGCGGGGGTCGGCGGCTTCAAAGCGGCGTGAGCGTTCATGGGCGTTGCCGGCGCGCGCCTTGTCGAGCGAGAGGCGAACCTGCTCGAGGTCGTGGATGTGGGTTTGAGGCATCTGGTCGAGATCGAAGAGATCGATGTCGTCGTTGCAGGTGTCGTGGTAGCCGCCGAGGAACCAGGTATCGTGGGGGATGTCGATGCCGCGGGAACGGAGCCGCTCGCGGACATGGGGCAGATTGGCCATGGCGGCAAAGAGGCGGGCATTGGGTCCGCCGCGGCGGCCGCCGCAAGCGCCGCAGTCGTGGGCGGATTCATGCGGGTTGTTGAGGCTGGTGGAACCGTGCCCGAGGATGACGACGAGGCGGGCGAAGCCGCGGCGCAGGCCGGCCGGGCCGAGGACGCTTTCGACGCGGTCCGCTTTCTCGTCGGGGGAGAAGCCGAGCAGGAGTCCTTCGGCGACCTGCTGGCCTTCCTTGTCGGGACGCATGAGAGTCAGTTCGGTGCGCGGTTCGGGGAGGAAGCTCTTGTTCAGGCGTTCGCGCAGGCGTGCGAACTGGCGCGGGGCGATGACGCGGGCGATGAGGGGGAACAGGGAGAGAATGCCGAGGAGCGCGGTGCTGATCCAGCCGCTGACGATGGTGCGGGAAGAGGCGAGGCCGAGCTGTGCGAACCTGGACCAGATGGCGCGGCGGAGGCGGCGCGTCTCGGTCAACTGCTCATCGGAGGAGACGGGGACTTCGCGCACGGCGTGCTGGGGCTTCACAACGACGGGGCACAAGGCGACACCGTGGGGATCGTCGATGCCGGCGTAATCGACGGCGACGCCGAAAAAGCCGGCGGCGGCGAAGGTTTCAATGGCCGGGTCGTATTCTTCCAAGTGGCGGCGGATGGATTCCTCGCGCTCGTCGATGCAGAAGAAGACCTGTGCTGTGGGTCTTTCGCGGCGATCGCGGGGCGGATGCAGGCGGCGATGGCAGGCGAGGGGTTCGAGGACGAGCCGCTCATGACGGCGTTCGTAGGCCTGATGGAGGAGGCGGCGGCATTCGAGGCCGTTGAGCCGCTCGACCTCGACGGCAAGGGCGGTGAACTGGGCCTCGCTAACGCTCTTCAAGGCGGCGGCGCTGAGTCCCAGCAGTTGGGCCACATCGAAGAGGCGAGCCGCGGCGCAGAGCTGGTGTAAATCTTCGCTGACGGGCTCCGGAGCGGCCGGCGCGGCGCTTGCCGATGCCGCGCTGCGCAGCGTCAATCGCACGGCGAGGAAGTCGATGAGCGAACAGGGCAAGCGGTTGTGCTCGAGCAGGTGCGGTTCGTGTTCGAGGCGATGAAAGAGACCCGCCCAACCGGGCAGGGCCAGCAGTTCCGACTGTAGAAACGGCTCCCATTGGGGCTGCGGCACGGCGAGCGAATCGAGCATGTCCAACACGACGCGGGTGGCATCGGCGTTGTTTTCGGCTTGCCGTTGAAAGGCGCGGCGCAGACCGCCGAGGCCGTCCGGTTCGATGAAGAAAGGCTGCGTGAGCAGCTTGCGGATGGCCTGGTAGAAGCCGAGTTCGCGGTGCGGCATCGGCCAGTAGGCGAGGCCCTGATCGAGGAAGACTTCGGCGAAGCGGATGAGGTAGGGGTGGATGATTTCATCGACGGCGCCGCCGCGGGGAGAGGGCGCGGCCGGCGGCGCCTGGCCTGGGCGGACACGATCCAAACAGGCGCTGAAGAGTTTTCGGGCGGCTTCGGCCTCGCGGCCGCCATGGGCTTCGAGGATGCGCGCGCGCCTGGCAGTTTCCAAGTCAGGACGCAGGCGCCGCAGGAGCCCGCGTTCGTGCAGCAGGTAGCCGATGGTGGCGGGCTGAAAGGGGCGGATGCCGGAGATGAGCACAGCGCGCTGGAGGCTTCTTGCGGTGATGCCGAACTGGGGCAAGAGGACGGAATCGAGCTCTTCGGAGATGACGTCTTCGATGTCGAACTCGAGGATGCGCCCGCGGCGGAGTTGGTCGCGGTAGTCCTCTTCCTTCATGTAAGGCTCGGCGGCGAAGATCTCCGCGGCTTGGGCGACGGCCTGGTCGAAGGGCCGGTCCTCGAAGGCGTGCAGGGTGTTGTGGTGGACGAAGACGCCGATGGGTCCCTGGACGGGCAGCAGGTGGGCGACGCGGTGCAAGACTTCGTGGAGGAGGTGCGATCGACTATGGGCCGGCTCGGAAGGGCTTTCCAGGCGTTGCATCATGCTCCTTGGGCCACACCGACAGAGCGCAACTTGCGGCGCGAGGCGAGATCATGGGCCGACGCCGGAGCGTGGCCATCGAGGCCAGTGAGCACCAACCGGCCTTGCGTCCAATCGCGGCTCAGTTTCTCAAGTTTTGCAAGAACTGTGTGGTCCACCACCCAGGTGTCCTCGAAGTCCAGGATAACAGTCTGGGTGCGGGGCGGCACGTTGGCGAGGCGCCGTTTCAGGCCGAGGTAGTTGGTGAAGATGGCGGCGTCCTGCACTTTGAGGATGAGGCGGTCTTCCTCCTGCGTTTCCGACACCACGCTGCGGAAGAGGCTGCGGAAGGGGACACCGTTCTTCATGTGGAGGATGACCTTCAACACGAGGCCGGCGCCAACGCCGACGAGCAGATCGGTGGCGAGGGTCACCATCATGGTGACGACAAACAGGAGGAGTTGTTCGGGGCCGATTTTGTAAACGTGCATGAACTCCTTGGGCGAGGCGAGGCGGGTGCCGGTGTAGATGAGCATGGCAGCGAGGGCGGCCATCGGGATCTGTTGGAGCAGGCCGGGAATGAGCACGATGGACAGCAGGAGGAAGGTGCCGTGGAAGAAGTTCGCCCAATGCGATTTGGCGCCGTTGTCGATGTTCGCTTTGCTGCGGACGATTTCCGAGATCATGGGCAAGCCGCCGATGAGGCCGGCCACGGTGTTGCCGACTCCGGTGGCGAGGAGGTCGCGATTGAGGTCGCTGACGCGGCGTTCGGGGTCGAGCGAGTCGACGGCGATGACGCTGAGGAGGGACTCGATGGTGCCGACGAGCGCGAACATCACGATGTACTTGATGGAAGCGGCGCTGAGGACGGCGGAGAAGTCGGGGAAGGAGAGGGCGCTGAGCAGCGAACCGGGAAGGCGGATGAGGAAATTCGGTCCCACTTCGTAAGTGTGCGAGGAGAATCGATAGAGGTGGGTGTGGCTGAGATCGAAGTAGACGCCCATAGGCACAGCAGCGGCCAGCACCAACATGGGGGCGGGGATCTGCCGCACCCAGGAGATGCGGATCAAGGGGAGGGTGAAGAGGATGAGCAAGGCCAGCGCGCCGATGAGGAAGACTTCGGGGTTGACGTTGGCCACGCTGTGGGGGATCTCGGCGAGGAGATGGAGGGGCTCTTTTCCTTCGGGTGTCACACCGAGCACGGTATGGGCCTGTTTGCTGATGATGATGACGCCGATGGCGGCAAGCATTCCATGCACCACGGCGGAAGGCATCAGGTCGCCGAGGACTCCCGCTTTGGTGAGAGCGAGCACGATCTGGATGACGCCGGCCACGACCACGACGGCCAAGGCGCGCTTGTAACCCAACTCCGTGACGGCGCCGATGGCGATCACGATGAGACCGGCGGCGGGCCCTTTGATGGTGAGGCGGGCCGAGCCAAGGAGGGAGACCACCATTCCGCCGACGATTGCCGTGAGGATGCCGGAGATGGGCGGAAAACCGCTGGCCATCGAGATGCCGAGGCAGAGCGGCAGGGCGATGAGGAATACAAGGAATCCGGAATAGAGGTCGGACTTCCAGGTGCTGGAGGCTTGCATGTATCCCGATGATGAGGCCAACGGCGAAGCAAGCCTATCCCTGCTGCCAAGCCTGGGAGTGCACTGTTTCCAGGGGGGCGGCTGCAATGGGGGGAATCGCTGGTAGGGTGGGACCAGGATGCGAACGCTGATTGGAGGACTGTTGATGTGCGGGTTGGCGCAAGGAGAGCACCGGGTGCTGGTAGGGGCGCAGATGCGGCTGCGAGGAGAAGGGGAACGCGGGGCGGGTTTCCGCGATGGGAACGACCGCGATTATCTGTTGCAGCGGTATCGCTTCTCCATGGACATTCGGCCGGTGGCGGGACTGGAGTTTTACGGGGAGGTGCAGGATGCACGGGTGGCGTGGCTGCCGGAGGCGGGCAACAGCGTAAAGGACCGGCTGGATTTGCGGCAGGCGTGGGCCGGGTTGGGATCGGAGAGCAAGCTGTGGGATCTGCGGGTAGGGCGGCAGAAGATGGCGTTTGGGAGCGAACGCGTGATTGGCGCGGGAGAGTGGGGGAACACGGCGCGTGTGTTCGACGCGGGGCGGCTGGCGTTGCATCGGGGCAAGGACCGGGTGGACGTGTTCGCCAGTTCGGTGGTGGTGGCCGATGTTGACCATTGGGATC
>JAEUQG010000319.1 GCA_016789755.1 Bryobacterales bacterium
ACCCGCCCCAAAGCGGCTGAGCCGGTAAGAATTTCCAACCACCGACAAACTCGAAAACACCATCGCTCCGGCAGCCACCAGAGGATTCAACAACCCCGCTGCCGCTAAACCGATTCCCACCATGTTGTAGAAAAATGCCCAGAATAAGTTCTGCCGCACCACCTGGCGAGTCAGATTCGCTAGGGCAAATCCGTCCAGCACCCGCGTCAAATCGCCTCCGAGCAGCACCATCGCCGAAGCGCGCATCGCCAGATCCGCTCCCGATCCCATCGCAATCCCCAAGCTTGCCGCCGCCAGCGCCGGCGCATCGTTCACCCCATCGCCGATCATCGCCGCATTGCGCCGGGCGACATCCGCAGCCTTCTCCTCCGGCCGGACCCCCGCCCGATAATCCGCTATTCCCAACTCCCGCGCAGCCGCTGCCGTGGCGGCTTCCGAATCTCCCGACAGAATCCGCACGGGAATTCTCCGCTCCCGCAACCCGCTGACCAACGCCCGCGCATCTTGCCGGATCCGGGTCCCGAACGCCAAGCGCCCTTCCAACTCTCCACCGATGCGGTACCAGGCGGGAGTATGCCCGTCCGTTTCCGGCGCTTCCGGCGCCCCTCCCGTGAGCGCCCGCGATCCAATCAACACCTCCACGCCGTCCACTACTCCTCGAATACCCGCGCCCTTGATCACTTCAATTTCGCGCGCCTCCCCGATTGTCAGCCCCAACTCCTTCGCCTTTGCCACCACCGCTTTCCCAGCCGGATGCTCCGAATAGGCTTCCACCGCCGCCAGGGTCGCCAGATGCGCCGCATCGTATTCCAGCAGTTCGAAGCGGTCTTCCGTCACGGTGCCTGTCTTGTCCAGCACCACCTCTTCCACCTTCCCCAGGCGCTCCAGCACGTCGGCGTCGCGCACCAGGATCCCCATCCGCGACGCCGCGCCTACGGCAGCCGTCAAAGCCAACGGAGTGGCAATTCCCAGGGCACAAGGGCATGCGATGACCAGGATCGTTACCGCGCGCAACAGCGCCTCCTCCATCGCCAGCCCCGATTGCAGCCAATACAAGGCCCCACCCAAAGAAACGGCCATCACCGCCGGAACGAAGATTCGCGAAACACGGTCTACCCTCCGCTCCACTTCCGACCGGCTCACCAGAGCACGCTCTACCGCGGCAACGATCCGAGCGATCGTGCTCGATTCTCCTACCGTCGTTGCGGCGATGGTAAGAGGAGACCCCGAATTGACGCTCCCGGCCACTACCCGATCCCCTAGCGCTTTTCTTACGGGCTTCGACTCCCCCGTTAGCAGCGATTCATCGGCCTCCGAATCCCCGATCAATACAACGCCATCCACAGGAATCCGTTCTCCCGCCTTCACCAGCACTTCGTCGCCGGGCTTCAATTCCGTCACGGCGCGGAAGCGCTCCACGCCAGCCATGCGGGCTTTCTGCGGCAGCATCCGGTGCAGCGACGCAATCGTCTGCGCCGCCCGGTGCTTGGCCCCCTGCTCGACGCTCTTGCCTACCAGTACAAGCGTCACAATCGCACAGGAAATGTCGAAATAGACATGAGTCCCGCCGCGAAATGCCTGCACTGAGCTATAGCCGAACGCCGCCAGTATCCCCAGCGACAGCAGGCTCTCCATCCGCAGAGCCCCGCGCCGCAACCCGCTCCAGGCGATCCGCAAGATCGGTTGCGCCGAATACAACAGCACGGGCATCGTCAGGGCCATCGCCAGAAACGGCAACACCGGATCGAACGCACCGAAGTAGACCGACAGGTTCATCCCCATCACGTTTACCCACAGGAACGCCGCCACTCCCAGCCGCATGAGGAGATCCTTGCGCTCTTTGTCCGCCGAGTTTGCCTCCCCCGTATACTCGACCGCTTTGTAGCCCAGGCTTTCCACCAATTCCACGATGCGCGACGGAGGCAATTTCTGCGGCTGAAAACGAACCTTCAGCAAGTCCGATACGAAGTGCACCTCCGCCGATACCATGCCGCGCTCCGCCTGCAATGTATGTTCAATCACCCACGCGCACGCACTGCACCACAATCCGGACAAGCGGTACAGCCGCTCTTCGCTTGGCAGATCGGTCGTGTCCGCCGGCGGAGTCTTGCGCGATGTCTCCCGCCCGCCCGTCGCGATCAACCCAAGTTCCAGGCTTCGCTTGAAAATCTCCGTTTCCCGCACATCCACGCCGGAAGCCAGCACGCCGCTCTCGCTCAGGATTGCGTGCACATGCATGCAGCCCAGACAGCAGAAGACATGGTCCGATGCCCGGTACGGCTGGGCCCCCGCATCCAGCCCGCATAGATCGCACGATGTCATGGCAGCCTACTTCGGCTTGCCCGTGGCGTCCAGAATCACAGGCTTGGCCTGTTCCGAACCCACGTACACGTAGACCATGATTCCCGCGAACAACAGAAATACGAACGCCAGTAACAATCGCATGTGCCCCTTATTTCTTCTTCGGCATGACGAACGTCATCGGGAACGAAGATTTGATCGCCCCAGGTTCGCTCACCGTATGCAGTGTAATCGAATAAACGCCCGGTTTCAGCCCATCGGGCGCCGTCGCAACCTCAATCGTCTCCATCACCGATCCCCCAGATGTCACCGATACGCGGTCCGTGGTCAGGTGCAACGCGCTCTCTCGGGTCTCCAGTTGTATCGCCACGGTTGCATCCACACTGCCGCGGTTGTCGATATTGAATCGGAACTTGTTCGTAGTCTCACCCTGCGCGTTGCTGGTATACAACGTGGCGCGGTCGGGTTGCACGCGCACCTGCACGGGATGACGCATCGACAACGCCACCATCAGCCCGGCGAAATAGAACAGCATGATAAAGCTCACCACCGCACGCTTCGGATCGCGCAGCCCGATCCGCCGCAACCACCCTTCTTCCTTCGACCCCAACATTGCGCCCTGTTCCCCCCACGTGTAGTGGATCAGTCCGGGCTTCTTCAGTTTCGCCAACACCTCATCGCACGCCTCTACGCACTCTCCGCAATGGATACATTCAATCTGGAATGGCGACTTCCGGATGTCGATTCCCATGTGGCAAACACGGACGCACTTCTTGCATTCGATGCACGCCTTCTGCTTTTCCTCCCCATCGCGATACACCACCAGCAGCGTCTGTTTGTCGCTCAGCATACCCTGGAGGTACCCATACGGGCAGATCATCTTGCAGAACCGTGTCCGCACAAACGCAAAATCCAAAAAGGTGATCAGCGTCGTCACGGCGCCCGCAATTCCCCCCGCGGTGACAATATCCAGCGTCATCAGCCGTCCCAGTAAATCGCGCGGCTCGACGAAATACGATGTAAAGACAAAGGCCAGGAACATGCTCGCCACCAGCCCGCTCGCGTAAAACAGGAACTTCGAGGCAAATGTCCGCACGCCGGCGCTGAGCTGAATGAAGTGCTTGTTCACCCACCGCCGGATCCGGTCTTCCACCGCCAACGACGCTTCGCTGAAGATCATCTGCGGGCAGGCATAGCTGCAATAGACGCGTCCGTACAACATGGACGCCGCGGCAATCGTGAACAGCAGAAACATCAAAGTGAAAAACAGGATGGCGAACTCGTTGATCCACAGTTCCTGCCCGAAGACGTAGAATCGCTGCCGCGGGATATCGAACCGCATCAGGTTCGAAAACGGCAGTGCTACAAAGATCAGCACGCAGATGAAGTGAATCGTCTTGCGGAACTTGTGGTACTGGCGCACCGGAGGTAGGGCGGCGTTGCCGGGCGCGGAACTGGGAGTGGTGACTGTGGCCATGAAGCCTCTTAATGACAATGATGCGCGCCACTAGCCATGGTGACACGTTTCAACCCGTGCACCAGCAACAGCAACCCTGTCAGCGTCACTGCGATTGCCGGCAACTGTCTGCTCCATCGGGCGAAGTACCGCCCCAGGGGCACGGAGAACAGCCCCACCCCAAGAAGCGCTCCAGCCGTTCCCAGCCCGAAGGCCGCCATCGTCAACCCCCCATCCACTGCGTTGCCCGCCGCCAGCGCTTTCAACAGCGCCGCATATACCAGCCCGCACGGTAGTAGCCCTAACCACAACCCCAGGTGCAGTTTCGACCCCGCCGTGTCCTTCCCAATCAGCCGCCCGGCGCGGCGTGTCATGGCTGCCACCGGTTTGATCTGGACGAGCTCAGGCCGCCTCAACGTGCCGAGCATCCATAGTCCAGCCAGCAGCATCGCCCCGCCGGCGGCGATGGAGGCTGCGTTCTGCCAAGGCATCACGGCTTCAAGAGAGAGCCCAAGTCCGCCCGCAAACGCGCCTAATAGCCCGTACGTCGCAATCCGTCCTGCGTGGTAAAAAAGGTGGCCGGCAGCCCGGTATCCACTGCTCCGTTGCGCGAGGGGCATCGTGCAAGAAAGGAGGATTGGTCCGCACATCTGGACACAGTGCAGACTGCCGGCCACTCCAAGTAAGTAAGCCACGGAAAAATCCGCCCAAGTCATGGCGTCGCCGCGGCCGGTTGCAACAACTTCGTGTTCACAGCCGGGATGCTTACGCACTCCCGGTAGTGTTCAAACCTCTGCATCGTAATCGCGTTGGTGGGGCAGCGCGACGCGCACATCGCGCAGCGGATACAAGTGGATTCGTCTTTCATCATCAATCCGCCCATCCCGTTCAGTTCCTCTTTACTGAACTGGCGCACGGTCTCCGCTGAAACGCCGAAGTTGGAACTGACCAGCTCCAACCCGGCTGCATCTTCCACCAGCGTCCCTAACCCCACCAACCGGATCAGACTCCGCGGGCAAACATCCACGCAGCCGTTGCAGGCGATGCAGATCGATGTGTTGAACACCGTATTCACATTGCATCGCAGGCAGCGCGAGCCTTGTCTCCGCGCTTCTTCTTCCGAAAAATTGATTTCCGCGATCTCGATCGAACTCGCCCGGATCTCCACATCGAGGGCCGGCGGTTCCTTCCGGATTAGCTCCGTCCAGCCCTGCACCATCGTGTAGGACGCCGGATGCCATTTCTTCCGTACAGCGATATCGGTCCGTGTCCCGGTCAGAAAATCGTGCATTGAGCGCGCGGCAATTTGCGCCGACGCCACGGCATGGATAAACAGCCGCGGCCCGTGTGCAATATCTCCGCACGCGAACACATCGGGAGCAGTCGTCTGATACGTCTCCGGGTTCACCTTGATCAACCCGCGCGCCGACTCAACCCCGTCTTCCGGTTGCAGGAACGAGAGATCGGAGGTCTGCCCGATGGCGAACATGATCGTGTCCGCTTCAATGTCCACCACATCGTCGTGGTCGAACACAGGATTGAATCGCCCGTTGGCGTCGAACACGCTGACGCACTTGGTCGTGCGCAGTCCCGTCAATTTGCCGTTCTTGTGCAGGACCTCCCTGGGGCCCCGGCTATTGTACAGATGGATGCCTTCTTCTTCCCCTTCTTCCACTTCCCGTAAATCGGCCGGCATTTCCCGCCGCGACTCCAGGCACACCACGCTGACTTCCTTGTCTCCGCTCATCCGCAACGCCGACCGCGCGATATCGTATGCCGTCTGTTCCCCGCGGCCCATCTCCGCTTCGGCTTCTTCCCTCGTGTCGAGCGCATCGAACGGACGGACTGCCGACCGTGCCACGTCATATGCAACGTTTCCGCCGCCGATGACCGCAATGCGCCGCCCGAGCGGCAGCGGCACGCCTTCATTGAAGGTGCGCAGAAACTCCAGCCCGTCGTAAACGAACGGGAGATTTGCCCCCGGAATGTCCAGCTTCCGTCCTTTCGGCAATCCGATGCCCAGGAAGATCGCCTTGTAGCCCTGCGCCCGCAGATCGGCCAGCGAGAAATCCTTCCCCAACCGCATGTTGCACTTCAACTCGACGCCCAGCGCCAGAATCGCCGCCATCTCCCTGCGCACCACATCGCGAGGCAGCCGGAACACCGGCACGCCAACCATCAGCATGCCGCCCGGTTCCGAGTAGGCCTCGAACACCGTCACCTTGTAGCCGATCTGTGCCAGATCATGGGCCACTGTCAGCCCCGACACTCCGGCTCCCACCACCGCGATGCGCTGCCCGTGTCCGTCGCCTGGGGGAAGCATCCGGCGGTCACACGCATCGCGGTAGATTTCGTAGCTGCCCGTCTCAGGCCCAAACATTTCTGTTGCGAAACGTTTCAGCCCCCGGATGCTCACCGGAGCATCCACCGACCCTCTCCGGCAATTCGCCTCGCAGGGTGCGCCGCATACTCGTCCACAGATGGAGGCGAACGGATTCGTCGCCCGCGCAATCCGGTAAGCGTCCGAATAGCGTCCTTCCGCGATGGCGGTCACATAGCCGCAGGCATCCGTCCGTACGGGACAGGCGTCCTGGCATTTCACCATCTTCATCCAGTACTGCGTCGCGTCCGGCGGCTGTACCTGATAGAGGGTCTCGGACATTTATTCGCCTTCCGTGTTCCGAAACGCGAACAGAATCACGGCCAGAAAGAACACGGCGGCCATCGCCGCCACCATGTACATGATCGCCGGCGAGTTCTCCGTCGCACGGTTGAACTGCTCGACAATGGAGCCTCTTTCACTGTGTCCCGTCTCACCTGTCATGTACAGAATCAGGTAGGACACAGTCCCGATGGCTACCCCGACATAGGCGAATTTCAGAAAACCGGGAACTTCCGTTCCGGTTCGCTCCGTAATCCACCCGCCTGCGTAGTCATGCACATTCGGTTGCGTTTCTTGCTTGTTGGCCACTGTTTTTCTGCCTCCTCGTCTCACCGGCCGAACGCGAGCAGCGTCCGCCACGGTCCCTTCGAGGGCATATGGGTTGCATGCCGCGTGCCATTTGTCTAAGTTGTTGTTTTACTTTGGGATGCGGAGTTTCACTGGAAGTGGAATGGGTGCGGTGGCGCAGAGCCCTGGGGAGGGGTGGGGGAGATTTCACACAACCGGGGCAGATTCCAACATGTAGTTCGCTCATTGGTTGCTTCTCTCGCCCTGCTGCCACGCAGCATTTGCTCCCAAG
>JAEUQG010000331.1 GCA_016789755.1 Bryobacterales bacterium
CGACGGTGACGGATTCGGCTTGGGGGAAGGCGAGGAAGGAGCGGCAGATGTCGTCGTACCCCCAGCGCAGGTGTAGCGATTTGGAATAATGGCCGCGCTCGATTTGCATTTCGCGGGAGACGAAATCGTGGACGGCGGCGATCTGGATGGCTTCGGTGGCGCCTGGGGCGGCGGGGAGGAAGAGGGAGCGGAGGTAGCCTCCCCATGCGGCGTCGATGTGGAACCAGAAGCTTTGTCCGGTGTGCTGTTCGATTTGGACGCGGAGATCGGCGATGCGGTGAATGGGGTCGACGGCGCCTTCTTCGGTGGTGCCGGCGACGCCGATGACGGACAGCGGGAGCATGCCTCGGGCGATGGCGGTTTGGAGTTTCCGTTCGAGGTCGCGGCAATCGATGCGGAACATGGAATCGACGTCGACGAGGACGACGTTGTTCTTTCCGATGCCGAGGAGGTCGGCGGCCTTGCTGAGGCTGTAGTGGCGAGTGCCGGCGACGAACAGGGCTGGGGGAGCGGCGGCGTAGCAAGCCTGGGTGCCGTGGTGCGGGATGCTGTACTCGCTTTCGGCGAGGAGTTGGCTGACTTTGGCGGGCGTTTCCTCGCGGCCGAGTTTGTAGCGGTGGCGCACGGCCTCGGCGAAGCGTGAATAGAGATAGATGGCCTGATTGGGCTTGATGCCGGCGGCGGCTTTGGCATCGAGCGAGGCGATGGCGTGGCTTTCGGAAGGAGACTGCGGGAGGCGGAGGGAGAGGGCGATGCCGTGGCGTTTGGCGGCGTCCCAGACGGCGAGCGGGAAGTATCGAATGTTGCGGGCCATCCACATGGCTTCGAGATTGGCGACGGTGCCGCCGGAGGTGATGTGAGCCCAGCCGAACTCCTGACGGGAGGGTTCGCCGGCGGGCGGGGGCGGCTGGAAGCCGAGCATGCGGAGGATGCCGGCGCCGACTTCGAGTTCCCACTTGACGGTGACGGGGGCGGCTTCCGGGGTTACGTTGTTGGGGTTGTAGAGCAGACCGGCGAAGTAGCCGAGGACGCTAGGGATGGTCTGGTCCGACAGCATGTGGGCGATGTAGCGGGGGCTGTAGAAGGGGAAGTGGCGGCGCAAGCCGGCGAGCATTTCGGTGAGTTGCTGGAAGAGTTCGTCGTTCCAGGCGGTGGACTCGCGGCGCAAACCTTGGGGGATGAGGATTTCATCGGAAGGGAAGTAATTGCGCCGCCAGTGGAAATAATCCTGAAGGATATGGAGGACCAGTTTCTCTTCCCATTCGGCATTTTCGGCCTTGGGTCCCAGAAACCAGGCGGCCAGTTTCTTCGTGCGTTCGCGCTGGTGCACTGCGCTTTCAGGATAGCGCCATCAAGGGCGGCTGCGGGGGTTGGCCTGCAATGCCTGGAGGCGCTCCTGCATTTCCCTGACGCGGGCGGGGTGCGCGGCGGCGAGGTTGGTTTTCTCACCGATGTCCTGGGAGAGGTCGTACAATTGGGCGGGCTGATCGCCGCCTTTTTTGGGAGCGAGGCGCAAGCTGGGGATGTATTTCCAGGTTCCGATGCGGAGGGCGAGGCCGTTGGCATGTTCGACGAGATGGTCGCGGCCGGTTTTCGATTCGCCGAGGAGAGCGGGGAGGACGTTGAAGGAATCGGGGGCGGCGGCGGCGGTGAGTTTCTGGCCGGTGAGGGCGGCGAAACTGGAGAGCAGATCGACCTGGCAGAGCAAGGCATCGGAGACGCCGGGCTTGACGCGTTTGGGCCAGCGCAGGACGAAGGGCATGCGGGTGCCGCCTTCGAAGAGGCTGTACTTGCCGCCGCGGAGAAGGCCGGCAGGGGTGTGCCCGTTCTGCTTCTCTTCGGCACCGTCGTCGTAGCCGTCGTTCAAGACGGGGCCGTTGTCGCTGGTGAAGAGGATAAGGGTGTCGCCGGCGATCCTGTTACGGTCGAGGGCCTTCAGAACTTCGCCGACGCAGTGATCCAACTGGACGAGGGCATCGCAGCGGATGCTGCAGGAGGTGGTGTTTTGAAAGCGCCTGTGGGGAACGCGGGGGACGTGGACGTCGTGGGTGGCGAAATAGAGGAAGAAGGGTCCGCTCTTGTTGCGGTCGATGAAGCCGACGGCTTTACGGGTGATGGTGTCCGCCATATCTTCGTCGACCCAGCGGGCGGATTTGCCGCCGGTCATGTAGCCGATGCGGCTGACGCCGTTGACGATGGTGTTATCGTGGCCGCGGCTGAGTTTCACCTTGAGCATTTCGGGATGATCTTTGCCGGTGGGTTCGTTGCCGATGGGGGCGCCGTAGCTGACGGCGATGGGGTCTTTGGGATCGAGGCCGACGACGCGGCCGTTCTCGACGTAGACGCAGGGGACACGATCGCCGGTGGCGGGGATGAGGAAGGAGTAGTCGAAGCCGATTTCGCGGGGGCCGGGTTTGATTTCGCCGTTCCAGTCGATTTTGCCGGCGCCGAGGCCGAGGTGCCATTTTCCGACGGCGGCGGTTTTGTAGCCGGCGCTTTTGAGGACGGAGGCGATGGTGGTGCGGCCGGGTTCGACGATCATGGCGGCATCGCCGGGGAGGATGCCGGTGCCTTTCTTGCGCCAGGCGTATTCGCCGGTAATGAGCGAATAGCGCGTGGGGGTGCACGTGGCGGAGGAGGAATGGGCGTCGGTGAAGCGGATGCCCTCTTTGGCGATGCGGTCGAGGTTGGGCGTTTTGACTTTGGTAGCGCCGTAGCAGCTCAGATCGCCGTAGCCGACGTCATCGGCGAGGATGACGACGATGTTGGGCGTGTTCTGGGCGGCGGGCATGGCGTATGGGGCCAAGGCTGCCGCGGTGGTTCGTAAGAACTCTCTTCGCTTCATGCAAATCTCCCTGGGATCCAACCTGGATCGCTTGCCTGTGCGCGGAACAATGCACCGCCGGCGGTGATGTAGAGGGATTTTCCATCGGCGCCACCGAAGGCGCAGTTGGTGACCTCGTCGAGCGGGACCGCGAGAAACTGGAGCAACTTGCCTTGCGGAGACAGCACGTAGATGCCGCCCTTGAGCCTGTCCGCGGTTTCGTGCGGCGGATGCGGTTTGTTCAATCCGCCCGCGACGAACAGACGGCCGGCGCGATCCATTTTCATTCCGTCCGGTCCGCGGGCATCGCCCCAATCGAAGATGAGCTTTTTGCTGCCGGGGTCTACCGAGCCATCGTTGTGGAGGTGGAATCGCCACAGTTTTCTCGGTCCGCCGGCGGTGTTGTTGTTGTCGGCGACGTAGAGGAACTGGTCGTTGGGTGAAACGAGGAGTCCGTTGGGGCGGTCGATTTCCTGTTCCAGGACACGGGAGACGACGCCGGGGGCATCGATGCGGTAGACGGCCTCTTTGAGCTCCATTCCTTCGCGCGGGCCATAGCGGGGGTCGGAGAAGTAGATGCGGCCTTTGCTGTCGATGGCGAGGTCGTTGGGGGAATTGAAGCGCGCCTGTTGGAAGCGGCCGGCGAGGACGGTGATGGAACCGTCGCGTTCCGTGCGGGTGACACGGCGCTCGCCTTGTTCGCAGACGATGAGGCGGCCTTGCGGGTCGATGAGGAGGCCGTTGGGGCGCCCTGCCTGTTGGCGAAAGACGCTAATCTTACCGTCTTTGGCGTAGCGGAAGATATTGCCGTTGCCGGTGCAGAGCAGGCCGAGATCGAAATGCCATGCGGGGCCTTCGTGGACGCCGAAGTCAGCGAGCTTTTCGAGGTTGGAGAGAATCGCCGGTTGCCCGAAGGCCGGACTGGCGAGGGCCGCTGCGAGGAAACCGCGGCGGCTGATGCGTCGATCGCCCATAGACCTTCATTGTAGATACGATGGCAGGTATGCCGTTACATCCTGTAGCTGTCGAAGTGGCCGTGTTGCCGCCGAACAACCATACATACTCGCAAGCGGTGAAGATGGGGGACCTGGTGTTTGTATCGGGACAACTGGGGGTTGATCCGCGGACGCGCCGGCTGGTGGATGGAGGGATTGCGGAGCAGACTCGCCAGGCGATTGAGAATGTATCGACGGTGCTTGCGGCGGCGGGATCGGGGCTGGCGGGGGTGGGGAAGGTGAACATCTTCATTCGCCATTTTTCGGACCTGCCGGCGATGAACAAGGTGTATGCGGAGTATTTTGTGCACCGGCCGGCGAAGACCACGGTGGAGATTGGCGGGCTCGATCAGGGGGCGCTGATTGAGATTGAGGTTGTGGCGGCGGTGTTCGAGAGGCGGGATGATTAGCGGAGGACGACGGCACGGAAGGCGGTGCGGCGGGGCTGGGGACCGGCGCTATCAGCGCCAGCGGAGTCCGATGCGCCAGAGGCGGGGAGCCCCTGTGTTTGGAGTTGGGCTGAAGCCGACGAGGAAAGTACGGTTGAAGACGTTTTCCATGGAGACGACGGCGCTGATGTCTTTGGCGACGCGCTGGCGCACGCTGAACTGGTAGGAGGCGTAGCCAGGCAGGACGAAGGTATTGAGGTCATCTTCGAATTGGAAGGCGAAGGTGCGCATGCCGGCGGCGAGCAGGGTGCCGCCGCGCACGTAGCTGATCTGGGCCGAGCCCTGGTGGCGAGGGATCTGGGGCAGGCGGGGGCCGGTGCGGAAGCGTGAATCGGCGTAGAGGTAGCTGACTTCGCCGAGGAAATTTCCGTAACGCTGGCGGGCGTCGAATTCGAGGCCGCGGCTGAGCGCTTGAGCCGCGTTGCGGCGCTGGCGGATGATCTGGGCGGGAGTGGAGGAGAGGGTTACGTTGGTGATGATGCCGTCGATGGAATTGCGGAAGAAGGTGATGCCGGCGCGGCGCGATTCGCCGATGAAGTCGGCGCCCGCTTCGAGGCCGAACAACGTTTCCTGGCGGAGATTGGCGTTGGCCTGGGTGACGGCGTTGCCGGCGCGGAATTCGCGGTAGAGTTCATTGAGTGTGGGAGCGCGGAAGCTGCGGTAGGCGGAGCCGCGGAGCCGGAGGGGGCCGCGTCCGAGGGTGATGCCGCCGCTGGGGCTGAGGAAGCGGCTGTCTTGTCCGGTGAATTGGTGGCGCACGCCGGCGAAGAGTTGCGCGGGGCCGACGCCGTAGTTCACCTGTCCGAAAACGCCGTGCTGCAATTGATCGCCTCCGCCTTCGCGGCGTCCGGTGGGGATGACGGTTTCGATGGAGTAACCTTCGACGCGCACCAGATCGCCGCCGGCGAGGATGCTTCCTTTGTTCAGCGCGCGGCGGTAGAGGAACGCGCCGCCCGAGGCATCGGTGGGCACGGTTTGGAGCGAGGTCAAGCGCTCTGTATTTCGCCCGGCGAGGATGGTGGAGAACGACTGGTGGTATTCCTGGCGGGTGTGATAGCCCAACAGGGAGATGTTGTTGACAGTGCCGCCGGAGTAGTGGGCGGAGACCGTTCCCATGTTCACGGAGTTCCGTTGAAGGACAGTGCCGTTGTCGCGATCTTCGACGAGCATGCCGGCTTTGAGATAGAGGTTGTGCTTGTCGCCGAAGTAATCGAATTTGAGATTGGGGGAGACGAAGTCGACGCCGGCCTGGGTATCGGCGCGGCCGCGGATATTGGCTGGGACGATGTAGTAGCCGCTGGTGGTGTAGCCGCGAAAACCGCCGGATAGCGCGAACTTGTCGAAGGGTTGGGCGAAGCCGGCGTTGAGCAGGTGCTGTTTCTGGTTGCCGATTTCGTATCCCAAGTGGGCGCGCTTGCGGCCTGCGGGAGGGGAGAAGAGAGCGATGGCGCCGCCCATGGCGCGGTCTCCGAAGACGCTGGTGGAAGCACTGCGGAGGATTTCGACGCGGTCTAACTGATCGGGGGCGAGGCGGGTCCAGAAGACCCAACCACCGAAGGGGTCGTTGACGGGGACACCGTCCCAGAGGACGAGAGTGCGGCTGGCGCCGCTCGATCCGATGCCGCGAAGGGAGACGCCTTGGGTGGTGGGATTGGCGACGAGGCTGGACGTGCGGCGGAAGAGGCTGAAGCCGGGGACCATGCGCAAGCGGTCATCGAGATTGACGCCGGGGATTCTGGCAAGTTCGGGGGCGCCGAGCACGGCGATGTTGGACGGGGTTTCGGCCTGGACTTCTCCGAGCACGGTGACGGAAGTTTTGACGGGCTCGACGGGAGGTTGGGGGGCGGGGTCCTGGCACCATGCCGGATGCAGTTGGAATAAAACAAACAGGTGCAAGAGTGGCGTCATTCGGGCAGTCCACCGATCGGGGAAACTACAGGATATTACACTCCGGTGCGCAGCGCGGCGAGCGTTTCCTGGCGGTAGCGGATGGAGCGGAAGCGCACACTACATCCTTCGCCGGTGGGAGACTGGACGAGCAATCCGGCCTGCATGGGGCCGGGGCGGAGGCGGAAAGCGCGGACCATGTGCCAGTATTTCCCGTCATCGGAATAGTGGAAGACGCAGCCTGGGCCTTTGCGGCCGACGCGGAGCCAGATGCGAGGTTCGGCGCGCGCGACGCTGTTGCAGTCGTCGGATGCGCCGCAGGTGACGACGCTGACCACCATGGGGCGGGCCTGGGGCGAATATTCGTAGCAGAGCTTTGCCCAGTGATCCTCGTCCTGCCACAGCAGCAGGACGCCGGCATCGAAGGTAGCGGCAAAGCCGGCCTCGACTTCGGCTTCGAGGAGGAAATCGCCTTCGGTGGCAAAGAGGGCCATGGGAGCGCTTTGCAGCTTTCGATCGCTGAGGGGATCGGTGAAGAGATCGGTTTGGGCGGGGGCGCGGCCGTCGAGTCCGTTCCCGGTGACGGTCCAGGCGTGGGGCGCGGCGGTTTTGAGTGGTGCGGGAATTCCCGGTACATTCATATCTCCCACATGATAGCGGCCTGCTACACTGATTACCCAGGCATGCTCGAAATCGAGGAATTACGCAAGTCCTACGGTGATTTCACGGCTGTTCATTCCGTTTCGCTTCGCGCCGGCGGGGGTGAAGTGTTCGGACTTCTGGGCCCGAACGGAGCGGGGAAGACCACGACGATTCATTGCATCGGCGGGCTGCTGACGCCGACATCGGGGCACATTCGTGTGAACGGCCATGACGTGGTGCGGGAGGGAGCGAAGGCTCGGGCGTCGCTGGGGGTGGCGCCGCAGGAGATCGCACTGTACGAGGAGCTAAGCGCGAAGGAGAACCTGGAGTTTTGGGGTGTGGCGCAAGGGCTTGCTTCTTCCGATCTGCGGGCGCGCATCCCTGAGGTGCTGGAGCAGGTGGGACTTCTCGACCGGGCGAAGGATCCGGTGAAGAATTTCAGCGGAGGGATGAAGCGGCGGATGAATTTCGCCTGCGGGATAGTGCACCGGCCGAAGGTGTTGCTGCTGGATGAGCCGACGGCGGGAGTGGATCCGCAAAGCCGGGTACGCATTCTGGAACTGGTACGGGCGCAGGCGCGGGAAGGGGCGTGCGTGCTGTACACGACGCACTATATGGAAGAAGCCGAAGCGCTGTGCGACCGTCTGGCGATTGTGGATCACGGCCGGTTGATTGCGCAAGGGACGCTGGGGGAGTTGCGGGCGATGCTGGCGGAGAAGGATCTGGTACGGCTGGCGGGGTCTTTTCCGGCCGCGGTGGCGGCGTTGCGGCTGGCGGATATCGAGGTGTTGCAGCACGCCGAGGACGCGCTGAGCCTGTCGGTAACGCAGGCGGCAATGCGGCTGCCGGAAATTTTCGGGGCGATTGCCGCGGCGGGAGGCGAGGTGCGGGGGGCGACGGTGACGCAGCCGAGCCTGGAGTCGTTGTTCATCAAACTTACGGGCAAGGAACTGCGGGAGTAGTATGAAATTCCTGCTGGCTGTGGCGCGCAAGGATCTACTGCACATTGTCCGCGATCCGGCGGGACTCGCTTCGTCCATTGGAGTGCCACTGGTGTTGCTGGTGCTGCTGACGTCGGTCTTTGGGGGCGAGAAGGTCACTCCGAAGGGCAAGCTGCTGATTTCCGATGAGGACGGGTCGCTGGTGAGCCGGCTGCTCACGTCGGCGTTTTCTCAGGGCGAATTGGCGGAGATGATCGAGACGGAGAAGGTGAGCACTGCGGATGGGAAGCGGCGGATGGACGGGGGCGAGGCGTCGGCATTGCTGATTGTGCCGAAGGGGTTGAGCGAGGCGTTCCTCGATCGCAAGCCGTTCGAGTTGACGCTGCTGAAGAATCCGTCGCAAAGCATTCTGCCGGAACTGGTGGAAGAGGTGCTGTCGGTGTTCACGGAAGGCGGCTATTACATCCAGCGAGTGTTGGGCGATGAGTTGACGGTGTTTCAATCGCGCCCCACGGATGCGGCGATTGCCGATATCAGTGTGCGGTTGCGGGGGGTGGGAGACGCGGTGCGGACGCTGGCGGATCCGCCGCTGATCGATGTAAAGATGAAGCAGCCGGCGGCGCGGCAGCCGGTGAAACGCACTTCGTTCGGGGGGATACTGCTGCCGGGCATGCTGATGTTGTCGATGCTTTTCCTGAGCCAGGCGATGTGCGCCGAGATCTGGCGGGAGCGCACGAAGGGGACGCTGCGGCGGCTGGCGATGGCGCCGCGTCCGCTGGCGGGGTGGCTGCTGGGGCGAGTACTTGCGGCGATGGTCGTGCTGGCGGCGATTGTGGGCATCACGCTGGTTGGCGGGCATTTCGGGCTGGGCGCGGAGTACGCCAATCCGGTGGGGCTTTTCGTGTGGTGTGTTTTTAGCGGAGCATCGATCTACCTTGCTATTTCGGCGCTGCAATTCCATGCATCGAGCGACCGTGCGGCGGCAACGTTCACGAATCTGCTGGTGCTTCCGCTGGCGCTGGCGGGCGGGAGCATGGCTCCGCTCGATTCGCTGCCTGCATCGATTGCCAGGATCGGCCGGCTGACGCCGAACGGAGCGGCAGTGGAACAGATGCGGCATCTCATGGCCGGTCCGGTGGGTGGGGATCTGTTCGTGGTGGGGGCGGCGTTGCTGTGCCTTGGCGGGGCCGGGTTTGCGCTGAGCCTGCGCGCATTGCGGCGCGGGTTCGCCGCTGGATAGAGAGCCATGCGAGAGACCTGGTTCATCGCACGCACCGATCTGTTCCGCCTGCTGGCGCAGCGGGAAGTCATTGTGTGGACCTTCGTCATGCCGCTGGTGTTCTTCTATTTCATGAGCGCGGTGAACCAAGGGGTTGGGCGGAAAGCTCCGGGGCAGGATGTGTTGGGCGTGCTGGCGCCGGCGGATGCGGGGTATCTGGTGGGGCAACTGGGGGCAAGGCTGGAGCAGCGGGGTTTCGCTCCGCGCGTGGTGACCAGCGAGGAGGAACTGGCGCGATACGGGCGGCGGCTGCGGATTCCGGCGGGCTTCACGGCGTCGATCGAAGCGAAGAAGGCGGTGACACTCGAATACCAGCGTGCGGCGAGCGGAATCGGTGGCGATTACGACGAAGTCCGCATCCGGCGTGCGGCGTGGCAATTGCTGGCCGATTGCGGGCTGCAATTTCTGGCCGGCGAGCGGATTGACGATGCGGCGCTTCGTGCGGAGTTGGGGAAGCCGCGTCTGTTGACGGTGCGGGCGCAGGCTGCCGGCAAGCGGCGCGATCCTCCATCGGGGGCGGAGCAGGCGGTGCCGGGCACGATGGTGATGTTCGTGCTGCTGGTTTCGTTCACGACGGGGGCGATCAGTCTGGTGATCCAGCGGCGAACGGGCACGTTGCGCCGGCTGGCGTTCAGCCCGATGCCGCGCGGTTCGATTGTGGCGGGCAAATGGGCAGCACGCTGGCTGCTGACCGCGGTGCAGATTGTGTATGCGATGACGGTGGGGACGCTGTTGTTCCATGTGCGGTGGGGGGAGCAGTTGGCTGCAGTTGTGGCCGTACTGCTAAGCTATGCGGCGCTGGCGGCGAGTCTGGGGGTGCTGCTGGGGAATTTCGCGCGCAACGAGAAACAGGTGATTGGAATCGGCGTGGTGGCGAGCAATCTTATGGCAGCGCTCGGCGGGTGCTGGTGGCCGATTGAAGTGACACCGCGATGGGCGCAGTCGATCGCGGTGCTGATGCCGACGGGTTGGGCGATGGATGCGATGCACAAGCTGATTTCCTTTGAGATGCCGGCTTCGGCGGTGCTGCCTCATATTGCGGCGATGCTGGCGGTGGCGGTGCTTTCGGGGTGGGTGATTGCGCGGCGGTTCCGATTCGATTGACGGCCGGAGAGCCGTTGCTCCTGTAAATCCGGTGTAACAAGTGGTTCGCCAACTCCGCTGTTAGCTTGGAGCCAGATCGTGGCGCTACATACCCGCCGCGAAATGCAAATCAGGGAGTTGGCTCACCATGTCTATCCTTCGAATGGCTCTCACATTCGCGGCACTTGCTTCGGCCGCGCTGGCACAAATCACCGGAGAGATCCGCGGATCGGTATCCGATTCCACCTCCGCGCTGGTGCCGGGCGCGAAGGTCAGTCTTATCAGCATTGAGACTGGCGAGAAACGCGAGTTTCTGTCGGACAAGGAAGGCCGATTTGCGTTCGGTCTGCTGAAGATCGGCGATTACCAGATTGTTGTGGAGGCGGAGGGCTTCCGCAAGGCGTCGACGCAGGCGAATGTGCGCAGTTCGGAGATTACTGGGGTGGCGATCAAGCTGGAAGTCGGGCAGGTGACGGAGCAGGTGACGGTTACGGACGCGATAGCCGTGCTGGATACGCAGAGCGCGCAGGTGCAGGAGTCTTACGATTCCAAGCGGACGGCGGAAATTCCGGTGGGGCGCAATCCGAATGTGCTGGCGACGACGCTGCCTGGGATTGTGCCGAATCCATCGGGATTCAATTCGGGGAGCTTCATTACGAACGGCAACCGGGCGCGGGCCAACAATATTACGATCGACAACATCACGGCGACGGATATATCCACGGCGGGCACGGGTTCGACGAATAACGGGCCGCTGAACTTTTCGTCGATTAAAGAAGTGAAGATCATCACGAACAACATGAGCGCCGAGTTCGGACGGAACTCGGGAGCGCAGGTGCAGTACATCACCAAGTCCGGGACGAACGAATTCCATGGCGAGGTGTATGAGTACTTCCGCAACGACAAGCTGAATGCGCGGGACGTGTTCGACCGCAGCGGCAGCGCACCGATCACGCGGCACAACCAGTTCGGCGGAGTGCTGGGCGGGCCGATCGTCCGCAACAAGACGCACTTCTTTCTGAGTTCGGAGATTACGCCGATCCGCGGGGCGGGTGGGACGCGCGTGGCGCAGGTGCCCACGGCATCGATGCTCGCCGGGGTGACGGACGCGACGTCGCGGCGGCTGCTGGAGCAGTACAAGCTTCCGGCCGCGGAAACGGACTCGGGGACGTTCGGGAATGTGCAGCAATCGGCGCCGAGTCCGACGGATTTCTATCAATACTCGGCGCGCTTCGATCATCAGTTTTCGGGGAAGGATACGATTTACGGCCGCTACGGGCGGGCGCAGAACGACGGCACGAGCGCGAACAACACGTTCGTGGGGACGAACCTTGCGAACTTCGGTTTGATTTCGACCAACAGCGTCTACAGCGCCAACATCAATGAGACGCACGTTTTCACGAACACGCTGATCAATGAACTGCGGGCGGGCTTTGGGCGCACGTCGCCGATCTTCGATTTGAACACGACGGTGCCGTTGGGGCCACGCATCTCGTTCGCCAACGGGCAGATTGCCACGTTCGGGCAATCGGACATCGCGCCGCAGGGGCGCATACAGAACACCTACCAGATCGGGGATACGATTTCCTGGTACAAGGGGCGGCATAACATCCGCGCGGGCGGGGACTTTTTCCGCTATCAGGGCAACAGCTTTTTCGAGCAGCAGGTGCGCGGCGCCTACATCTTTCTCAACTGGGATGATTTCGCCGCCGGGCGCCCCAATTCCTACACGCAGCGGTTCGGGGGCACGGTGCGCGGGCATCGTACGTGGATCGCTTCCGGGTTTTTCCAGGACGACTACCGGCTGACACCGCACTTCACGTTGAACCTGGGATTGCGGTTTGAGACTTTCGGAGCGGTGACGGAGGTGAATAAGCTCACTTCGACGCTGAACTTCGGGTGCCGCGATAGTCTGGGCGCGGCGGGTTCAGGGAACCTGGGGTGCTTCAATGTCGGCGATCAGGCAGTGCGGACCAATTACTACACGCAGCCGCGGTTTGGCTTTGCCTGGAATCCGGGCGGCGGCAAGACGGTGATCCGTGGCGGTTACGGGCTGGTGGCGGACTTCAATTTCCTGAACCCGATCACGAATCAGCGGGCGCTGCCGCCGTTCGTGGTGGCGGCAAACATCACCGGGACGGCGAATTTCAGCGGTGGAAATAGCTGGTCGAACCTGGTGGGAGGGACGGCGGATATTCAGCGGCAAAGCTCGTCGCTCATCGGCCGGGTGCGGAACGATGTACTGAACTATGGCGATATCAACCCTGTGATCGACATTGGGCTGCGGAATCCGCAGGTGCATCAGTGGAGCTTCGGCATGCAGCGGCAGTTGCCGGAGCGTGTGGTGCTGAAGGTGGCCTATACGGGGACGAAGGGCAACTATCTGCAGCGTGCGCGGCAGTTGAATTTGAATTCGAATGTTCCGCGGGCGGCGACGGATCTGAACGACGAACTGGCACGGTCGAGTGAGTTTGTGAATTCGCTGGCGGCGATGACCGGATCTCCGGTGCGCTTCAGCACGCGTGTGGATCCGCGGTTCAATATCGTGAATTATTACGACAGTTCGGCGAACTCCAATTTCCACGCGTTGGAAGTGCTGGCGACGCGGCCCTTCGATCACGGGCTTTCGCTGCATGTGGGCTATACGTACGGCAAGTCGATCGACGATGTCTCGGATGCGCTGACGACGATCAGCAACGACAGCACGCTGATTCAGAATCCGCTGAATCTGCGGGAGAACCGGGCTGTTTCGGGATTCGATCTGCGGCAACGGCTGGTGATCACGCATGTTTGGGAATTGCCGTGGGGCAAGACGATCTCGAATCCGGTACTGAAGCAGATTGCGTATGGATGGGGCTTTTCGGGGATTTCGAGTTTCCGGACAGGTTTTCCGGTGAGCTTCGATGCAGGTCCGCGGCTGGGCGTGGCAACGATCTCGACGATCACGACGGGCGGCGTGCAGCGGCCGATGACGGCGGGTCCGTTTGAGTTCAACCCTCTGCCGGCAGGCAGCGCCGGCGCACCCACCGGGTTGAATAACGATGCGGTGGCAGGACGGCGGATCGCCACGTACGCGCAGAGCCTGGGGCTTTCGCAGCAACTGCTGGGGACGTTCGGGAATCTGGGGCGCAACAGCCACCGGCTGAACGGACAGACGGATTATACATGGAACGTCTACAAGCGGTTTTCATTTGCGGAGCGGATGAATCTGCAAGTACGGGCGGAGATGTACAACACGTTCAATAACGTCAGTTTTCTGGATGTGAACCGGAACATTACCAACGCCGCGTTTGGACAGTACACGACTGCCGCGGGGAACCAGCGGATCTTCCAGCTTGGGGCGGTGTTGCAGTTTTAGACAGAAGACGGAAGACAGGAGACGGAAGATGGGAGATGGGAGACAGAAGTCGGGAGATGGAGGTTATTCGTAGCGCAGGCACTCGATGGGGTCGAGGCCGGCGGCCCGGTTGGCGGGATAGTAGCCGAAGAAGAGGCCGACGCCTACGGAGATGGACACGCCGAGGCCTACCCAGAGCATGGAGATCTGGGCGGGAATGGCGGGCACGAGCAGGCGCACGGTGAGGGCGATGGCAAAGCCGCAGAGGATGCCGAGAATGCCGCCGACGGCGCTGAGAGTCATGGCCTCTAAGAGGAACTGGGCGCGGATGTCCATTCTGCGGGCGCCGATGGCTTTGCGGACACCGATTTCCATGGTCCGTTCGGTGACGGAGATGAGCATGATGTTCATGACTCCGATGCCGCCGACCATGAGGCCGACGCTGCTGATGACGAAGGTGAGGATGACCAGGGCGCCGGTGAGTTGATTCCACATGGAGGTGAGGAAGTCTGGGGAGGTGATATCGAAATCGCTGGGGGCGGCGGGGGGCACTTTGCGCAGGCGGCGGAGGGCTTGTTCCACCTGTTCGCGGCCCTCGCCGGCGGGGCGGCCGGGCGCGACGGAGAAGGCGAGCACCATCTCTTTGGCCTCGGGGTAGCGTTTGCGGAAATCGCCGAGCGGGGTGAGGACGAAATCGTCGGGGCCGGGGCCGCCGAACATGCCGGATTCTTTCTGCATGACGCCGATGACTTCGTAGAGCTTTCCGTTCAGGCGCACCTGTTTGCCGACGGGGTCAATGGGTCCGAAGAGGGAGTCGGCGACGGCGTTGCCGAGCACGACGACGGCTCGGGCGTGGGTGTCGTCGGTGCGAGTGATGCCGCGGCCCTGCTCGATGGAGAACATGGGGAAGGCCTGCAGGAACTCGGGCTCGATGCCGCGGAGGATGATGCGCTCGACGCGCTGGCCTTCGTAGGAGACCTCGTTGACGCCGGCGCCGGACATGCCCATGGCGGCCATGCGGGTGCCGAAGGCGGTGACGAACTCGACGGAGGGAGAAGCTTCGGCGGTGAGGCGGGCGTGGGCGAACTCGAGGTACTTGCGCTGGCGGATGTGTTCGGGGAGGCGGCTGAAGTTGAAGGTGCCGGGAGGGAAGCGGGTGATGAAATAGGTACGCGAGCCGAGGCTTTCCACTTTGTCCTGCACATAGCGGTTCAATCCCTGGATGATGGCCGCGACGGCAATGACGGAAGAGACGCCGATGACGATGCCGAGAATGGTCAAGGAACTGCGCACCTTGTTGGCGCGGAGGGTAGCCAGCGCGACGCCGAGGTTTTCTCTGAGTTCGGCTCGGGTCATGGCTAATCGGCCCTCAAAGCGACGACGGGATCGAGGCGCGAGGCGCGCATGGCGGGGTAGATGCCGAAGAAGAGGCCGATGGCGGAACTCATCGCCAGCCCGAAGATTACCACCCAAGTTTCAACCTGCGTGGGGAAGGAGGTGAGGCGGCGGACTGCGAAAGCGAAGAGGAAGCCGGCGAAGATGCCGATAGCGCCGCCGGCCAGGCATTGCAGCAGGCTTTCGGCGAGGAACTGGCGGCGGATGTCGGACTGAGTGGCGCCGACGGCGCGGCGAATGCCGATTTCCTTTCTGCGCTCACTGACGCTGACGAGCATGACGTTCATGATGACGATGCCGCCGACGATGGCGGAAATGGCGCTCACCATGAGGAAGACGGCGAAGAAGGCGGCGGAGATGCTTTGCCAGAGGGAGATGTAGCTGTCTTTGGTGGCGATGAAGAAATCGTCCTCGGCGCCGGCGGGCACGTGACGGATGGCTCGCAGGGTCATGAGGGTTTCCTGCCGGGCTTCTTCAAATGCTGGTCCGGGGGCTTTGACGTTGATGGTCACGCTGGAACGGCGGCTGCTGAGGCGCAGGTAGGTGTTCATGGGGAGGATGACGAACTTATCCTGATCCTGGCCGAGGAGTGAGCCGAGTTTTTCGAGGGTGCCGATGACGGTGCATTCGATCGCGCCGACGCGGAGGATGTTGCCGAGCGGATCGGCGCCGGTGAAGAACTGCTCGCGGATGGTGTCGCCGATCAAACAGACTTGCGCCGAGCGCTGGTCCTCCGAGGCGGTGAAGTAGCGGCCCAATTCGACGGTGCGGGTGTCGATGGCGGCCATGGGGGCAGTGTGCCCATAGAAGGTCACGTCGGCGATTTCGTCGTCGCGAAAGCGGACGCGGCCGGTGGAACTGGCGGTTGCCCCCACCTGCTCGCAATGGCGGCAGGCGGCGGCCACGGCGGCGACATTGTCGAGATCGAACTTACGATGCTTGAGGGCCTTCATGATGGATCCGAAATCGGTGACGGTGAAGGGCGTGCGGGCGATCTGAAAGACATCGGCGCCGAGGTTGGCGACTTTGGTTTCGACAAAGCGGTTAGCGCCCTGCACGAGGGTCATGACGGCGATGAGCGTGGCGACACCCATGGTAAGGCCGAGCACGGTGAGCGAAGCGCGAAGCTTATGCACGCGCACGGCGCGCACGGATTCGTCGACAATGTCGCGCAGGACGATCAATCATTCCTCCCGCAAGGCGATCATGGGATCGACGCGCGAGGCGCGCAGCGAGGGTAGAAAGGCGGCGAGCAGCGACGACGCCAGTACGAGCGCGGCGACGGAGGCGTAGGTGATCCAGTCGGCGCCGGTGATGCCGAAGAGCATGGTGTCCACAACCTTATGCAAAGCGAAGGAGAGCGCGGCGCCGGCGGCGAGCCCGATGGCGGCAAGCACGGCCGCCTGGCCGAGCGACGAGCGCAGCAGTTGGCCGGGAGATGCGCCGAGCGCCATGCGCAGGCCGAATTCGGAAGTGCGCTGCGACACCATATAGTTCATGATGCCGTAGACGCCGGCCATGGCGAGGGCGATGGCGAGGAAGGCGAACAGGCCGAGCAGGAAGGTGCGGAAGCGGGGCGTGGCCACCGAGTCGTGAACCATGGTTTCAAGCGTGGTGAACTTGATGGCGAAGCTGGGGCTGAGCTCGCGCATCTTTGTTTGCACGGCGGGGATCATGGCTCGCGGGTCACCGCCGGCCCGGAGCACTACTTGCAGTTCGTTGGCCAAGAAGGGATGCTGCTGGAAAGGCATGTAGAGCTGCGGTTCGGGTGTGTCGGCGGGCGAGGACTGGCGCACATCGGAAACGACGCCGACGATGGTCATCCAGTTGGGTGAATCGAGCCCGCACTGCAGTCGCCGCCCGATGGGATCTTCGTTGCCGAATACCTGTTTGACCAGCGACTGGCTGACGATGGCGACGAAGGGGGCGTCGTATTGGTCACGGGCGGTGAAGTCGCGGCCGCGCTCGAGGCGGATGCCGATGGTGTGGAAATAGCCGGGGCTGGTGAGGCGGAATCCGGCGGAGGGCAGCTTCTCGCCCGGGGCGAATTTGTGGATTCCTTCGACGGCGTACATGCCGAACGATCCGTAACGGCCGGTGGGCAATCCCATCACCGCGGCGACGCTTTCGATGCGGGGGATGCGGCCTAGCTCGGTGAACACATTTTCGTAGTGGCGGGTGGCGGCGATGTGTCCGGGCAGATCCTTAGCCGGAGCGTGGGCGTACATGACGAGGATGCCTTCGGGGCGATAGCCAAGCTCGACGGAATGGAGATTGAGGAAGCTGCGCAACAGCAGGGCCGCGCCCACGGCGAGGGTGACGCTGAGGGCGATCTCGACGGCCACCAGGACCTGGCGCAAACGTTGGGAGCGGGCGCCGACGAGCCCGCGCATGCCGCCCTGTTTGAGGGCATCGCTGAGGTCGACGCGGGAGGCTTCCATGGCGGGCATGAGTCCGAAGACGAGGCTGGCGAGCACCGAAACGGCCATGGTGAAGGCGAGGACCGCGGCGTTGAGGCGGACATCGGCGAGGCGCGGCAATTGGGGCGCAAGGCTGGTGAGGGCATCCAGGCAGAACCAGGCGAGGAGGAGGCCGAGTGCGCCTCCAGCGAGTCCGAGCGCGAGATTCTCGATGGCGAGTTGGCGCAGGATGCGGCCGCGTCCGGCGCCGAGTGCGACGCGCACAGCGAACTCCCGGCCGCGCGAGGCTCCGCGGGCCAGCAGTAGATTGGCCACGTTGGCGCAAGCGATGAGCAGGACGAGGGAAACGGCGCCCAGGAGGAAATAGAGCATGCGGCGCATGGGGCCGACGAGGGATTCTTTGAGCGGGGTGATGGCGATGGTTTTGCCGCGGTTGGAGTCGGGGAATGCGTTGGCGAGTTGTTCGGAAAGCGATGTGAGTTCGGCTTGCGCGGCATCGAGGCTGACGCCCGCCTTGAGCCGTGCCACGGCCGGGTAGTTGTAGGCGGTGCGATTGAGATTGCGAGGCTGGAGGGGCGAGGGGAGCCAGATTTCGGCGGTGCGGGGAAAGCGCAACTCGGCAGGGATGACTCCCACCACTTCGTAGATTTTGTGTTCGACGCTGAATTTCTGGCCTAGGGCGTTTTCCGCGCCGCCGAGGTGTTTGGCGGCGAACGCGGTGCTGACGACGGCGGAGGGCTCATCGCCGTTGGTGAAGAGGCGGCCATGGCGGGGCTCGGCGCCGATGACGCGGAAGAATTCGGGATTGACGAAGAAGACGCCGGTGAATTCGGCTTTCTCGCGGAGTTGGACTCCGATCTCGCCCCCGCTGAACGAACTGAGGGCGGCAAACGAGCGGGTTTCCTTGCGGACATCGACGAGGTCGCCGCCGGCCAGACGCGGAGCGAGGCGGCCCGTATCGGCGAAGCGGGCTCCGAGGCTGACGATCCGATCGGGATCGTTGTAAGCAAGCGGCGAGAGCAGCACCGTTTCCACGACGCTGAAGATGGCCGAGTTCGCACCGATGCCGAGCGCCAGGGTGAGCACAGCGACGGCGGTGAAACCGGGGCTCTTACGGAAGGTTCGGAGCATCTCTCCACTCTCGCATATCAAAGGAGGAGAGACGGCGCCGGAGGCTGTTACGTTCGGGGCGATTCGAGGGGGAGGAGGCGGACTCCGGTGGCGGCCAGGGCGGGCGACGGGCGGGCGATGAGGATGAGGTCGAAGCGCAAGGCGGCAGCGGCGGCCAAGCCGTCAGTGAGGGAAAGAGTCTGTCCCTTTTCCTGGGCGAGGAGCGCGAGGTTGGGCAAGGCGGCGGCGATTTCCGGGGTGATCGGGATCAGGCGGTCGGGGTATTCGGAGGGGATACGGCGCAACCAGGCGACGAGCGCGGTGGCGGGCGGATGGCGCAGTTCCACTTTGGCGAGGATTTCGGCGAAGGCGAGGACGGAGATGTGGATTTGGGTAGGGGAGGCGCGCTCGATGGTGGAGCGCAGATCGGGGGGGAGGGCGCCTTGGGCGATGGCTTCGAGGGCGTCGGCGTGGAGGAGGTAATTCATAGGATGAGATCGGAGAGGATGCGGACCTTTTCGGCGAGGTCGAGGGGTTTGGAGGCGGCGGGTGGGTGGAGGAGGAAATCGGGGAAGGGCTTGCGCTGAGCGGAGAGGCGTTCGAAGTCTGGGATGGAGAGGAGGACGGCGACGTCGGCGCCGCGGCGGGAGATGAACTGAGGGCCGGAGGAGGCGGCGAGGTCGACGAGTTCGGAGAGTTTATTTTTGGCGTCGGCGAGGGGCCACTTCATAGCTAGATTGTCTAGATATTAGCACAGATCGGGCACAACTCAACCCTGGGCCTGGTTGCCACGGAAGAGAAATGCAATTAGCAGGGGACTTGGCTAGTTAAGCCACTACATGTAGTGATCTCTGGAAGCCAAAGACAATAAAACGCTTCCTCAGAAATGCCTATTGCTTTGCTGGATCGAAGTGTGATTAAATCTGCCTATGCGGGTCTAGGATGGACCAAGCGGGATAGAAAATGGATCAGTCGCCCCCAATGACGAAAGTGGTTCGAACCCCACGCGGGATTCAGACCGCCAAAGTCGATGATCGTGGTCGTCTGAAAATGCCACAGGCACTGGTCACCTATCTCGAAGATCTGGGCGCCAAGGACGTGTTTATCACGTCGCTCGATCGCGTCACAGCTAAGATATACACCAACTCGGTTTGGGAACACAACCGGGAAGTGTTGGAAAATCTCACTGGCGAATACAGCCAGTGGGGCAAAGACATTTTGTTCGTGGCCAACGATCTGGGCGAAGATGCCTCACTGGACGCTCAGGGCCGGCTGCTGATTCCAGCCGCGTTGCGCAAGCTGATGGGATTGGAGAACGCGCAGGTTTGGTTTGAGGTGGGCAAGGGCGTGATCACCTTCTACAACGAAGAAGTGTACAAAGCGAAGAGCGCGCGGGCCCACACCAACCTGCCGCAGAAGGTGGAATATGCCGAAGGAGCCGGGGTGAAGTAGCGGGCCATGTATGGAACAGCAACACATCCCGGTCTTACTGGCGGAAGTTTTGGAGCACCTGGCTGTGCGTGCGGAGGGTCATTACCTGGATTGCACGGCCGGCTTGGGAGGACATCTCGGGCAGATCGCCCGACGGCTGGAGAGCGGATTTGTGATCGGCAACGACAGGGACGGAGAGTCCCTGGAATTGGCGAAGCAGAACACGGTGGAGTGGGCCGGCAGAATCCGCTATCACCAGGGACGGTTTTCGGAATTGCGCCGGGCGTTGCAGACGTTTGGCTTGGAGAAAGTAGACGGGCTGCTGGCGGATCTGGGAGTGAGCCGCTATCAACTGACGGACCCGGAGCGTGGATTCTCCCTGCAAGCCGAAGGACCTCTGGACATGCGAACCAATCGCACCGGGGGAATGACGGCTGGAGAGATTGTCAATTACACCGCCGAGAAGGCACTCGCCGATTTGATCTACCAACTTGGCGAAGAGAGGAGGGCGCGGAGAATAGCCAGAGCAATCGTCCGGGCGCGGCCGGTTCGCAGTACGTTGCATCTAGCTCGAATTGTGGAGTCGGCCGTGCCCAGGACGGGGCGAATACACCCAGCCACGCAGACGTTCATGGCGCTGCGAATCGCTGTGAACGAAGAGGTGGAGGAGTTGGAAGCGTTGATGAAGCTGGCGCCGGAGTTGGTGGCGCCGGGGGGAAGGATTGTCGTGCTGACGTTCATGAGCACTGAGGATAGAGCCGTGAAGCAGGCATTCCAACGTCTGGCTCGGGAAGGCCGGGCGCGCATATTGACCAAGCACGTCGTGAAACCGGCGTCTGAGGAGGTACAGGAGAATCCGGCGTCGCGCAGCAGCAAACTGCGTTGCCTGGAGATGCTCGGTGTACCGAGAGAGCAGGAATGAGATGGCCACACTGGCAACTTTTTACGACCGCTTAATGGGGAGAGGCGGAGCCCAGGCCGTGACGCAGTCGGAGCGTCCCGAGGCGCGCAAGGCGCCCGGCTACCGTTTGCGCCCATTCCCAAACGACGATGTGCATCTGCACATTAAGAGAATCGACAACAGCCGCGTAATCCGCGCCGAGGATCCGCACACGCCCAAGGTGTGCTGGAAGATGATCGGCGGAGTGGCCACGGCCGCTGTTCTGCTGATCGGCATGTTGTTGCCGAGCGGATACCGCCTGATGGCGGGATACCAGTTGGAGGAGTTGCGCAAGGAGCACGATTTGCTGAGCCGGCAGATCTCCGAACTGGAGACTTCCGAGGCGAAGCTGCTGAATCCGGAGCGTCTGGCCGAGCTCGCCAGGCTGCAGGATTTCGCCGACCCCGATCCGAGCCGGATCATCCATCTGGACACGAAGGCGCCGTCCGCGGCGGTGCAAGCCATGGCGCGCCCGGCGGAGAAAATGCCGGCCGCGGCCGCGGTGGCGGAAAAGACCGCCGCATCGGAAGCGGCCGCACCGAGCGAACAATAGAAGCCATTCTTACCGGCGCGACTTCCCCCATCGCGCCGGTGAGACATCCCTGAAACAGCAGGAACACGATGCAGGAACCGAGCGGCAAGTACAACCCAGGGGGGCCGCACGAGCCCCCGATCGACCATGGCGCCATCCGCAGGTTGCGGACCTTGGCGCGTTTTGCATTTGGGTGGGCTGCGCTGATTGTGCTGCGGCTCCTCTATTTGCAGATTTACTCCTACGACGACTACTCGCGCCAGGCGCAGGCGCAGCAGGAGAAGGTGCGCGAGATTCCCGCCATGCGCGGCATGTTGCTCGACCGCAACGACGCCATTTTCGCCAAGAGCAACATGTTGCGGACGGTGGTGGTGAACCCGCAGCACGTGCGCGACGTGGAGTTGACGGCGGAGGTGTTATCGCGCGTGCTGTCGATTGACCGGGCTGAGCTCGAGCGCCGCATTCAGGAGTACAAAGACGCCGGGCGGGGCTTTCTGTGGGTGAAGCGCAAGGTTGGTTTCGAGGAAGGGGAACGGGTCCGGCAACTGAAGCTGAACGGCATCGAAATCCGCGACGAACCCGAGCGGTCCTACCCGAAGGGCGAACTGCTGGCCCATGTGATTGGCGGCAAGGATCACGAAGGCCGTGGCAGCGGGGGAATCGAACTGGGTCTGGATGAAGAACTGGAAGGCATCCCGGGCACGGTACGGATGTATCGCGACGTGACCCAGCACGGCTATGAAAGCGTGGTCGAGACGGAGCCGTTGCCGGGCAAGAACATCTGGCTCACCATCGATGAGCGCCTGCAGTATCTGGCGGAGCGGGAGTTGAAGGCCGCCGCCGAAGGCTGCCATTGCAAGAGCGGCAGCGTGGTGGTGCTGCATCCGCAGACGGGCGATATTCTGGCGATGGCCAGCTTCCCCACTTACGATCCGAACACGCAGCCGCAAAACGAAGAAGAGATGAGCCGGCGGTTGAACCAGGCGATTGCGGCGCCGTTCGAGCCCGGGTCGGTGTTCAAGGTGATCACGCTTTCGGCCGCGCTCGAGACCACGCGGCTCGGTCCGGAATCTCCCATCAATTGTCTGGGCGGGACCATCAATCTCTACGGGAGGGTGATTCACGAAGCCAAGCGCGGCTATGGCCTTATTCCCATGCGCACGGTGCTGGCGAAATCGTCCAACGTGGGCGCCATTCAGGTTGCCATGCAAGTGGGCGTGAAGAACCTTCACCGCTACATCAAAGCTTTCGGTTTCGGCAAGCGCGCGGGGCTTCCGTTGCCGGCCGAAGCGCCGGGCCAGGTATTTGAGCCGCGCAAGTGGGGCAAGACGTCGATCGGGTCGGTGGCGATGGGCCATGAAATCACGGCTACGACGGTGCAACTGGCGCAGGCCGCCTCGGTGATTGCCAATCATGGGAAGCTGATTGCTCCGCGGATTGTGCTGAAGCGGCATCGTCCGGGTGAAGTGGCGGAGTGGGAGCCGGTGGCTCCGGCGGTGCAGGTGCTGAAGCCTGAGAATGCGGCGAAGATGCTCGACATGATGCACGATGTGGTGTTGCCGGGCGGGACTGGGTATCCGCGGGCGGACCTGGTGGGCTATACCGTCGGTGGAAAAACCGGTTCGGCGCAGATTTACGATCACAAGCTGAAGCAATACACGCACAAATACAACGCTTCGTTTATCGGCATGGCGCCGCTGAGCGATCCGAAGGTGGTGATTGCCGTGACGCTGAACGGATCGCACGAGTATGGCGGCATTGTGGCAGCGCCGGTGTTCAAGGAAGTGGCCACGGCGGCGTTGCGAATACTGGAAGTCAAGCAGGACCGCGCGGTGAAGCAACTGGCGAAGGTGGAGAGCGTGCCGGCAGAGATTGAGAACGATGTGGCGGCGGCTCCGCCGGCTCCGGTGCCGGACGAGGCGATTGCGTTGGGCAGCGGGGCCGAACTTGTCGTGGCGCGGCACGAATCCTCCGATGCCTCGCGTGTGCCGAACCTGATGGGGAAGACGAAGCGCGACGTGCTGACGCTGACCGCGGCGTCGGGCATTCCGGTGGAGGCGCGGGGGGCGGGCGTGGTGCGCCGGCAGAGTCCGCTTCCGGGCGAGACATTGCGTCCGGGGGAGCGGCTGGTGATTGAGTTCAGCAGATAGACAGCAGCAATGAAACTAGAGCGAGTGATCCAACCGGAGTTGCTGGCGGAACCGTTGTCGCAGGCGGTGGCATCGCTCGATGTGTCTGGATTGGAGTATGACTCGCGGGCCGTCACGCCGGGGTCGCTGTTCTTCGCTTTCGCCGGGGCGAACGTGGATGGGCGGCGATTTTCGCAGCAGGCGATGGAGCGCGGCGCGGTGGCGGTGGTGAGCGAGTTGACGGCGCCGGAAGGATTCGCCGGACCGTGGGTGCGCGTCACGCACGGACGGAAGGCGCTCGGAATGGCCTGCCGCAATCGGTTCGGCGCGCCGGAGGAGCACGTTGCACTGAGCGGTGTCACGGGCACGAACGGCAAGACGACGACGGCGTTTCTCATCGATGCATTGCAGCGTCATGCCGGGGAAACGACGGCCTTGCTCGGAACTATCGGAAACTGGATTGCCGGAGAGTTTGAAGCAAGCGCCAATACGACTCCCGAGTCGGTGGATTTATACAAGGTTTTGGCAAAATTGCGAGCCGCGGGCGGACGCCGGGCGACGATGGAGGTATCCTCCCACGCTTTGGCCTTGTGCCGGGCGTATGGTGTGCCCTATCACACGGCAGTTTTTACGAATCTGTCCCAGGACCATCTGGATTTTCACCGTGGCGGCATGGAGGAGTATTTCCGGGCGAAGCATTTGTTGTTCGAGGAAAACGGGGCCGCTGCTCCGCGCTGGGCGGCGATCAATCTCGACGATGAATACGGCAGGCGGATCGTTCCCGCGGCAGGAACCAAAGTGCTCACCTATGGCCTTAAGCCTGGGGCCTGCCTGCGCGCGGAGAACATCGAAACCTCGTTCGACGGGCTCCGTTTCCGCATGGTCTACGACGGCAGAGCCGTTTCGATGCGCTCTCCGATGGTGGGGGAAATCAATGTCTACAACATTCTTGCGGCGGCGGCGGCGGGAATCACTTACGGAATGGAGTTGGAAATGATTGCCGAGGCAGTAGCAGAATTCCGGGCCGTTCCCGGGCGTTTCGAGCGGGTCGACGCGGGGCAACCCTTTTTGGTGATTGTGGACTACGCTCATACGCCGGATGCGCTGCGAAACGCGATCCAGGCTGCGCGGTCGCTGAAGCCGGGCCGTGTGATCACGCTTTTCGGCTGCGGCGGGGACCGCGACCGCGGCAAGAGGCCGTTGATGGGGATGGCTGCCGCTGAAATGAGCGATTTTGTGGTCCTCACCTCGGATAATCCGCGTTCGGAGGACCCGCTGGGGATCATCAACGACGCATTAGTGGGATTACGCCGCCTGGATACGCCGCATATTGTCGAAGCCGACCGGGCACGCGCGATTCGCATGGCGATCGGCGAAACGCGCGCCGGGGATTGCCTGCTGATTGCGGGGAAAGGGCACGAAAATTACCAGGTGCTGCGCGAGCGGACCGTGCATTTCGACGACCGTGAAATTGCCGCTGCCGTGCTGGAGGAGTTGGGATACCGCAAGAGGAAGGGATGAAGTTTCGCTTCGATCAGATTGCGGAGGCGCTGGCGACGGCCCCGCCCCCGGCTGCCGGGGAGGCCACGGGGTGGAGTGTGGACACACGCACCCTCCAGCCCGGGGATTTGTTCTTTGCGCTGCGCGGTCCCAATCACGATGGACATTCTTATCTGGCGACTGCGTTTGAAAAGGGCGCGGCGGCTGCCGTGGCCGATCATGTGCCGGAAAATCCGAACTTGGATGGTGCTTTATTCGTGGTGCCGGATACGCAGGCGGCATTGGAACGATTGGGGGGATGGGCTCGCCGGCAGTGGGGGCACGACGTGGTCGCGATCACGGGGAGCGCGGGGAAGACCACGACCAAAGACATCGTCGCGGCATTCTTAGAAATCCACAGCCCTGTGGGAAAAACTGTGGGAAATTTGAATAACCACATCGGAGTACCCCTTTCCATCCTGCGAATGGCCGAGGAAGCTAAGGTAGCTGTCCTAGAGATGGGCATGAATCATGCGGGTGAGATCGCCGCATTAACGCGAATTGCCCAGCCTCAAGTGGGGGTAGTGACCAACGCGGGCTATGCCCACATCGAGAATTTCGGTTCCGTGGAGGGGATCGCCGCCGCCAAGGGCGAACTGATTCAAGGTCTGGGGCGGGAGGGGACCGCCGTGCTGAATGTGGACGATGAGCGCGTTTCGCGAATGGCGGGGCTGCACGGCGGGCGCGTGATCACTTACGGGATCAAGGGCGATGCCGATTTCCGGGCTTGCGACGTCGCCTATTCCGCCGATGGCGTGCGTTTTCGCGTCGGCGATGTGGAAATCAACAGCCCGTTGAGCGGCCGTCATGGTGTGTCCAATCTGCTGGCGGGCGTGGCCGTGGCGTCGCTGTACGGCATTGCGCCTGCGGAGTTGGTGGGCCCGGCGCGGGCTTTTGAGCCCGGCGCGATGCGTGGACGGCGCATCGAAAAGAACGGAATTCTGCATATCAACGATTGCTATAACTCCAACCCGGACGCGGCGCGGGCGATGCTGGATGTCGTTGCCGACACGCCGGCGCGGCGGCGGGTCGCCGTACTGGGGGAGATGCTCGAACTCGGCCGATGGTCCGAGCCGCTTCATCGCGACCTTGGTTTTTACGCCGCACGAAGCGGTCTACATGTGCTCGTAGGGATACGCGGCGCAGCCCAGCATGCTGTGGATGCAGCTCGAGAAGCCGGCTTGCCGGCTGACGCCGCGTGCTTTTTCGAGGATCCGAAAGAGGCGGGCGCATGGTTGCGGACCATTCTGAAAGAGGGCGATGTGGTGCTGTGGAAGGGCTCGCGCGGCACGCGGGTGGAACTGGCATTGGAAAGGTATCTCGAATAGGCGCACGATGCTCTACTGGCTGCTTTACGAACGAATGCTCCCCGAACCGGGATTGCTGCGCCTGTTTCAATACGTCACGTTCCGCACGGCTTTCGCCAGCCTGACGGCGCTATTGCTGGGCATTCTTCTGGGACCCTGGCTGATACGCAAATTGCGGGAGTTTTCCATCGGCCAGCATATCCGCGAAGAGGGTCCGAAATCGCATCAGAAGAAAGCCGGCACGCCGACGATGGGCGGAGTGCTGATTGTGATCTCCATTGTGGTGCCGACGTTGCTGTTTACGAACCTGCGCAATCCCTATATTTGGGTGGCGCTGTTCGGTCTGCTCAGCTATGGCGCGGTGGGTTTTTACGACGATGTGACCAAAGTAAAGAAAATGCGCAACCTGGGGTTGACGGCGCGCAAGAAGCTTCTCTTGCAGGTGCTGGCGGGGTTGATTATCGGGGTGATGCTGCTGTCGCTGCATGCCAAGGGGCTCTATTCGACCGAGATGAACGTCCCCTTCTTCAAATCGTTCCGCCCCGATCTGCTGATGGACAATTTTCTGGCAAATCCGTGGACGTATCCGCTGGCCTTCATTTTCTATTTTCTGTTTCTGCAGGTGGTGCTGCTCGGTTCGACCAACGGCGTGAATCTGGCGGACGGGTTGGACGGGCTGGCGATCGGGCTAATGGTGATCGCCTCGGGGGCGATGACGATACTCACCTACATGAGCGGCCACGCCGAATTCGCCAAGTATCTCGATCTGGCGCGGCTTCCCGGCGCGAGCGAGTTAACCATCTTCTGCGGGGCCATGACGGGCGCTTCGCTGGCCTTCCTTTGGTACAACGCGCATCCGGCCGAGGTCTTCATGGGCGATGTCGGGTCGCTTTCGCTGGGCGGCGGACTGGGCACGATGGCCATTCTCATCAAGCAGGAAATTCTGCTGCTTTTCGTGGGCGGCGTTTTCGTCGTCGAGTGCCTGTCGGTGATTCTGCAGGTGGGCAGCTTTAAGTTGCGCGGGAAACGGATTTTCAAAATGGCGCCGCTGCACCACCATTTCGAGGCGATCGGCTGGCACGAATCGAAGGTGATCGTGCGTTTCTGGATTGTGGGCCTGGTCATGGCATTGTTCGCCCTGACCACCTTGAAGTTGAGGTAGCCATGGAATTCGCGGGTTTGGAGGTGCTGGTGGCGGGCTTAGGCAAGTCGGGCCTATCCGCCATCAAGCTTCTGGTCGAGAAGGGAGCGCACCCTCACGGGACCGACTCCCGGCCACTGGAGCAGTTGCCGGGAGCCGGCCCACTTTTTCAAGAGTTGGGCGTTGCGTTTCATCTTCAGAGCCCGGAAGTATTCCGCCAGTTTCCGCTGATTGTTCTGTCGCCGGGCGTGCCGCCCGATCTGCCGGAGTTGGAAGCGGCGCGTGCCGCGGGGGCGCGGGTGACGGGGGAAGTGGAACTGGCATCCCAGTTTCTGGCGGGGAGGAATATCGGCATCACCGGGGCCAACGGCAAGACCACCACCACGGCGCTGATCGGGCATATGCTGCGGCACAACGGCATCGCCTGCCAGGTGGGCGGCAATATTGGGCTGCCGCCGACGGCGATGATCGCCGCCTCGTCGGCGGAGGCGTGGAACGTGCTGGAACTGTCCAGTTTCCAGTTGGAGACGATCGAGAAATTCCGCGCGGAGATCGCGGTGTGTCTGAATGTGACGCCCGATCACCTGGACCGGCACCACACCTTCGAGGCTTATGCCGGGGCCAAGCGAAGGCTGTTCGAGACGCAACGCCAGGGCGATTGGGCCGTGCTCAACGCCGACGATCCGGTGACCGCGGCTTACGCCGGGTCCACGCCGGCAGAAACGGTGTGGTTCAGCCTGAAGGGGCGCGTTGGGCGAGGTTTCTGGCTGGAAGATGGGAGCGTGTTGGAAGACGGAGAACTGTTGATGCCGGCGGCGGAGATTCCGCTGCGCGGACGGCACAACATCGAGAACGTAATGGCGGCGGCGGCGGCGGCGCGGCTGGCCGGAGCATCGCGGGAAGGCATCCGTGCCGCTGTGCGCGTTTTTCCAGGAGTGGAGCATCGCATCGAATTCGTCCGGGAACTGCGCCAGGTGCGCTATTACAACGATTCCAAGGCGACCAATGTGGACGCGGCCATGAAGGCGGTGGATGCCTTCGACGGCGGGTTGTGGATCATTCTCGGGGGGAAGGACAAAGGCAGCAGTTACCGCCCCCTGGCCGAGGCCCTCCACGGGAAATGCAAAGGCGCTTTGCTCATCGGAGCGGCGGCGGCGAAGATTGCCGCGGAGTTGGAGGGCAGTGTGCCGCTGGTTTCCTGCGGGACGCTGGAGACGGCGGTAGCCTATGCATCGGGGCGCGCCGGCGCCGGGGATACGGTGCTTCTGGCTCCCGCCTGCGCGAGTTACGACCAGTTTCTCAACTACGAAGAACGGGGCAAGACGTTTAAAACATTTGTTAGTAAGATTGTTTGAAGCCACGGAGTACGTCGAATGGCGCAAAGACTGAAGACAGACTGGACCTTGTTTCTGACCATCGTAGGGATGGTGTGCTTCGGCATCGTCATGGTGTACAGCGCCTCGACGGTCATGGCGGAGGTGCGTTTCAAGGATGCCAACCGTTTCCTGCTGCGGCAATTGGGTTTCGCCGTGGCCGGCTTCGCCCTGTTGATGTATTTCAAGCGAAAGGACTACCGGACGCTGGGCAGCTCGGTGTGGGCGTTCGCTCCGCTGGGGCTTGTACTGGCCGCTTTGGTGGTTGTGTATTTTACCGATCCGGCGAGCCACCGCTGGCTGGGCTACGGCGTGGCGCGCATTCAGCCGTCGGAGTTCGCCAAGCCGGCTCTGGTTGTGTTTCTCGCCTGGTTCGTGACGAAGCGGGCCCATGCTATTAACGCACGCTACACGCTGTTTCCCGCGGCGCTCGCTCTGAGCGTCCTTGCCGCCAGCGTGATCGTTGCCGATCTTGGGACTGCCGCCGTTCTCATGTGCACCGCGGCGGCGGTCTTTTACGTGGCAGGTCTCGACCGCCGATACTTCTTTTTCGCGGTCGCGGCCTGCCTTCTTGTTTTGCCGCTGGCCATTCTTTCCAAGCCGTACCGGGTGCATCGCATCATCGGTTACGTCGATCCCGAGTACAAGATACTCGACACCATCGATCCCAAAGGCTACATCAAGAACTGGGCCAACACGTCCATCACCACGCGCGACGCCAGCTACCAGGCGCGGCAATCGAAGATCGCCGTGGCAACGGGTGGAGCTTTGGGCAAAGGCCTGATGGAGAGCAAGCAGAAGCTGCTGTTTCTGCCGGAGGCGCACAACGATTTCATTTTCGCCGTCATTGGCGAGGAACTGGGGCTGTGGGGGGCAACCTGCGTACTGGCGGGCTACCTGGTCATTCTATGGCGAGGGATGCGCCTTTATTGGACGGTTCCCGACGATTTTGGGCGATATCTGGCGCTGGGGGTGACGGTCGCGGTGGTTGCGCAGGCGCTGATCAATATCAGCGTTGTGCTGGACATGGCGCCGACGAAAGGATTCCCCTTGCCGCTGATCAGTTACGGGGGCAGTTCGCTGCTCAGTTCGCTGATGTCGCTGGGCGTGCTGATGAGCGTCAGCGATCACGCGGGGTAAGCGATGAAGGTGCGCATCCGCCAGAGCTACAAGCAGAAGAAAGCGGCGCCGGCCGCGGCCGCGCCGGGCGGCGCCGTGCACAAGCTACCCTTTCTGCTGACGGGCGGAGGCACAGGCGGACACGTCATCCCGGCCATCGCCGTGGCGCGCGAACTGCGCCGCCGCGGACATCAGCCCTTCTTCGTCGGAACGAAGGAAGGGATGGAAAGCAAGCTGGTGCCGCGGGAGAGCTTCCCCATTGAGTACGTGGAGATCGGCGGGCTGAAAAGGGTGGGGTGGAAGCAGACGCTGCGCACTTTGCTGCAATTTCCGCTGGCAGTGTGGAAGGCAGCGCGCATCGTGAAAAAGCATCAGCCAGCGGCCGTGTTCAGCATGGGCGGCTATGTTGCCGGGCCTGCCACGGTGGCCGCATGGCTGCTGCGTTGTCCCATTGTTCTCATGGAGCCGAATGCCATGCCCGGCATGGCTAACCGGCATGCGGGGAGACTCGCATCGAGGGCGCTGCTGAGCTTCGATGAGGCGAAGCCGTACTTCGCCGAACGCAAAGTGGAGATGACTGGGCTGCCCGTGCGCAGCGAGTTCTTCGATATTTCTCCCAAGGCGCCGGGTCACGAATTGACGGTCCTGGTGACGGGAGGCAGCCGCGGATCGCGGCGCTTGAATGAAGCCGGCAAGGCCAGTTGGGCGCTCTTTTTGAAGGAGCAGGTGCATGTGCGCTGGATTCACCAATCGGGCTCGCAGGATTACGACGAGATGTCGGCGGCCTTTTCGGCGAGCGGCGCGGCGGGCGAAGTGGTGCCGTTCGTGGACAACATGCCGCGCGCCTTTTCCCAATGCGATCTTGTCGTCTGCCGCTCCGGAGCGGGGGCGGTGGCGGAACTGGCGGCCGCGGGCAAGCCTTCCATCCTGGTGCCGTTCCCTTACGCCGCAGACCAGCACCAGTTGAAGAATGCCGAGGCCATGTCCAAGGCCGGGGCGGCACGGCTGATTCTCGACCGCGAACTTACGGGGGAGGAACTCTTTCACACCATCCGCGACTTGGCCCGCCAACCGGGCCAATTGCAGGAGATGGGCGCCGCCGCGCGCAAGTTCGCAGCGCCCGCGGCAGCCAAGCGAACGGTAGAAATCCTAGAGGAGGAAGCGGCCCGCGCGCTCGGCTGGAAAGCCAGTTGACAGGATGCGCGCGAGCCGGAACAATTGTAGTTCAAAATGTTTTTTAAGCCCCAGCGTTTTCACTTCACCGGAATCGGAGGCATCGGCATGAGCGGCATCGCCGAGGTGCTGCTGAACATGGGCTACGAGATCACCGGATCGGACGCGAAGCTGAGCCCGATCACGGAACGGTTGAGCGCGATGGGCGCGCGAATCTGGCAGGGGCACGACGGCGCCCATGTGGCCGGGGCCAAGGCGCTGGTGGTCAGTTCCGCCATCGACCCGGCGAACCCGGAATTGCTGGCCGCCAAGAGGCTGCAAGTCCCCATTATTCCGCGCGGCGAACTGCTCGCGGAACTGATGCGGCTGAAATACGGCATTGCGGTGGGGGGCAGCCACGGCAAGACCACCACGACCTCAATCCTTGCGTCGCTGCTGAGCGTTGCGGGGCTCGATCCGACGGTTGTCGTCGGGGGGCGGGTGAAGGGCATGGGCGGGTCGAACGCCCGCGTCGGGAAAAGCGATTTTCTACTGGTGGAATCGGACGAAAGCGACGGCTCGTTTCTCAAGCTGGCGCCCATCATCGCCGTGGTCACCAACATCGACCGCGAGCATCTCGATCACTACCATTCTCTCGATGAGATCCTGCAGGCCTTCCTTCAATTCGTCAACAAGGTTCCTTTCTACGGTGCATCCATACTTTGCCTGGACGATGAGAACGTGCAGAGCATTCTGCCTCGCGTGACGCGGCGCACGGTCACCTACGGAGTGAATCCACAGGCCGACCTGTTCATCACCTCGTCGTCGAGCGGCCCGGTGTCGAGCGAGTTCACGCTGCGACTGCGCGGCGCCGATCTCGGAGCTTTCCGCGTGGGCGTGCCCGGTCCGCACAATGTATTGAATGCAACGGCGGCGGTGGCCGTCGGGCTGGAATTGGAAGTGCCGGTCGACAAGATTCGCGCCGGACTGGAGAGTTTCAGCGGTGTCGACCGCCGCTTCCAGGTTCGCGGCGTTGCCGGCGGCGTTACGGTGATCGACGATTACGGCCATCATCCGACAGAGATCAAGGCGACGCTGGCCACGGCCAGGACATGTCCGTTCGAGCGCGTGCTGGTGCTGTTCCAGCCGCACCGCTACACGCGCACGCAGGCGTTGATGGACGAATTCGCACGCGCTTTTCACCAGGCCGATGCGGTGATGGTGCTGGATATTTATGCGGCCTCGGAGCCTGCGATTGCCGGCGTCGATTCGCATCGCCTGCTCGATCGTCTTCGAGAATACGGCCATCGCGGGGCCGAGTATGCGCCCAGTATGGAGGATGGAATCGCGCGTCTTGCGGAAATGGCGCAGGACGGCGACGCCATCATCACGCTGGGGGCCGGAAGTGTTTCCCAGGCAGGGGATAGGATTCTTGAGGCGTTGCGCGCCAAAGAGGGAGTCAGGAGTTAGCATGGCTCGACGAATGGCCGAAGAGGAGCTTCCTGCGATGGAGGCGAAACCGGAAGAAAGGGCTCCTGCCGTGGAGCGCGCTCCACGCCGTCCGGCCCGGACGGCGAAGAAGGAAGATGCTTCGCCGAAACGGCCGAGGCTGGTCCAAGTGCTGTACTGGACGATTCCCATCTTCGCCCTGGCGGCGGCGTTTCTTGCCGTGGCGGCGTTTCACCGCGTGGAATCGTTTCTCATCAACGATCAGCGCTTTCACCTCGAAGGCAGCGCCGAGTATGGCCGGACTCCGGAGCATCTGAACATCGCCGGACTGAAGCGCGCCTCGGAGAGCGAAATTCTCCGCGTCTTCGAGAGCGATTTCGGACGCAGCCTGTATTTGCTGTCGGTCAACGAACGGCGCCAGGCGATTCTTGCCGTCGATTGGGTCAAGGACGCCACCGTTTCCCGGCGCTGGCCGAATCAGCTCTATGTGCGGATTGTGGAGCGCGAACCCGTGGCCGTCGCTCAGGTAAATGTGCGCAATGCCGCGCCTGCTTTTCAGATGATCGACATCGATGGCGTGCTGCTTCCCATCCCGCGCGGTGAGAAGGTGGACAAGTATCCCGTGCTGACCGGATTCGGCACGAACGAAGCCAAGGCCACGCGCAAGATGCGTGTGGAGCACGCAGCGGCGATGCTGCAGGAGCTTGGCTCCATGCGCTCCATGCTGGCCGAGATCGATGTCCGCGACCCCGGCAACTTGCAGGCCACGTTGCAGGTGGAAGCCAATGCGGTCACGCTGCGCATGGGCAACCGGAATTACCGCAAGCGGCTGCAGAATTTCCTCAAACACCAGGAGCGCATCCGCCTGGAACGCCCCGAAGCCCGTACGTTCGATTTGCGCATCGACGGGCGCATTACCGCGGTGGAAGGAGAAACCCATGGCGACTAATCTGCGATCGCAACTGGCCGTCGGGCTGGATGTGGGCAGCGCGACCACACGCTGTGTGATTTTGGCGCTGGACCACGGGCACTTGAAATTCCTCGGCTGCGGCCAAGCTCCGGGGAAAGGTTGGGTGAAGGGGCGTGTGGCCGATTCGGGGGCCATCGCCGAAAGCGTGCAGTACGCCGTGCGCGATGCCGAGCGCATGGCTCGTGTCAGCGTCGAATCCGCCGTCGCCGGAATCGGCGGCACCAGCGTGCAGGGCTTTGCCAGCCGCGGCGTGTACGAATTCGGAAGGCCGCGGCACATTGAGCAGGGCGACCTGAGCTATGCCGTTCATCTGGCTTCGCGCGTGCGGCTGGAAGACGACCGGTACGTCCTGCAGATGCTGCCGATGGATTTCACGCTCGACGGCCGGGCGGGGTTTCGCAATCCGAAAGGCGCGGTCTGCACGCGCCTGGAAGCCAATGTCTACGTGGTCACTTGCAGTTCTCGTGAGCACCAGGCGCTGATCGGCGCGATCCACCAGGCGCACCTCGCCGTCGAAGAGACCATTCTGGAGCCCGTCGCCGCGGCTTACGCCTGCATTCTTCCGGAAGACCGCACGCGAGGCGTGGCGCTGATCGACATCGGCGCGCATAGCGCCAGCGTGGTTGTCTACGACGGCGATGCCTTGTTGCGCGCGGTCGGCGTTCCGGTGGGCGGCGACCACTTCACGCGCGACCTCTCGCATGTGTTGAAAGTGGTTTACGAAGATGCTCAGCAGCTCAAGGAAGAGTACGGTTGCGCCATCCTCGGACTGACGTCCGATTCGAGCTACATCGAGATTCCGTCGCCCGACGGCCGCCCGCCGCGCGAGGCGACCAGGCGCCATCTGAACGAGATTCTGGAGGCGCGCGCGGGAGAAATGTTCTACCTGCTGCGCTCGGAACTGGCCAAGACCGGCATGGAGCAATCGCTGTTGGAAGGCGTGATTCTCACCGGAGGCGGCGCGATGCTGACCGGAATGTGCGACATGGCGGAAGGCGTTCTGAATTGCCAGGCGCGCAACGGACTCGTGTTGGGAGTGGAAGATTGGCCCGAGGAGATCGATACGCCCGCATGGACATGCGCGGCGGGGCTGGCGATGTACTCCGCCCGGTTGAAGTCCCACAAGGAACCGAAGCGGATTGTGCCGAGCCTGGTGGACTTCGTTTTCAAATAAGGTGCAAGGCCCATGCTATTTGAAGAATTGAAAGACATGGAAGTGGAAACGATCGATGCCCCGCGCACGCCGGTGCGGCTGGAACCCGCCTCGATCGGCGCTCTGAAGTTCGAGATTCAAGACGACGTGCCCGAAGGCACGCGCATCAAGGTCATCGGTGTCGGCGGAGCAGGATGCAACGCCGTGAGCCGTATGTTTCGCCAGGGCATACGCGGCGTGGATTTCTACGTCGTCAACACCGACCGGCAGGCGCTTGCCGCCTCTCCCGTGCCCAACAAGCTGCTCATCGGCCATCGTGTCACGGGCGGACTGGGCGCCGGTTCCGACCCGGCGATGGGCAAGGAAGCGGCGATGGAGAGCACGAGTGAAATCCTCGAGATCCTGGACGGCGCGCAGATGGTTTTCGTGGCCGCCGGCATGGGCGGGGGCACGGGCACCGGAGCCGCTCCGATGATCGCTTCGTGGGCTCGCGAGATGAACGCGCTGACCGTGGCGATTGTCACCACGCCGTTCGGTTTTGAAGGATCGCGCCGCAAACGGATCGCGGACAGAGGCTTAGAGGAACTCGCCGACACCGTGGACACGCTCATCCGCGTTCCCAACGAGAAGTTGAAATCGCTGGCGCCGAAAGGCACGCCGCTGACGCAAGCGTTTCAGATGGACGACTCAGTTCTGGATAAGGATGTGTCCGGCATCGCAGATCTCGTCAACAATGCGTGCCTGTGGCACCGCGACTTCG
>JAEUQG010000341.1 GCA_016789755.1 Bryobacterales bacterium
TTCCCGACGGTGACGTCGGGTTCGGCGACCGCTTCCTGCTTGCCCACCGGCACCCAGGTTTCGGGCGCGGCGCAGGTTGGCGATCAGTTCGGATTGTACACGGGTTGCAACCCGTACTTCTCCGACGTACCGAACAACCACATCTTCTACGGGTTCATCCAGAAGATGCGCGAACTGCGCATCTCCAACGGTGTGACCCACTCCACGGAAACTGCTCTTGGGCAGTACGCCCCGGATGCCACGCTCACCCGCGGTCAGTTGATGACCTTCCTGGTGCGCGCGTTCTTCCCGTAAGAAGAAGCAGACCTAGAACAGCAAACGGCCCGGGCTCTTCACCCGGGCCGTTTTGCATTTTGTGGTGCGCCTCTCTGCTATTGTCCGCCGCTGAACCGCAGCACCGTCTCCCGCGTCAATGGGATCCGCACCAGACTGCCGATCTTTTCAATGGACACGTCATAGCGGACCAGCCTGCTCCCCGGCTGCACCGGCACCTGCCGGCCGGTTGCTGCAATCACCTCCGATAAAGCGATGGTGCCCTTGCCGCAGAGATTGAATACCTCTCTGGCGGCTGTTCCCCGAGCCAATTGCAGGACGATGCGCGCGGCGTCGTCGGTGTGCAGAAATTGCAGTTCGCTCGCCGGGTCCAACCACAGCGGGCCGCCGTTCAGGATGTCGAAGATGGCATTCTTCTTCAGCCCCGGGCCGACGAAGCCCCCCAGCCGGAAGATCTGCCAGTCCGGCGCCGCATGTTGCACGCATTGTTCCGCCAGGTACTTGTGGAATCCATACGGGCTTTGTTGTCCGACATCGATAGCCGCGGATTCCCGCGTTGTGGCCGCCGACGAGCAGTCCGCATAGACGTCACAGGAGGACAGATGCACATAGCGCTCAAAACGGAAATCGCGCAAGGAAGCGCGAACGGAACGCACGGAGGCATCGAAATCGGCCATCGGGTCAGAGACTGCCAGGGGTTTTCTGGAATTGCCGTTGGCGTTCACCAGGAGGCTGCAGGACTGACCGACATAGCGAGGATAGGACTCCCGGTCGAGAATGGCGTAAGGAAGGCCCTGGGCTTCACATTGCCGGGCGAAGGCACTGCCCACCAGACCGCGACCGCCGATGATAAAGATCATGCTTTCATTGTGCCCTGACGCTCTGCCGAACGGGGTGCGGAATGGCGCGGAAGCGGCTTACGCGCCTGATTCGATCGCCTCAGAGAGCCGTGCCGCGCGCACTCCCCAACTTTCGCCTTCCGCCGCTTGCCGCCTTTGTCTGCGGCGGTCCAAATCCTGTTCGGTCAACGCCCGGTTGACCTGTGCGGCGAATTCAGTGGGGGAAAAAGCCGTGTACACCAGCGAACCATAAGCTGCCACCTCAGGCAGAGCGGAACTGACCACCGGCATCCCGCAGGCGAAATACTCATACAGCTTGATGGGATTGGTAGCCAGCGTGAGCGGATTCACCAGAAACGGAATCAGCCCGACGTCGAATTCGGCGAGATAGGTGGGCAGCCGCTCATAGGGAATCTCGCCATACAGCCGCACGTTCGGAAGTTGAGCCAGACGCCGCACTTTCTCCGCTTCGATTCTGCCCAGCAGCACGAATTGCGCCTGTGGGTTGGCCAGCGCCGCGGCCTCCACCGCCTCCACGTCGAACCACTCATCGAGCGACCCGGCATAGCCTACGATGCGCTGCTTACTCGCTGTGCTCCATTGAAAATGGGATACATCTGCGCCGTTAGGAACCACGGCTACGGATTTGCCCTCTGCTTGCTCTAGCCAGGGGAACTCCGCTCTCTTTTTCTCCAACAAGGACTTGGCTGAAAACACCAGCATCTCCGCTTGCTGAAAGAGTTCCTCTTCGCGGGAAATTATCTCATCCGACATGCGCCGGAACCCGCTCAGCAGATCGTGGCAATCGGAAACCAGCAACGCCGGCCGTTTCCGCCGCAGCAGGGCAACGGCACGGTTCCAGAGCGGGAACTGCGAGAGCACGGCCAGGCGGCGCGAGCCGAACGCCGCCAGCACCCTCTCGAGCGCTCCGGCCAAGCGTTGCGATTCGAACTCCGTCAACAGCCGGTGATGATAGACCGGCTCGCGCGGCAGGCACACATGCAGTTCGTACACGCCTTCTTCCAGCCTGTGGACGGCAACCGCCGGACTCAGCACCGCCGGATGGGGAAACTGCCGCCCGAGATTGGGATTGAGATAGAAGACGCGGTGCCCGAGCCGGGCCAGTTGCCGGGCGAAATGCTGCGCCCGCTGGATGCGCGTGTGCCAGTCGGTCATGGGCAGTATCAGCACATCCGATCTCAGCCCCTGGAGCGGCACTGCGCCGGAAAGCGGCACGCAAGGAAAATCCCAGCATCGCACCCATTGCGGAGGCTTCGCCTCCGGGTGAAGGCGGAAATAGAGCCACTTCAGGTAAAAGGGGCGGATCCACTCCTTCAGCGGGCGATCGTGCGGCGTGTCGGTGCGAATGCCTTTATTGTAGGCGATGCCGGGCTCGCGCGATAATGAACCCTGGATGCCGAATTCCTTCCTCGATGGTCTATTTTCCCTGGCCGGACAAACGGCCGTAGTGATTGGCGGTACCGGCGTGCTGGGTGGCGCGCTTTGCGATGGATTAGCACAGGCCGGGGCTCATGTGGTGGTGGCGGGCCGCTCGGCCGAACGGGGCCAGGAGAGAGTCAAAGCGATCGCAGCGCTCGGCGGGGCGGCCTCCTATGAGGAAGTGGATGTCACCTCACGGCACTCGTTTGAGTCTCTGCGCGACCGTGTCGTGGCGACACGAAAAGCCATCGATATCCTGGTCAATTGCGCGGGCGTTAATTCGGCCACGCCTTATGAAAAGATCGCCGATGAGGATTGGGACCGCGTTCTCGATACCAACCTCAAGGCGACGCACTGGGGCTGCCAGTTGTTCGCTCCGCAAATGGCGACACAGCCGGAGGGCGGAAGCATCCTCAATATCGGCAGCGTCACCTCTCACCTGCCCCTCTCCCGCGTATTCGCCTATTCGGCCTCAAAGGCCGCGGTCGTCAATCTGTCGAAGAACGTAGCCCGCGAGTTTGCCCAGCGCAAGGTCCGCGTCAATACGCTTTGCCCCGGCTTCTTCCCCGCCGAGCAAAACCGTAAGATTCTCGATAAAGATCGCGTCGCGAACATCATGGGTCAGACACCCATGGCGCGCTTCGGCGAGCCGCAGGAGTTGATTGGCGCGATGCTCCTGCTCTGTTCGCGCCGCGCCGGCAGTTTCATCACCGGGGCGGAAATCTACGTCGATGGGGGATTTACGGGGAACCGCTTCTAAACAGGACCTCCATGTCGTTGATCCAGTTTGAGGGAGTATCGAAAACATTCCAGCGCCGCAGCGGACGCATGCTGTTGCGCAGCCTGCTGCTCAACCCGGTCCGGGACAAAACGGACAAGCCGTTCTATGCCTTGAAGAATGTCTCCTTTACCATCGGGAACGGAGAAACCGTAGGCGTCATCGGCCGCAACGGCGCGGGAAAGAGCACGTTGTTGAGCCTGGTCGCCGGCCTGTCCTACCCCGATGAAGGAAAAGTCACGGTGCAGGGACGAGTCGCCGCCCTGCTTGAGCTCGGTTCCGGCTTCCATGGCGATCTCACCGGGCGCGAGAATATTTTTCTCAATGCCTCTCTACTCGGCTTATCGCGGCAGAAAACGGAAAGCCGCTACGAGGAGATTGTGCAATTTTCCGGGGTCGGAGATTTCATCGACGAGCCGCTCCGGACGTACTCCTCCGGCATGATGATGCGGCTGGCCTTCTCCGTGGCCATTCACGTCGAGCCGTCGTTTTTGATCGTCGATGAGGTGCTGGCGGTGGGAGATGCGGCGTTTCAGGCCCGATGCTATGAGAAGATTGTCGAACTGAAGAATGCCGGCCAGGGGTTGCTCATTGTCTCGCACGCCGGATCCACGGTGCAGAAGCTGTGCAGCCGGGCGTTATGGCTGGAGCATGGGCAACTGGTGATGGACGGGGCGACCGAAGAAGTCGTGGCCGCCTACGCAGGCAAGGCTCCGGCTGGAAAATCGTAGCCAAAGCACACGAAACAGGTAGCCCGGCGCCGGAGTAAGCCCGGACGCCGGGGTTATTGGAAAGAAAAGGACAGCGATACCGAGGGGCTGGATGAAAAAGCAGGAGTTGCGGGGAGAACCTCCCGCTAGTTACCGGCGGCCTCTTCCTTGGGCTTGTTCTTGCTCCCTGGAGGACGGCCCCGCCTTTTCGGCGCCGCGGCGACAGGCTCGCCTTGCGCAGCCTTGAGCCAGGCCGGCGGGCGGCCCCGGCGTTTCCCTTGTCCTCTGGCCAAGCGTTCCAAACTGAGAATGGCTTCCTCGATTTGTTCACGCTCCGACCGCAAATCGGCGATCATTTTGTTGACATCCATCCCCGACAGGATAACCCGATTCGATGCCTTTTGGCGAGTAGAAATTGCGCCTTTTTCTTCTGATATAATTCCGCAGGGGTTTGGCATGGCATTCTTTTTTCTTCTTCTCCTTGCGGCGATGCCCGGTGTGGCGCAGATTGTCACTGGTTCCATGGCCGGAAACGTAGCCGACTCATCCGGCCTTGCAGTGGCCGGCGCGCAAATCAAACTGGTTCACACAGGCACCGGCCGCGAACGCTCCGCCGTCGCCGACGAACGCGGTGAGTTCCTGCTTTCCGGACTCGATGGCGGCGAGTACTCGCTCACCGTCACGCATCCGGGCTTCAAACAGGCTCTGCGCCAGGGCTTGCGGCTCGCCACCGGAGAGCGTCTCCCGGTGGGGACCATCGCTCTCGAAGTGGGCGCTGTCAGCGAGTCGGTGACTGTCACCGCGCGCGGCGGAGCCATTGTCCAGACGCAATCGGCGGAGCGCGCCGAGGTCATCACTAGCACGCAGGTGGCCGGGCTCACCCTCCGCGGCCGCAACGTGAAAGACCTGATGGGCCTGCTGCCCGGAGTCGTCGTCACCAACGAAAGCGAAGACCTCTCGCTCGGGACGGGAATCAACGTCAACGGAAACCGGGGGACGTTTAACAACATCTCCGTCGATGGGGTCCCCTCCACAGACATGGGGAATGGCAGCCAGATGAAACTCACCGTAAGCCAGGATGCCGTGGCCGAGGTGAAGATCCTTCTCTCCAACTATCAGGCCGAATATGGCCGCATGGCCGGGTCGAATATCCAAATCGTCACCAAATCCGGCAGCAACGATTTTCACGGCACCTTCGCCTATTTCAAACGGCACGAACAATTCAACGCCAACGACTTCTTCAACAACCAAAATGGCCAGCCGCGGCCCCGCTACCGCTATAACACCTTCACCTATAACTTAGGCGGACGCCTGCTGCGCGATAAGCTGTTCTTCTTCTGGAACCAGGAATTCTGGCCCACCTCGGGGGCGGCCAGCGGCCGGGTGACCGTACCCACGGCTCTCGAACGCACCGGTAACTTCTCGCAATCGCTTGACTTAAACGACCGCCTGGTGGTGGTTCGCGACCCCGTCGCCAATGCGCCCTTTCCCGGAAATATCGTCCCCGCCGCCCGCATCGACCGCAACGGCCAGGCGTTGCTGAATTTCTTTCCCCAGCCCAATTTCTTTGACCGCTCCATCTCGCGCGGCCAATACAACTATGTGTGGCAAGAGAACACCGATTTGCCGAAACACGCCGAATCGCTGAAGCTCGATTGGAATGTCAATGCGTCCAACACGCTTACCGGAAGCTTTAATCGTTATCGTGAGGACCAGACCGGCGCCGCAGGCATCACCACAGCCGCCGGCAACTGGCCCCAGCTTCGCAAAACCTACTTTACTTATGGCAATGGCCTCAGCGCCCGTTGGACCCGTGTCATACGCCCGCAATTGCTCAATGAGTTCTCCTTCGGCTGGCTCTCGCAACCGGCGGAAAACACCTATACCGACGAGGATTTGAAGCGCATCCAACGCGATACGGTGGGCTTTCGCAGCGGCCAGTTCACCCCCGCTGCCAATCCCCTCAGCGTTCTTCCGAGCGCCACCTTCGGCGGTGTGACGGGCGCCGCCAACATCGCCATGGAAGGCCGGTTCCCGCTCTTCAACCGCTACAACATTTTCAACTTCTCCGATAACGTCACCTGGAACAAAGGCGCCCACACGATCAAGGCCGGAATCTACGTGGAGACATTTTTCCGCCATCAGAAGAAGGCCGTCAATTTTAACGGCTCGTTCGATTTCGGCCGCAACGCCAATAACCCTCTCGACACCAACTACGCCTACACCAACGCTGTCCTCGGCGTCTTTGCCAGCTATCGGGAAATCTCCGGTCCGGCCTGGATGCGGGTGCGCACCGGCGGCGAGGAGTTCTTTGTTCAGGACAACTGGAAAGTCACGCGGCGGCTGACGCTCGACTACGGACTCCGCATGTACATCCTCCACCCCATCGTGGAGCGCGACGACATGATGGTCGGTTTTGTGCCGGAGCGTTATAACAACGCGCAGGCCGTGAAGCTGATTCAACCGGGCGTGGTGTCCGGCCGCCGCGTCGGGCTGCATCCGGTGACCGGACAGGTTTACGCCGCGGCCCAGATCGGCGCCATCGCTCCAGGCGCGGGGAACCCCTACAACGGCATGCTCATCGTCAAGGACGACCCCTCCTACCCGCGCGGCCTGATCGACAACCGGGGCATCCTCTGGGGCCCGCGCGCAGGCTTCGCCTACGATGTCTTCGGCAACCAGAAAACAGCCATCCGCGGCGGTTTCGGCATGTTCTATAACCGCCATTTCACGGAAGTGTTCTCCAACCCCTTCATCGGCCAGCCGCCCGTGCTCGACGAGCCGGTCATCACCTACGGCCAGTTGAACACGCTGCTGCAATCCACCGGCTTGCTGTACCCGAACAACGTGTTCTCCGCCGACCGGGCCGGCCAGTTGCCGAACGTATTGAACTATTCCCTTTCCGTTCAGCAGGATATCGGCTATGGTACGGTGCTGGACATCGCCTATGCCGGCTCGCTCGGCCGCCATTTGCTGTGGCGCCGCGATACCAACGCCATCCCCCTCGGGGCGAACTTCCTGCCTCAGAACGCCGACCCCACCATCCGCAACACCCCGCTGCCGAACGCCTTCTTGCGCCCCATCGTCGGGTATAACAACATCCAGAATATCGAAGCCGCCTCGAGTTCGAATTACCATTCGCTACAGGTGCAGGCCAAGCGCCGCTTTGCCGCCGGACTCCAGTTCGGCATGGCCTGGACATGGTCGAAAGCCATGGATTTCACCGATTCCGATACCGACGCCATCAGCCCGCTGGTGGATACGCGGGTGTGGAACTACGGGCTTGCTTCCTTCGACCGCACCCATGTTCTGCGCCTGAATTACGTATGGGACATCCCCAACGCCACGCTGTCCAATCCTGTATTGCGGCATATCCGCAACGGCTGGCAGCTATCGGGCATCACCAGCTTTATCAGCGGCGCGCCGCTGGGCGTTGGACTCGCCACCACCACGGCGCTGGACATCACGGGGACCCCCTCCCAGGGCGCCCGCGTGGTCGTCCTGTCGAATCCGGTGCTACCCAAAGGCGAGCGCACCTTCTACCGCAATTTCCGCCCGGATGCATTTGCTCTGCCAGCGGTGGGAACCATTGGAAATTCGGCCAAGACCGTAATCCGCGGCCCCGGAAACAACAATTGGGACTTGGCCGTATTTAAGAACTTTCCCCTTGCCGAGCGCGTGAACATGCAATTCCGGTCGGAATTTTACAATGCCTTCAACCACAGCCAATTCTCCGGATTGGATACCACAACCCGTTTCGATACGGCCACCGGAGCGCAGGTAAACAGCCGCTTGGGGCAATTCACCTCGGCCCGCAATCCGCGCCAGATTCAATTCGCGGTCCGGCTCTCCTTCTAATTCCCGGATGGAATTTTAAGTGGCTTACATTGAGTAGGATGCGGGTATCCAAGGGAGTACCGGAGCTAAGGTTCGCCGCTTAGTAGGAATTTCGATGGAGTACCGAAATTGGTGGCCAAAGCCGCGCTTGTGCAAAATGGGGCTTGACAGAAGCCCTGGATAGGAGTGAAATAAGTTTAACACTTCTCGACCATCAAAGATCCGCGGCCTAGCCGGGCGACTGGCTAGGCCGTTTTTATTGTCACCCGCCCAACACTCCACTCCGGACGAATCGAAGTTCCCCAAGAATACACCTTGCCTGGGGTAGACTATGGTATTGCGAAAGGAGGCGGATTTGCCACGAGCGTTTACACGGTCGCTGAGCGCCACCCTGTTCTTTCTTCTGGCGTTCGGCGTAGCAGGAGAGGCTCAGCAGACGGCTGCCGGCCAATCGGCCAAAGGAGTCGAATTCTTTCCGGACCGCCTGCCGAACGCCAAGCCGGAACCCGCCGCTGCCACGGCCTTGCCGGCAAAAGCCCCCGCGAGTTGGTGGCGTCGCATCTTCAGCCGACGCACCGTCCAGAAATCCCTTCTTAGCATGAGGAGGCAGCCGGAAGGGTCCGGCAGCACACCCTACGGCGCCATCTATGACCCTACCCGCCCAGGAAATCCCATTCTTGTCCCCCTGCTTCCTGTCCGGGGACACTTTACCGTGTCCATCGACGAATACATCCAGCGAAAAATCGCCGCCAATGCCCGGCGCCCACTACAAGAAGGTCCGCCGCGCATGATATTTCAGGACTTCAGCCAAGCCCGCGCACCTGAGTTCGCACCGCGGCAACCGCTAGGTCTTACCGCAACAATCAATTTTGAAGGCCTCGCCCAGCACCGAGTGCCACCGGACCCCGACATGGCCGCCGGCCCAGAGGAATTGATCGTGGCGATCAATTCCCAGATCGCCCGGTATACAAAAACGGGAACGCAGAGCAACTTTCAAACCCTCCAACAGTGGTTTGCAAATCTGATTCACACCATCTGCCCTATTGCGGCGTGCGACATCTTTGACCCGAAGATCGTCTACGACTCCTTGCATGGACGGTTCATCCTCTCCGCCATTTCCTACGAAGATCTCACTGACAAAAGCTACTTTCTCATCTCCGTCTCCAACGGCCCCACTTTTTCCGGCGGATGGAAGAACTGGGCTCTCAAAGGCAGTTTGAACGGAACCGTTGAGTCTAACCTCGAAATCGACTTCACCCAGATCGGCTACGACAGCAACGCCGTGTATCTCGCCACAGACATGCTGACCGCTTTCTCCCCCACGTTTCAGTACTCCAAAATCCGCATCCTGAAGAAAAGCGAACTGTACAACCCCGCCACCACCACGCTCACCTACCAGGACATCTGGGACCTGCGCAATCACGACAATACAAAAGCCTCGTCCATCCAGCCCACCATCCTGCGCGGACGCCCCGGCAGCGCCACCGACCCCGGCATTCTCATCAATTGCGCCACCACCGCCAATGCCAACTACGTCACCGTGTGGCGCGTCAATAACCCCACCGGCACCGCTCCCGTCGCCGTCCGCACCACTATCACGGGAGTCTGGCCGTACGACGTCCCCGCATCCATTCCCCAATTGGGCACCCCCATCCGTCTCGATTCCGGGTTTGGCAACGTCTTGAAAGCCGTCGTCCGCAACGGCGTGCTTTTCGCCGCCCGCAATTCCGGATACACCAACGAACCCACCACCGTCACTTACGACCGCATCGATCTGGCCAGCAACAAGTTGACGCTGCAAGGGCGAATCTCCAACGGCAATTTCTTTTACCCGGCCTTCGATGTCCCCGCCAGCAATGGACCCGGCAATACTTTCCCCAATAAGCTGATTACCGGTTCCACCACGGACAGCACCGGAGCGCTCACCTACGCCGGAATTCCCGATGTCAAAAACGGTGAAGATTTCTATACATCCGGGGTCGGCGACCGCTTCCGATGGGGCGATTACTTCGGCGCATCGCTCGATCCCACCCTCGGCGGAATGTGGGTGTACGGCCAGTATGCGAAACCGAAAGGCCAGTCCAGCGGAGTCTACGGAACCCGTGTCGCCTATTTCCCCGTCGCCACCAGCCCCCAGTTCACCGATGTCTCCAGTTCCAGCGTCTTCTACGACGCCATCAATGTGCTGCGTCAGTGGGGCATTACCCTCGGCTGCACCACCACCACATTCTGCCCCGGCAATCCCGTGCTGCGCAGCCAGGCGGCGGCATTCGTCACCCGAGCCATCCTCGGCGACAATTTCACTTTCCCCCAGACGCCCTATTTCACTGACGTCCCCACCACCCACCAGTTCTTCCCAC
>JAEUQG010000370.1 GCA_016789755.1 Bryobacterales bacterium
GCCAACTCAACGCCGACACCCTCAAGGGCCGCAAACTCCTCATCATCCTCCGCGACGGCATGATCTGGCCCGACGGCTACCCCGACGAAAACACCAACGCCGCCTGGGTCGCCACCGGCCGCCCTGCGCTCAACTTCGATCCCCCCACGCCCATGCCGCGAGTCAAACCCGACTTCTGGATCAAACCCGAGAAAGGCAAAGCCGTTCGCAACTTCGTCGAACAAGGGGGCTCCGCGCTCTTCCTCCACAACGTCACCCACGTCGGCCTCACCGACCCCGATTTCCGCCACACCCTCGGCGCCGCCTACACCGGCCATCCGCCCATCCGCACCTTCAAGGTCAAGGTCACCAATCCCAATCACCCCATCACCAAGGGCGTCAAAGACTTCATCATCACCGACGAGCAGCACTACATGAATTACGACAAAGACCGCGCCAACATCTTCCTCGAAACGGTGAATGAACAAGGCCTCGATTACAACAAGCAAGGCGCCACGGCCCCCGGCGGCTGGGCCTACGATCTCGGCAAAGGCCGCGTCTGCTACCTCTCCCCCGGCCACCTGCTCACCGTCCTCTGGAACCCCGAATACATCAAGCTCCAGCAGAACGCCGTGCGCTGGCTGCTGCGCCGATAGATCCGCTCCAACAACGCGAGCTTTGCCCGGCAGCCTCTATCGGCATACGACATTGAATATACGATAATGTGATATGAAGTTGAGATTCGCGTGGAACCGCGCCAAAGCGAACGTAACCTGCGGCTCCATGACCAAGCTGGAGAGCAGCGGTATCAGATCATTCGCTGATCGCGGCGATGCGGACGGAGAGGTAATTCGCGAATCGTTTCCGCGCGAAAGGCAGTGGACTATGAAAAAAGCATCTATCACGACCAGTTCCGGTAAGCGTCTGGCAACTAGCCCGGCCACAAAGAAGGCCTATGCGAAGCGGGAACGCGGGCTTGACAGAGATTCCGACGCACCGCAGATGCCCCCAGCATTCTGGAGCAATGCCACCATCGGGAAATACTACCGCCCACTCAAGACTCAGATTTCCTTTCGCATCGACAACGATGTTCTGGATTGGCTGAAATCAAAAGGCCGCGGGCATTTGAGCCGGATCAATACAATCCTCCGGGCCGAAATGGCGCGCGACCGTTAAGCTTTCGCAGCCGCCCTCATCTCACCGCGCTTGGCGCATTCACCAACTCCAACACCGCGAAAATCGCCCGGTGATCGCTCGCCACCGCCTCCTCCAGCACCCGCACCTCCACCACGCGGAACTGCTTCGCCGGCTGCACCAGCACATAATCAATCTGCCGCCGCGGAGTCCCCACCGGAATCGTCAGATGCACATCCGGAGCCCCCGCCCTCGTCCACGCCTTCCCCAGAATCCCCATCGTCTCGCTCTCCATCACCGCATTCAAATCCCCCGCCAGCACCGCCGGATGCGTCGGTCTTGCCGACTTCAATATCTCCCGCGCCGCCGCCACCCGCTCCGTCTCCTCGCGCCCCGCATCCAGATGCGTCGCGAAAAACGCCACCTTTTTCCCGCCCACGGTCAGCGTCACTTCCATCAACGCCCGCCGCTCTTTCCCCGGCAACGGAGCATTCCTCGTAAACACCGCAGGCACTTTCGCCAGCACCGCATTCCCGTAATGCCCGCCTTCCAATGCAATCGCCGGCCCGAAGAAATGCCGCATTCCCGTCAGCCGCCCCAACTCCGCCGCCTGATCCACGCCCTTCGTCCGCTGCGTCTTCCCGTCCACTTCCTGCAGCGCCACCACATCCGGCTGCACCGAAAGAATCGCCTTCGCGATCCGCTCCAGATCCAGCCGCCCATCCACGCCCTCCCCGTGATGGATGTTGTAACTCAACACCCGCAGCGTCTGCCCGAACGCGCCGCCCAGCGCCACCAGCAATAGCAGCAACACCCTCATGCCGCCACCGCCACCAAAGCCTCCCGAGTCCGAAAATACAGCGCCCCCTCGGAAATTGCCGGGGTCGCCATCACCGAATCCCCCAACGAATGCCGCGCCAATTCCCGATATTCCGCCCCCGCCGCAATCACCCACACATCGCCGTCTTCGCTCGCGCAATACACCTTCCCATCGCCCGCCACCGGAGACGCCGAAAACCCCGTCAATCCCGCCCCCAGCCGCTGCTGATAATGCATCTTCCCCGTCCGCGCGTCATAGCACTTCAACACACCATTATTCGTCCCGCTGTACAACCAATCGCGATACACCAGCGGAGTCTGTATATACGCCCCGTTCCGCCGCTCCGTCCACACCACGAAATCCGACCCCGAAATATCCCCCTTCGCCTCCGGCTTGATCGCCCACACCGGCGCCTCCGCTCCATGCCCATTGGCCACGTACAACATGCCGTGCGCGGCAAACGGCGCCGGAATCGGATTATCCCCGCCGCCCTTCAGCCGCCACAATTCGCGCCCCGTCTCCAAATCGTAGCTCGCCACATACGGCCATCCATTCGCCACCACCTGCGTCCGGTTCGCCTGCCGGTACACCAGCGGCGTCGCCCAACTGCGCTCGCACGCATCCTTGCGCGCAGTGCGCCACACCCGTTCCCCATCGCTCAACCGGAACGCCGCCAGATACGGATCGTCCGGAGCATCGATCTGCAACACAATCCGATCCCCATGCAACGCCGGAGAACTCGCATATCCCCAACCCACCCCGTACTTGCTCACATTGATCGTCCCCAGATCCTTCGACCAAACCGCCCGCCCATCGAGATCGAAGCAGTGCAATCCCTCCGACCCGAAAAACGCCACCACCCGCTCCCCATTCGTCGCCACCGTCGTATTGGCATGCGTCGCCTTCATGTGCCGCTGCGCCCGCGGCGCCGACTTCCGAGCCGTCCTCTCCCACAGCAGCCGCCCGTTCCGTTTATCGAAACACAGCACCTTCCACGATTGCTCCCCGTTATCATCGGCCGCATCGCGATCCCCATACAAGCCCAGCTTCAGCGGAGCCTTCCCCAATGCGCTCACCGCCGTCGCCACAAACAGCTTGTTCCCCCAAATCACCGGACTCGAATGTCCCAGCCCCGGCACCGCAGTCTTCCACTTCGCTTTCCATGCGACAGGCAACGGAAATCCATCCGCCACCCCGGAAGCCTCGGCACCTCGAAACGAGGGCCAGTGAACCTGAGGGTCCGCGGCGGTCAGCACCCACGGAAACGCTAGAAACTCTCTCCGTCCAACCAGCGGCATCTCACGAGTATATGCCAGGCGCTTCATGCCCCAGCTTTTGCACATACTCGACATACGATCCCGGATACACCACCGGCTCCCGATCCACCCCGCTCTCGCCGCCCAATTCCAACACCCGCGACCCCAGCCCGCGCAAAAACGTCCGGTCGTGCGAAACGAAAATCATCGTCCCGTCGAAGTCCTTCAGCGCCTGCACCAGCATCTCCTTCGTCGCAAGATCCAGGTGGTTCGTCGGCTCGTCCAGCACCAGAAAATTCGGCGGATTGTACAGCATCCTCGCCATCGCCAGCCGCGATTTCTCCCCGCCCGACAGCGCCCGGATGCGCTTATCCACGTCCTCCCCGGTAAACTGAAACGCTCCGGCCAGCGTGCGCAGAGCCCCCAAGGTATCGTGCGGAAAATCCTTCTGCAATTGCTCAATAATGGTCAAATCCGCATCCAACACATCCAGCGATTGCTGCGCGAAATATCCCATCTGCAGGCTCGCCCCCAGTTCCACCCGGCCCCCATCGGGAGCCAGCGCCCCCGCAATCATCTTCAATAAGGTGCTCTTCCCCGCCCCGTTCTTCCCCATCACCGCCCATCGCTCCCCGCGCCGGATCGTCAAACTGAATCCGTCATACAACACCCGTTTCCCATACGCCTTCTGCAACCCGTCAATCACCGCCACCTGATCCCCCGACCGCGGCGGAGTCCGGAACTCGAACTTCACCACCTGCCGCCGCTTCGGCAATTCCAACTTCTCGATCTTATCCAGAGCCTTAATCCGGCTCTGCACCTGTGCCGCCTTCGCCGCATGCGTGCGGAAGCGGTCGATGAACCGCTGCTCTTTCGCCAGCATCGCCTGCTGCCGCGCGAACGCCGCCTGCTGATTCGTCTCCCGGATCGCCCGTTCCCGTTCGTAAAAGTCGTAATTGCCCGAATACACCGTAATTTCCCCGGCGTCGATTTCAGCGATCTTCGACACAATCCGATTCATGAATTCGCGATCGTGCGAAGTCATCAGCAGCGCCCCCGGATAGGACTTCAAAAACTGCTCCAGCCAGATAATCGACTCGATGTCCAAATGGTTTGTCGGCTCGTCCATCAGCAGCACATCGGGCTTGCCCAGCAGCACCCGCGCCAGCGCCACCCTCATTTTCCATCCGCCCGACATCGCCCCCACATCGCCATCGATCCAATCGTCGTGAAACCCCAGCCCGTGCAGCACCTCGCGAGCGTTCGCCTCCAGCGTGTACCCGCCCAGGTGCTCATACTCCTCCTGCACCTCGCCGAAGCGCTCCAATATCCGGTCCATCCGATCGGCCTGCTCCGGATCCTCCAGCGCCCGCTGCAAATCCTCCAACTCATGATGCAGATCCCCGGCCCGCCCGCTCCCCGCAATCGCCTCATCCAGCACGGAGCGCCCCTTCATCTCTTCCACATCCTGCCGGAAATAGCCGACCGTCAGCTTCTTCGGCACCGACACCTCGCCCTCATCCGCGGTCTCTTCGCCCACGATCATCCGGAACAGAGTAGTCTTCCCCGCCCCATTCGGACCCACCAGCCCCACCTTCTCGCCCGGATTGAGCTGAAACGACGCCTCGACAAAAATCAGTTGCTTGCCGTACTGCTTGTTGATATTGGAAAACGAAATCATGCGGATCTTTCAGGCTAGCAGGTCATCGCCGGCATCGACATCCCGGTTTGCACTTACCGGTACGCCTCTTTGCGGTTGAGCACGCGACTGATCTCCAGATAGTCGCCTTTGGGCGCGCCGCCGGATCACGGGCGGCAACACGCCTTTCAACTGTTTGGTGGGCGCCCTCGCCAGTGAGCACATAGCGGCCCAGCGTCTTCAGTATCGTCCGCCTCGGCAATGGCCTTTGCCTCAGCAGAACGGAGCGTGTCGAATCAAGGGCCATTGATACCCCGAATGAATCACAGTCCCACCACGCTCGCCGGATCCACATTCGACCCGCACACCAACACCACCACCCGTTCCCCCGCCGCCACCCGGTACCGCCCGCTCAACAGCGCGGCATACGCCGTCGCTCCCCCAGGCTCCGCCATCAACCGGAACCGGTTCCACAAGTCCTTCTGCGCCGCCCGGATCTCCGCATCCTCCACCAGCACGCTCTCCGCCACAAACCGTTGCGCGATCGGAAACATCAACTCCCCGCATTGCGTCGCCCCCAATGAATCCACCGCAATCCCCGCCGGCTTCACTGTCACCGGCCTTCCCGCCTCCAGCGCCCGAGCAATCGCCGCGCTCTCCGCCGGCTCCACGTTCACCACCTTCCACCGGCCCGCAAACCACGCCGCAATCCCCCCAATCAACCCACCCCCGCCCGACGCCACCAGCACCGTGCACGGCGCGTCAATCTGCTCCTCCATCTCCAATCCCACCGTCCCCTGCCCTGCCAGCGTCTCCCACTGATCGTAGGCATGCACCACCAATGCTCCCGTTCGCTCTGCCCATTCCTTCGACAATTGTAGGGATTCCTGGTACACCGCCCCTTCCACATGCACGCTCGCCGCATACCCGCGCAGCCGCTCCACCTTCACCGGCGACGAAATCCGGGGCACGAAAATCTCCGCATGACACCCCAACCGCTGTGCCGCATAAGCCGTTGCAATTCCATGGTTTCCACCGGAAGCGGCAACCACTCCAGCGTCCGGAACCCGATGCGCCAGCATGCGATGAAACGCCCCCCGAGGCTTGAATGACCCCGTATGCTGCAACAACTCCAGCTTGAAATACACACCCCCATCCTCAATCACCGGAGTCCGACGAATGTAGGATCGAATCAGCGAATACGCTTCCTGAATCGCTTGCCGCGCAATCATTATGTCAGCCAGAAGTTTACATCCTTTCCACCGAACAGATCATCCAAAATTAGCGTACACTAACATTAGCGCCCACTAACATTAGTAAGCACTCACTAACATGTCAATTCCTGCCGCCATCCCAGTCCCCAAACAGCGCATGCCCTCCGGCGAACGCCGCGCCGCCATCGTCAATGCCGCCATCAAGCTATTCTCCCAGAACGGCTTCCGAGGCACCACCACCAAACAATTAGCGCAAGCCGTCGGCGTCAGTGAGCCAGTTCTCTACATGCATTTCGCGACTAAGAGTGAGCTCTATTCCGCCATCATCGAAACCTTGGCCGAACGTGGCGAACAGCTCCGCTCCATGGCTGCCCGCGCCGATGCCGAAAAACTCGACGATCTGGCCTTCTTCCGCCAGTTGGCCCACCTCCTCACCGCTTGGCACCGCGAAGACCCCTCCCGCATCCGGCTGCTGCTCTACAGCGCCCTCGACGGCCACGAATTGTCCGAAATGTTCTATCAGAGGCAGGTCGTCCCCTTCCTAGAAGTCTTCGCCGCCCACATCCGCAAGCGCGTCGAAGAAGGCGCCTTCCGCCCCGTCGACCCCCTCATCGCCGGCCGTGCCTTCTGCGGCATGCTCGGCCAGTACGTCCAATCGATTCATGTATTCGGCATCGCCCAATCGGAACAGGAACAACAGGCGGCGCTCGACGAAATGGTCCACATATTCATGAATGGTGTCAAAAAATGAAAAAGTACCTGATATTGGTCTTGATCCTGGCAGCGGCAGCTTGCAGCAAAAAGCAGCAGCCCGTGGCCACCGCGGAGGCGGCTGCCGCCAAGAAGTCCGAGCCCGTTTCCGTCAAAGCCGTCCCCGCCGAGGAACGCCGCACCGATAAATCCATCCTCGTGACAGGTTCCCTACTCCCCGACGAAATCGTCACCGTCGTCAGCGAGGTCCAGGGCAAAATCGCCACCGTCAAGGTCGACTTCGGACAACCCGTCCGCCGCGGCGACATCATCGCCGAAATGGAGAAAACCGAATACCAGCTCCAGCTCGACCGCAGCAAGGCCGCCCTCGCCCAAGCTCTGGCCCGCCTCGGCCTCACTCCCGCTGACGGCGACAAGACTCCCGACAACACCCCCGCCATGCGCCAGGCCTGGGCCCAGGTGGAAGACGCCAAGTTCAAATTCGAGAACGCCAGCAAACTCGTCAAATCCGGCGACATCTCCCAGGAACGCTTCAACGAGCTCGAAAAGCTCTACCGCGCCCGCCAGGCCACCTTCGAAGCCGCCAAAGACGAAATGCGCACCCAGTGGGCCAGCCTCGACGCCATCCGCGCCGACATCAAACTGATGGAGAAAAAACTCCGCGACACCACCATCCGCGCCCCCTTCGACGGCTCCATCAGCGAGCGCAAAGTCGCCCCTGGCCAGTACGTCAAGGACAATGTCCCCGTCGTCACCATCGTCAAAACCAATCCCATGCGCCTCCGCCTGGAAGTCCCCGAAACCGCCTCCGGCGTCGTCCGCGTCGGCACTGGACTCGAATTCACCACCGACGCCGCCCCAGGAAAATCCTTCAGCGCCACCGTCCGCGAACTCAACCCTTCCCTCAATGAGCAATCGCGCACCCTCATGGCCGAGGCCCGCCTCAACACCGGCGATTCGCACCTCCGCCCCGGCATGTTCGTTCAAGTCAAGCTCATCCTCGAACGCGGCGTCCAAGCCATCGTCGTGCCTAAGGAAGCTGTCTACTCCGTCGCCGGACTCACCAAAGTCTTCCTCGTCCGCGACGGCAAGCTCGTCGAATGCCGCGTCCCCCCCGGCCAGATGCTCAACGACTGGATGGAAGTCCCCGCCGGCCAAATCAAACCCGGAGACCAGGTGGTCATCGGCAACTTACCCCAATTGAGCGACGGCCAGCCCGTCACCGTCACCGAAGGGCGCCGGAGCTAGCCCATGCAGAAACTCGCAGAAATCTGTGTCCGCCGGCCCGTCTTCGCCACCATGCTCGTCATGGCGCTGATGGTCCTCGGCTTCGATTCCTACCGCAAGCTCGGCGTCGATCTTTTCCCCAAGGTCGAGTTCCCCATCATCACCATTTCCACCATCCTTCGCGGCGCTTCGCCCGAAGAAGTGGAATCGCAAATCACCAAGCGCATCGAAGAGGCCGTCAACACCGTCAGCGGCATCGACGATCTCCGCTCCACCTCCGCCGAAGGCGTTTCGCTCGTCAGCATCCAGTTCGTTCTCGAAAAGGACGCCGAAGAGGCCGCCCAGGAAGTACGCGACAAAATCAACCGCATCGTCGGCCAGCTCCCGCGCGACGCCGATCCGCCCGTCGTCGAAAAACTCGCCACCGACGCATCCCCCATCTTGACCATCGTCGTCTCCTCCAACCGCGACCTGCGCGAAACCACCAAGCTCGCCGACGACCGCATCAAGAAAAACATCGAGTCCATCACCGGCGTCGGCCAGGTCCGCTTCGTCGGCGAACGTCAGCGTCAGATCCAGGTCATCCTCGACGGCCAGAAGCTCTACGCCTATAACCTCAACATCGATCAGGTCCGCCAGCAGCTCTCTCTCCAGAACGTCGAAGTCCCCGGCGGCAACATCGACCAGGGCCGCCGCGAAGTTTCGCTCCGCACGCTCGGCCGCGTCGAACGCCCCGCCGACTTCGAGCGCATCATCGTCGCCAATCGCGGCGGCAAGCCCGTCCGCGTCTCCGACATCGGCCACGTCGTCGATGGCTACGAAGAACCCCGCTCGCTCGCCCGCCTCAATGGCAACGCCGCCGTCGCCCTCGAGATTCGCAAACAGGCCGGCACCAACACCCTGCAAGTCATCAAGGGCGTCAAGGCCCGCATCGCCGAACTGCAAACGTTCCTCCCCCCCGATCTCAAAATCAGCTACGCCCGCGATCAGTCGGGCTTCATCGAGGAATCCTTCCACGCCGTCCAGGAGCACCTCGTCCTCGGCTCCCTGCTCGCCGGCGCCATCGTGCTCCTCTTCATGAGCAGTTGGCGCTCCACGCTCATCGCCGCCGTCGCCATCCCCACGTCCATCATCTCCACCTACACGCTGATGAACGCCATGGGCTTCACCCTCAACCAGATCACCATGCTTGCCCTCACTTTGATGGTCGGCATCGTGATCGACGACGCCATCGTGGTCCTCGAAAACATCTTCCGCTTCATGGAAGAGAAGAATATGAGCCCGCTGCACGCGGCCATTGAAGGCACCCGCGACATCGGTCTCGCGGTCATGGCCACCACCTTCAGCCTCGT
>JAEUQG010000379.1 GCA_016789755.1 Bryobacterales bacterium
TACGGCATGACGTTCCTCCCCACCACCAGCCGCTACGTCAACAATTCCAACCAGGGCTTTGCCGCCACCACCACTTTCTTCAGCTCCGTCGATGGCATCAACCCCGTCGGCGTCCTCCGCGATCCGTTCCCCACCGGCGTGCTCCCGCCTCCCGGGGCAAGCGGAGGCCTCGCCACCAGCATCGGCGAGAGCTTCGGCACTCTTCTCCGACACGACCCCATCGGCTACTCCCAGCAATGGAGCGCCAACCTCCAGTACGAACTGATGCCTAACCTCCTCATCGATGCCGCCTACGCCGGCAGCAAAGGTACTTCGCTGCCTGTCACGCTCGCCATGAACCAGATTGACTCCACTCTGCTCTCGCAAGGTGCGGCACTCCTCCAGCAGGTCCCCAATCCCTTCCGCACGTTCTCCAGCCCCGGCCCGCTTACCGGAGCCAACACCACCCGCCTCCAGCTCCAGCGCCCCTTCCCTCAATTCATCGGCCTTACCAACAACCAATCCGGACTCGGCATGTCCACCTACCATTCCTTCCAGCTCAAGGTGAACAAGCGTCTCAGCCGCGGCTTCAGCATCCTTGGCAGCTACACCACCGGCAAGTTGCTGACTGACACCGTGCCCTCGCTCGTCAGTTTCCTCGATCCCGCTCCCGGCTTCCAGGACACATACAACCGAAAGCTCGACCGCGCTGTCGCTACCCAGGATGTAGCCCAGCGCCTCGTCGTCAGCTACGTTTGGGAAGTACCCGTCATGAGCGGCGATCATCCCCGTCTGCTCAAAGCGGCCTTTGGTGGCTGGCAACTCAACGGCATCACCACCTTCCAGTCCGGACTCCCGCTCGTCCTCACCAACACCGTCCCCACCACCTCCGGAGCTACGCGTCCCCACAACAACGGAACCAGCGCCCGCAAAGAAGGCCGCGTCCACGACCGCCTCACGGCCTATTTCAACACCGCCGCCTTTTCGGCCCCCGGACCATTCGAGTTCGGCTCCACACCGCGCACACTCCCCGACGTGCGCAGCGATGGTCTCCGCAACTTCGACCTGTCCTTGTTCAAGAACTTCGCCATCGGCGAAAAATCCACTCTCCAACTCCGTGGCGAATTCTTCAACATCTTCAACACCGTCCGTTTTGACGCGCCCAATGGCGCCTTCGGCACCGCCCCCTTCGGCAGCATCAATGCGCAGGAGAATCTCCCCCGCAACGTTCAACTCGCGCTCCGCTTCAGCTTCTAGCAAACATGACGCGCCGCACCTTCCTCACCACTACACTGGCGGCCGCCGCGCACGCCGCGCCCGCAAAGCGCAACGTCCTTTTCATCGCCGTCGACGATCTCCGTCCCCAACTCGGCTGCTACGGCGATCGCTTCGCCCGCACGCCGTACATCGATTCCATCGCCGCGAAAGGCGTCGTCTTCGATCGCGCCTACTGCCAGCAAGCCCTCTGCGGCCCCTCGCGAGCATCCCTGCTCACCGGACTCCGCCCCGACACCATCCGGGTCTACGACCTCAAGACTCCCTTCCGCGACACGCGCCCCAACGCCGTCACGCTCCCGCAGTTATTCCTCAACAACGGCTACCACACCGAAAACATCGGCAAAATCTTCCACGGCGAAACCATCATGAACGACCGTGCAAGCTGGTCCGTGCCCGAGCGTCTCCACATGGTCACCAAGCGCAACCAGTACGCCCTCGCCAAAAACCAGCCCGCCGAAGACTGGGTCAAAACCGTAGCCACCGAACGCGCCGATGTCCCCGACAACGACTACATCGACGGCAAAGTCGCCGATGACGCCGTGGCGACACTAGAGCGCCTTCGCAAGCAACCCTTCTTCCTTGGCGTAGGCATTACCAAGCCGCACCTCCCCTTCACCGCGCCCTCGAAATACTGGGACCTCTTCGATCGCCGCGAACTTCCGCTCTCCGCCAACCCCGATCCCGCACGCAACGCCGCCACGCACGCCATTCCCTCCTATAGTGAACTCCGCAGCTACGCCGATTTCCCCAAGGAAGGGCCCATCCCTGAAGCCAAGATGCGCGAGGCGATGCACGGCTACTACGCCGCCACCGCCTTCGCCGACGCCTGCATTGGACGCATCCTCACCGCGCTCCGCAAGCTCGGCCTCGCGGAAAACACCGTTATCGCGGTGTGGGGCGATCACGGTTGGCACCTCGGTGAACACGGCCATTGGGGCAAATCCACGAACTTCGAGGCCGCCACCCGAGCCCCGCTCATCGTCTCCGCCCCCGGCACCGCGCGCAACGGCACACACTCTCAGCGTCTTGTCGAACTCGTCGATATCTATCCAACCCTCGCCGAACTCGCCGCTCTCAAACCACCGCCGGATCTCGAAGGCGAAAGCTTTGTTCCACTCCTCCGCCAACCCGGCAAACCAACCTGGAAGAAAGCTGCTTTCAGTCAATATCCACGGCCCGCGCAACAACCCAAGCCTCAATCCACCGACAGTATCCTGAAACAAGGAATCATGGGCTACACCATGCGCACGGAGACCATGCGCTACACCGAATGGCGGCAAGACGCCCGCGTGCTCGAAACCGAACTCTACGACCACCGCCGCGACCCCAACGAAACCGTGAACGTCGCCGCCCAACTTACCTACAAGGACCCCCTCACCGCAATGCAGAAACAAATGCAAGCCGGATGGCAAGGAGCCCGCTATGCTCGTTGAACTCGCACTGCTCACCGCGCAACTCACCGCGCAACACGACCCTGCCAAACTCCTCGCCAGCGAGTCGCTGCTCAAGGCTCCCAAAAGCCTTGCCGTCGTTCCATCGAAAACCAGCACGGTATACCGCGCCGAAGCCGGAGCATGGCAGTTCAACCTCCACTCCTACATCGCCCACCACGACGGCAAATTCTGGGCTCTCTGGTCTTCCGGCCAGGTCGATGAAGACAGCTCCAGCCAGTTGATCCGCTACGCCACCAGCGCCGATGGGCACACCTGGACCACTCCCCGTCCCGTCGCCGATGACCCCGACGGCCCCCAAGGCCCTAAACGTTGGATCGCCCGCGGCATCTACGTCTCCAACGGCAAGCTCCACGCCCTTCTTGCGGCACTCGAAGGCCCGCACGACACGCCTTCCGGTCGCGAAAGCTGGCACGCCCTCAAACTCCACCGCTTCGAATGGACTGGCACGTCCTGGGCCGACAAGGGAGTTCTGATCGACAACTGCATGAACAACTATCCGCCCCGCTCCTACGGCGGACCCCTCGTCATGACCTGCCGCGACAGCTACGCCCGCATGCACACCGCCTACGAAGACAACGGCCGCTGGATCGTCACCAAACTCCCCGGCGAACCACCGCATGACAGAATGAGCGAGCCCAGCGAATACATGGATGCTGACGGCGTCGTGCACATGCTGCTCCGGGATGGCAATCGTTCCAAGTTCCTCTATCACTCCATCAGTCGCGACGCCGGCCGCACATGGACCGCCCCCGTCCGCACCAACTTCCCCGACGCCACCAGCAAGAACATCGCCAACAAGCTTTCCAACGGCTGGTATTACCTCATCAACAACCCCAGCCAGACCGGCCGTGATCCCCTCGCCATCTCCTTCTCCCGCGATGGCTGGAGCTTTGATCGTCCCGCTGCCCTCCGCCTCAACGCGCCCAAGCAACGCCACACCGGCCGCGCCAAAGGTCCCAACAGTTTCCAATACCCGCACGCCATCGAGCACAACGGCTCGCTCTGGGTCATCTACTCCACCAACAAAGAGGACATCGAAATCTCCGAGTTCAAACTCGATGCCTTCAACCTCCCGCCCGTCCGCACCGCCGCCCACCTGCTCGCCACCGATGGCCTGCTCGCTGACGTCGCCAAGATCCCCGATGCCCCCGCGCGCCACTCCAACGTGTTCCGCGGAGTCGAGAAGATCTCCGGCTTCAATCTCCACTCCTACATCGCCCATCACGACGGCCGCTTCTGGGCCGTCTGGTCCTCGGCCGGAGTCGGCGAAGAAGATCCCGATCAACACGTCGTCTACTCCACCAGCCGCGACGGCCACCGTTGGTCCAAGCCCGAAACCCTCGCCCCCGATCCCGACGGCCCCCAAGGCCCGGCGCGCTGGATCGCCCGCGGCATCTACGTCGATGGAGGCAAACTCACCGCTCTCGCCGCTTACATCGAAAGCGCCGACTACGGCAAACGCGGCCGCGACATCGTCTGGAAAAACCTCAGTCTCCGCCGCTTCGAATGGACCGGCCGCAAATGGGAGCCCCGCGGCGTCTACGCCGACAACTGCATGAACAACTTCCCGCCCGAGCGTCTCAACGGCCTGCTCTCCCTCGTCTGCCGCGACTACAACATGCAGGTCAGCATGGCCCTCGCCGACGCCCCCGGCCGATGGAAGCATACCCCCATCGCCTCCGACCCGCCCTACGACAAAATGGACGAGCCCACCTACTACGCCACGCGAAACGGCGAAGTGCACATGATCGTCCGCGACAACTCGCGTTCCGGAGTCCTGCTTCGCACCATCAGCACCGATTATGGCCGCACCTGGTCCCGCCCCGTCCGCACCAACTACCCCGACGCCACGTCGAAAAATTTCCCCGGCCGTCTTTCCAGCGGCCAATTTTTCCTCGTCAACAATCCCAACCCCAAAGGCCGCGACCCGCTCACCGTCTCCTTCAGCCGCGACGGTTGGACCTTCGATCGCCCCATTGCCATTCGCCGCAACATCCCCGCCCGCCGCTTCGCCGGGCGCGCCAAAGGCAGCGGCTCCGTCCAATATCCCCACGCCATCGAACACAATGGTTCGCTCTGGATCATCTACTCCAGAAACAAAGAGGACATCGACATCGCCGAAATCCCGCTCACCAAAATTGGAGCCTCCACTCGATGACTGCCCTCGTCCTTGTCCTGCTCGCCACCGCGGCCCAAGCCGCTGACTTCGACGTCGTCGTCTACGGAGGCACCCCCGGCGGAGTGGCCGCCGCCATCGCCGCCGCCCGCCAGGGCCGCTCCGTCGCCCTCATCGAATACCACAAACACATCGGCGGCATGACCACCAGCGGACTCGGCAAATCCGACATCGAAACCCGCGAGGCCATCGGCGGACTCTTCCGCGAATTCACCGCCAAGGTCCGGGCCCACTACGCCGAAATGTACGGTCCCACGCACGAAAACGTGAAGCTCTCCCGCGACGGCTACTACTACGAACCCTCCGTCGCCCAGCGCATCTTTGACCGCATGGTCAGCGACGAGTCGAAGATCCGGCTCTTCACCGATCACCGCATCGAAGAAGCCATTCGTCAGGGCAACCGCGTCACGGGCATTCGCGTCCGCAACCGCGCCACCAACGAAATCACCGAATTCCGCGGCCGCATCTTTATCGACGGCACCTACGAAGGCGACCTCCTCGCCTACGCCGGAGCCCGTTACCGCCTTGGCCGCGAAAGCCGCGCCGAATTCAACGAGCTCCACGCCGGAGTCATCTATCAGGACTACGAAACCCGCACCTTCCTCTCCGGCAGTACCGGCGAAGGCGATAGGCGCATTACAGCCTACACCTATCGCCTTTGTCTCACTACCGACCCGGCAAACAGCCGAGTCCTCACCGCGCCGCCCCCCGAATACGACCGCACACGCTACCTCGGCTACATCGACGATTGGAAATCCGGCCGGATGGGCCCGCCCAAGATCCACAAGGACGGTGTCGGCTATTTCGCCCCCACCTTCAATACCGCTATCCGAGCCATCTCCATCGCCGAACTCCCCAATCGCAAAACCGACGTCAACATGAACCCGCGCCCCCTCGGCTTTGTCTTTGCCGAAGAGAACTACGGCTACCCGGAAGGCACTTGGGAGGAGCGCGAACGCATCGCCGCGCGCATTCGCAACATCACTCTCGGTCTGCTCTACTTCCTTCAAAACGACGAAGCCATCCCCGCCGAACACCGGGCCATCGCCCGCCGCTACCATCTCGCCAAAGACGAATTCACCGACAACGGCAATTTCCCCTTCCAACTCTACGTGCGCGAAGCCCGCCGCCTCATCGGCCTCTACACCCTCACCGAAAACGACACCATCCTCACTCCAGATTCCGGCCGCACGAAAATCCACCCCGACTCCATCGCCGCCGGCGAGTTCCCCGTCGACAGTTTCCCCGCCCGCAAACGCGAAAAAGGCCACGATGTCGCCCTCGAAGGCTACATCTTCATGCTCGATCAACTCACCCGCCCCTACCAGATCCCTTACCGCATCATGGTCCCTGAAATAGTAGACGGTCTACTAGTCCCGGTCGCCGCATCGACGACCCATGTCGCATTCTCCACCGTGCGCCTGGAGCCCACCTGGATGGCCCTTGGGCAAGCCGCCGGAGTCGCCGCCCACCTCGCCATCGCTGCGGACACCCAACCGCGATCCGTCGATGTCGACCAACTCCAGCGCACAATCCTCGATCGCAATCAAGTCATCACGTTCTTCCGCGACATCGATTCCAAAGACCCGCACCACGCCTCGCTCCAATACTTCGGTACGAAGGGCTTCTTCCTCGACTACTACGCCAAGAGCAAGGACCCCATCGACATCGAGACGGCTAAACGCTGGTGGCGCATCGCCCGCAAATCCGAGCCGCCCACCAAACCTATCGAACACTGGTTCCCCACGCAACCGCGCACCCGAGGCGAATTTTGCACCGCCCTATACCGTACTATTGCGAAATAATTGCCGCAGACAAGGCGTCGTCGATACCAAGCCTCTAGCGTTTCTGCGGATACCCCCACGGGACCGGTCCTTTACGCGGCGGCGGCGCAAACCGCCGCCGAATGAATGCCAGCGCTTCGGCGTTGTGCTGAGTGCCATATTCAAACACCGCTCCTTCGCTCTTCAGACGACGCTGGAGTTCCGCGATGTCGATATCCTGCACAGCGGCCTTAGCACCGATCGCCAGCGCGGCGGCGATGCCGGCGGCATGCCCAATGATCATGTACTGCGGCTCCATCCGCATCGACGAGTAGGCAATGTGGCTCGCCGAAAAGCAAACCGGCACCAGCAGATTCGTAGCCTCTTCCCGCTTCGGCGTCAGAACGCGATAGGCGATCTGGTACGGTTTCACCGGCACCTGGACGTCGCCTTCGTTCTCCACGAAGCCCCGATCGTTGATGAACCGCTGCAGGTTGTGGGAATCCGAATTGTAGCTCCCCATTCCGATCACATCCGGTTTGGTGAGTTCGGTCTGCAGATCCTTCTGTGTGGCCACGAACGAGCCCACCATCCGGCGCGCTTCGCGAATGTAGAGCTGATGCGGCCAGTTCCCTGTGTCGGTGAACTCATCTCTGGCAAGGCCCCATTCGCTCATCTGCTGCCGCAGGCTCGTGGGAACGCGCGGATCGTTGGCCAGGAAGTAGTAGAACCCTTTCTGATAATCCTCGTGTTCTTTCCAGATCCGCGCCCGCGTTGCGTAATCGCCGTCTGGGTAGTCGTAGTTCTTGCCGATATAGTCCGTGGAGAATCCGCCGCGGTTGTTGAAGTCCGCCTTGTGATTGGGGATGACGCGCAGCAGGTTGATTTCGTTAATGTCCAGTGGCCGGCCTAGGTATGGTGTCATGGCCGTCACGTAGAGCGCCAGCAGTTCATAGCGCTTCACGTCGTAGTTGGCTGGCTTCGGCCAGGGTAGGCGGTTGCCCGGTTCCTTGCTGGCGACAACGCGGAAGTTGTACGCCTGGATGCGGCGGTCTGCGGAACCGGGTTCGCCGCGCGGGGCTGCCGAGACTTCCGGCAGCACCCGGCCACTGGCGTCCCGAGCCGGTATCTCCACCGCAAACTGGTGGCTCGGTGTGCGCGCCCGCACTCCTGCCAGGTCCTCCTGATACTGCTGCGTGCTCTCCCGGCCCAGCGTGTAGCTTACCTTCGACTGTGCCATCAGATCGCCTTCGTAGGTCGTATCGGCGAAGATGCGCCCCGTAAAACGACTGCCGTTTTCCATCGTGATTTCGACGATACTCGCCCCGCTCTTGCGGACGCCGCTTTTCTCCCGCAAGCGGTGCCGCTCCAGCAAGACGACGCCGGCTTCCTTCATCATCGTGCGGAAGATCGACTCCGCGACCCGCGGTTCCGGCATCCAGGCGATTTCCTGGTTGTACCACGCAAGATTGTAGTGGCGGCCTGCGCGAAAGTAGAACTCCAGCGCCAATCCGCCGATCACTTCGGCACGGCCAATATCGGTGCCCGAGAGTCCCCCACTCACGAGCCCGCCAACGTGATCGCGCGGCTCCAGAAGGACGGTCTTCAGCCCCTGCCTCGCGCCGGAGACGGCGGTCATCACGCCGGCAGCCGTGCCCCCATAAACGACGAGATCAAAGGCCTGCTGGCAATAGGCGGTGGCAGCCACGATGAGGACGAGGAAGATGGTTTTCATTTGTGGTCTCCCTCCAGCATAGAAGCTCGGTGCTCCACCAGGAAAGGTGACCTGCGTTCCTCGCTCATCCCCCCGTCCGCTATCATCGTTCCGATGCGCCTATCGCTCCTCCTCTTCGTTTCCACCCTCGCCCCAGCCGCCGACATCTCCAGCCACTTCCAAAACCTCCAAGCCGCCTTCATCCTCAAAGACAGCGCCACCAAAGCCATCACCGTCCACAACCCCGCCCGCGCCAAACAGCGTTTCCCGCCCTGCTCCACCTTCAAAATCCCCAACACCCTGATCGCTCTCGAAACCAAAACCGCTGACGGCCCCGATTTCCTCATCCCCTACGACCCAGCCCTCAAACTCGAAGGCCGCGGCCCCAACGGAGCCTGGGGCAAAGACAACACCCTCCGCTCCGCCTACCAAAACTCCGTCCTCTGGTTCTACCAAGCCCTCGCCCGCCGCGCCGGACTCGATACCATGACCCGCTACGTCCGCCAATTCCAATATGGCAACGCCGATACCTCCGGCGGCGTCGACCGCTTTTGGATCGACGGCACCCTCCAAATCTCCCCCGAAGAACAAATCGCCTTCCTCGAACGCCTCAACACCGGCCGACTCGGTCTCAAACCAGCCACCACCGCCACCGCCAAGAACATCATGCTCGCCGACTCCGGCCCAGGCTGGAAACTCTATGCCAAAACCGGCGCCTGCCGTGAAACCAACCAGCCCGTCGCGCTCTGGTACGTCGGCTTTATCGAGCGCGGCAACAACACGCACTACTTCGCCCTCGAAATCGAGGCCCCCGATTACGAACCCCTGATGCATCAGCGCATTCCCATCGCCAGGGCCATCCTCACGGAACTCAAACTCATCGGCCAGTGACCCAAATCTCCTCCCAAAGCGATTACAATAAACGACACAGATTGCTGGGCTCGCTCAAAGTCCGCAATTCGTTGAATTTCAGTCAAAGGGGTCGCTTAGGATGCTCAAAACATTTCTCCTCTCTTTGTTTTGCGTGGCCACGCTCGCCGCGCAATCCGCCGAAACCATCTTCTACCGCACGGCGCTGCTTCCCTCCAATGAGGTGCCGCCCATCGACATCAATGCCAGCGGCGCCGCCACCATCCGCGCGCACGTCGTCCGCGACGCTTCCGGTCAGATCGTCTCCGGTACCGTCGATTTCCTCGTAAGCTACTCCTTCCCATCCTCCGTTGAACTGACCGGTCTCCACATCCACCGCGGAGCCGCCGGTGTCAACGGACCCGTCGTCATCAACACCGGCATCGGCGGAGCCAATGGCAACATCGTCAGCTCCACCGGACGTGGCAACATCGACCGCTCCGCCCAAGTCACTCCCGATGCCGCCACCGCCCTCGCCGCTCTCCGCGACCTCGTTGCCGATCCCTCCGGCTTTTACGTCAACCTACACTCCACCGTGAACCCCGGCGGCGTCATCCGTGGCCAACTCCAAAAACCCGAAATCGTCACCTATATGACCCTGCTCTCCCCGCGCAACGAAGTCCCCGCCATCACCACCACCGATGCCTCCGGCGTGGCTTTTATCACCGCGATGCGCACGTACGGAGCCGACGGCAAAATGGACTCCGCACAAGTCATGTTCGAGGTCGACTATGACCTCGGCGGCGCAAAAACCATGACCGGCATGCACATCCATCAAAGCCCCGCTGGTGTCAACGGACCCGTCGTCATCAACACCGGCCTCGCCAATCTCCCCTCCACAGACTCCGGCCGCGGCTCGCTCCTCTATCCCGTCGAAGTCGATCTCTCCCGCCAGGCCACCGTCGATGTCGTCAACGGCCTGTTCGACGATCCCTCCGGCTTCTATGTCAATCTCCACACGACCGAATTCCCCGCCGGCGTCATCCGCGGCCAACTCCGCCGCACCGACAACCTCACCTTCCAAATGAATCTCCTTCCGTCCAACGAAGTGCCTCCGCTCACCCTACAAGCCTCCGCGCCCACCGTCCTGAAGATCCACTCTCTCCGCAACCAGGCTGGTGACATTATGGCCGCCAAGGTCATCTTCGATGTCAACACCCGCTTCCCCGGCGAAACCAATTTCACCGGACTCCACATCCACAATCAGGTTGCGGGTCAGAACGGACCGGTCACTGTCAACAGCAACATTGTTACACCGCTCGCCAGCGCCATAGGCTTTGGCAACATCTACGCACCTGTGATGGTCACCGCTGCCACCGGACTCGCCACTCTCAACTCTCTCGTGGCAAGTCCTGAAAAGCACTACGTCAACCTGCACACTTCCGTTAACACCGGCGGCGCGGTCCGTTCTCAGGTACGCGATCAGTTCACCACGGCCCCCGCCATCTCCTCTGTGCTCAACTCAGCCGATTACTCCGTCAGCACGGTGGCGCCTGGTTCCTGGGTCTCTATCTTCGGCGTTCGCTTCGCCCATGCATCCACTGATTACTGGGCTTGGGAAGGCGCCCAACTTCCCGCCGCGCTCAACGGCGTTGAAGTCACAGTCGGCGGACGCGCCGCTCCAATCTATCTCGTCGCGCCTGGCCAAGTCGATGTGCAAATCCCTTTTGAGGTTGAACCCGGCCGCCAGCAGGTGATCGTGAAGAATGCCGCGGGAAGCAGCGCCGCATTCATGGCCAATGTCGAACGCGTCGCGCCTGCAATTTGGCGTATGGGTGAGAACGGTGGGCAGATTGTCCGCATGTCCGATGTCACATTCATTAACAGTGACAATCCCGGCCGTGCCACCGACGTACTTCTAGCGCTGACCACCGGTATGGGGCAAACCCTGCCTTCGCTTGCCACCGGTCGCATCGTTCCCGAATCCACATTTGCCATCCTCGGGGTCACAGCCACTCTTGCCGGACAACCGGTCCCTGTCGTCGCCACTCTAGCCTATCCCGGTTTGCCTGGCCAATATGTAGTTGCTTTTGCCATTCCCCCGGGTGTCCCCGCAGGCACGCATCCGCTCGAGTTTACCCTCGGCGGCCAACGTTCCAACCGTGTCATGCTCCCAGTACGCTAGCCGTATTTCCGCTTTTCGGAGGAGCCGAGCCCGGTTCCTCCGTGGCGGTGATGGCCGATCCAACGGGACAGACATCGGATATGGACCGGCTCGCCGGCAACCGTGACGAGGTAGGTCCGCCTTGCAGAGCATACTGGTCTCTTAGAATGTGCCCGGCGCATGCATGGTCCTGGAAAGACTCCGGAATGCTGCCCTGGGGACCAGTCAGCCCGCCTGTTCAAGATTAGAGGGCTACGGAGGTGGTTGACGCACCAACGCCCCCTCGGTATGATGAGATTGGTTTAACACCATCAAGGGAGGTTGTGTCCAATGTGGTCTTTGGGCTGGCAAGAAACGATGTTTATCTTTCTGCTAGCTCTTCTCATTTTCGGACCGAAGAAGCTCCCGGAACTTGGTAAGAATATCGCGAAGGGCTTGTCGGAATTCCGCCGTGCATCGAACGATCTGAAGTCAACTTTCGATCGGGAGATGGCCAACATCGAGCGGGAGACGCAAGACGTCAAGCAGGATCTGCAGAAGTACTCGAACGAGATGAACAACTACGACTCGTACTACGAGAACAGCTATTACGATTCTGGGTATGACGGCACTAGCGGCACTTCGCAGGAGAACTCCACCGTCAGCGCATCCGCAACTCAGGGCGCTGAGTCATCGTCGCAACCGGAAACGACCCTGGAAGGGGCCGTAGAGGCTGCCAGCAATACGGCCACCGCTGAAACAACGGCGCCGGCCAATGGCAGCACACCGCAAGTTGCGAGTGCAGAAGCGGCAGCAGGAGCAGGGGAGGCCGGAAAGCCGGTAGCCCGTTCCTGATCTTGATACCGTTTCCGTCATAACAGCAGGATGTCGCAGGAACCAGACAAGCCATCTGTGCCTCAAGATCCGGCACAGCAACCAGTGCCGCAGAGCGAGACGCCAGAGGTGTCTGTCACCAGCCATAGCCAGACTGTCGATGATTCTTACGGGTATTACGACGATCCTTACGCATACGAATCCAACACCGTTCCGGTAGCGCAGGAGCAGCCGGCTTCACCGCCGCCGCCGCCACCTGCATCGAGTCCGCAGGATGAACCGGAGGATGATCCCGACGAAGATGGCATGCTCCGCATGTCGTTTCTCGAACACCTCGAAGAGCTGCGCGGTCGAATTATTTCGTGTCTGGTGGGGCTTGGCGTGGCATTTCTCGCCAGCCTCACCTTTAGTAACGTACTGTGGAAGATCGTGAGCGCGCCGGCGGTGGATGCGCTGATCCAACTGAAAGTGAACCCTCCGAAACTGGTATCCACCGACCCGTTGGAGCAGTTTCAAATCGTCTGGGTAAAGATGCCGTTGCTGACGGCGATCTTTCTGGCATCGCCGTGGGTGATGTGGCAGGTATGGTCGTTCATCGCGCCTGGGCTGTACAAGAAAGAGAGGCGATGGGCGGCTCCATTCGTGATTGTGTCGGCTGCTTTGTTCATCTCGGGCGGATTGTTCGCCTATTACGTGGCGTTCCGTTACGGGTTGGTGTTTCTGCTGGGGATTGGACGCGATATCGACATCCAGCCGATGGTCTCAATCACGTCCTATTTCGATCTGTTCGTGAATGTGACGCTGGGCATCGGGTTGGTGTTCGAGTTGCCGGTGATCATCTTCTTTTTAACGCTATTGCGGGTGGCTTCGCCGCGGTGGCTGCTGGAGAACTCACGCTACGCGATCTTGGGGATTGTTGTGGTGGCGGCGATTATCACTCCAACGCCGGATATTTTCAATTTGTTGATCTTTGCGGTGCCGATGGTGGGGTTGTTTTTTATCGGGGTCTTCGCCAGCTATCTGCTGGTGTTGAGCAGGGAAGGGAAGCAGTTCCCGTGGACCAAGGTGGTGATCGGACTGGTCGTTCTGTTACTGCTAGCGGCGGCAGGCGTTTACATCGCCGTCACCCGTCATGGATATCACTTAGTACCGCATTGGCCATTTTTGATCCGATAGTACCTTTTCCTTTGCACGATTTTCCAGTTCAATAAGGATACAAAACTACCTCAAGGAAGAGCCCAGCGTTGCCGCAGGGGCAGGCGGAGGTCCTGCGTGCACAGCGCACGGGGAAGGCGTATTGGACATGGATATTATCAAGGCGATAGAGGAACTGCGGAACCAGAAGGCGCGGCTTGACGAGGTGATCGCCAGGCTCGAGGCGCTGACGCTGAAGCGAAGCGGTCAGGACGTCACCGTCCCTGTCAAAGGACGGAGAGGGCGCAAATACATGGATCCGAAAGAGCGGGAAATTGTATCGCAGCGAATGAAGGAATACTGGGCGAAGCGGCGCAAAGCGGCCGGAAAGGCGGCCAGGGCCGCTGCGGCGGGCGGTTAGGCGCTGGGCCGCTTGAAGAACCAGAGCCAGAAATACTGTTGGCCCGCGCCATGCCGGTACCGCGGTTCGAAGCCGCATTCGTCCGCCATCTTGACGGCTCGCGCATCGGAAAATGGTACGCCGAGCCAAGTGTCCTCCGGCGTGGATTGGATGGTGGTGTCTCCTTGGACCTGGAACTTGAAAAGCGCGCCGGGGCGGAGCAAGCGGTTGACTTCGCGAACGTAGTTCTCAATCACCGCATAGCTGGGGATATGCTGGAAGACGATGGTGGAGAAGGCGAAATCGAAGGATGCGTCGGCAGTGATTCCGCTCAGATCCGTTCCGTTGCAATGAATCAAATGGACGTGGTTCTTCCCGGCGAGCGCGGCGCTTGCCTGGCGGATCATCTCGGCGCTGACATCGACAGCCCAAACTTCGCCGAATAGCTCCGACAATGCGTTAGTGACACGACCGGCTCCGCAGCCGATTTCGAGAACCCTCATCTGTTTGGGGTCTTTGCCTTGGCAGATATTGGTCATGTCAGTCAGAATCTCTTCTTCCACGGTGCGCCGGCCGGAGGTGAAGAACTCATCGTCTGTCCAATCCTGACGCTCGGTGTTGACGTAGTAGCGGGCGTTCTCTTTGGCGCGCAGATCCCAGTCCTGCGCCATTTTTTTCAACTGCTCATCCAGAGTCATGGGGAAGCTACTATTTTAGCTTGAAGCGGCGGACGGCAGCCGTTGTATAATAAAAAGGAAGTGGGCGGCTAGCTCAGTTGGGAGAGCGCCGCGTTCGCAACGCGGAGGCCGTGGGTTCGAATCCCATGCCGTCCACCAACCCTCCTCTTTCCAATCCATTGCCCCATCCCATCACACTCGTTGGATTTTTCCACACATGCTTTTGCGAAATTGCTGAATCTGGTCGACGAGAGCCGATGGTGGGGGAGGCTGACGCGGAGAATGTGCGCGATTCAGAGAAGCTGACGCGGGGTGCGTCGAATGTCAAGTGAAGCCAGGTAATGTGGCCGGAGAGAAAGTAGCTTCCTGACATACAGCGGTGATGGCCATTCCGCAATGACACGCGATGCTTACTACGACCCAACCTCAGGCCAGATGAAGATATGCTGATGAGGTGATGCTCTGGGCTGGTTGCGTGTCTTCCCTTTTTCAGCTTCAACGGCTCATGGTGAGTGAGGTGCTCGCATGATCAGGTTGTGCTTGCTGATGACAGTGTCTGCGATGGGGCAGGATCCGGCGGTGCGAGTGCCAAGGCTGGATCGGCCGGTCCGTGTGGATGGCGATCTGAGCGAATGGAAGCGGTACGCATTCACCGATGGGGTGTGGGATATCGAGAGGCTGCGCCGAACGCCGTGGTATGACCCTGCGATCAATCGCCTCACGTTGCATGGAACGGAAAGAGAACCGGAAGACGACTTGTCCGCTCGCTACTATATCGCGTGGGACGAGGAGCACCTTTATCTGGGAGCGGAAGTTCGTGATAACGTCAACGACTCGGTGGATCCTGCGCATGAGCCGAAGCGCTGGTACTACAAAGACTCGATCTGCTGGTTTGTGGAAGCCCCACGACGGGCGGAGGGAAAGAAATTCGGCGAAGGTGACAATGCGTTCTGTTTTGTGATCGACGATTCGCGGCCGACCTATGGCGCGTGGTGGCGGCACGGCGCCGCGGGAAAGAACTACATCGAAGAACCGCTATCGACGGATGCTGCTCAATATGCGATCCGTATGACCGGAGATGGAAGCGGGAGTTTTGTCTTGGAAGCTCGTGTGGTGATGCATCGGACTTTGGGTGTGAGCAGCCGGGAGTGGAAGCCGCCGCGATTCGGCGACGTGTACGGGCTGGAAATTGTCCATTGCGACCCGGATGGCGGCGACTATGGTGGCCACTTTCTGATCTACGGCCGCGGCGACGATGATTCGACATGGGGGCGCATGGAATTAACGGGGCCGGTTGCGCCCGTGGAACGGAAACCTAAGTGAAGCTGATCCTAATTCTCCTCGCACTTTCTGCTTGGGCGCAGGATGCGCGCCAGTCCTTCCAGAAGCACTGTTCGGTGTGCCATGGCGATGGTCGCGGTACGGAGCGCGGGCCGAACCTAGCAAACAATCGTCGTGTTCGCTCGCAACCGCTGGAGCAACTGCGGGGCGTGATTCGGGATGGCGTGCCGGCTCGCGGAATGCCGGCGTTTGCTCTGCCGGCGGCTGAGTTGGATGCACTGACTGCGTTGGTGCGATCCTTTAGCGCGCCGGCCGCAGAGAGCGGCGCGCCGGGAGACCGGGCTGCGGGGGAGCGATATTTCTTCGGAAAGGGCGGTTGCGCGGGTTGCCATATGGTGATGGGACGGGGGAACGCATCCGGCCCCGACCTGTCCGTGATCGGACGGGAGATGACCTTCGGTGAGATCGAAGAAGCGGTGCGGAGGCCGGAAGTGAAGATAAAACCGGGCTACCAGCGGGCAACGGTACGTTTGCGCAGTGGGGGCAGCATGCGCGGATACCTGCGTAACGAAAGCCGCTACAACGTGCAACTACAGGACTTGAACGGACGCTTTCATCTCCATGCGATGGACGAAATTGCGGAGCTGCGGCGCGACGCTGGTTCGGCGATGCCGGCATCAATCTGTAGGGCCGAGGAGTGCCGGGATCTGCTGGCGTTTCTCAGCTCCCTAAGCGGGGTTGCCGTTGGGGCAAAAGGGCCTGAGTTGGAGAACGAAGGCGGCCCCTCGTTTGCGCAAATCACCAAGCCAATAGCGGGCGACTGGCCAGGCTATCACGGTGATCAAACGGGCAACCGGCACAGTCCGTTGACGCAGATCCATCCAGGGAACGTGAAGGACTTGGTGCTGAAGTGGATTTTTCCGATCAATCACAACGTTCTGGAATTGACTCCCGTTGTGATTGATGGCGTGATGTATGTCACTGGGCCGAATCAGGTGTTTGCACTCGATGCGCGGAGTGGGCGCACGTTGTGGCACTATGCACGGCCGATGTCGGGCGAATCTCGAGGCGATCCTGCCAAGGGTACGAACCGGGGGGTAGCGGCGCTGGGTGACCGTGTGTTTCTGGTGACGGATAACGCGCATCTGTTGGCTCTACATCGGGTAACCGGGCAGTTGCTGTGGGAGACGGCGATGAGCGAAGGGGTTGACGACAAGCGCAACCTGGGGAACACAGCCGCTCCGCTGGTGGTGAACGATCTGGTGGTGGCGGGGATTTCCGGCGGGGACCTTGGGATGCGCGGTTTTCTGGACGCGTACAAAGCCAGCACGGGAGAGCGTGCTTGGCGTTTCTGGACCACGCCCAAACCGGGCGAGCCGTTGTCGGAGACATGGCAGGGTACAGCGCTGGCGGAATTTGGCGGCGGGGCCGCCACCTGGATGACCGGCACATTCGATGCGGAGACAAACACGGTTTTCTGGGGGACGGGGAACCCTTATCCGGCGATGAACGGCGATGAGCGGAAGGGTGACAATCTCTATTCCGATTGCATGCTGGCGTTGGACGCGGCGACGGGAAAGCTGAAGTGGTATTACCAGTTCACTCCGCACGATCTTTACGACTGGGATGGCGGGCAGACTCCCTTGCTGTTGAACCGGCGTTATCGGGGCCGGGAGAGAAAATTGCTGATTCAGGCCAATCGGAACGGGTTTCTGTACGTGTTGGACCGCACGAACGGCGAGTTGCTTCTGGCGGAGAAATTCGTTGACCGATTGAATTGGGCTAAAGGCATCGGGAAGGACGGACGTCCCATTGTTGTTCCCGGGCTGGAGCCCACGCACGATGGAACAAAAGTGTGCCCGAATGTTTTAGGGGCGACGAATTGGCCATCGATGGCCGTGCATCCTGAGACGGGCTGGCTGTATCTGATGGCGAGGGAAGCGTGCGGGATTTATCGTAAGCCGCCAAGCTGGAACGGGCGCGAGATTCCCCTGGAGCCTGGGCAAATGTTTCTGCGGGCTTTGGACCTTGAGACGGGAAAGCGTGTGTGGGAAGTGCCGCAGATCGGCCCCGCCGACAGTTGGGGCGGTGTGTTGTCGACTGGCGGTGTGATCTTCTTCGGCGAGGACAGTGGAGCGCTGGGGGCGGTGGACGCGAGGACGGGCAAGGATTTGTGGCACATTCAGACCAATGCTTCCGCGGCGCTGGGCGATGGCCACAGTTGGCGGTCATCTCCCATGACGTTCATGGCGGGGGGAAAGCAGTTTCTGGCGTTCGCGGCCGGCCCGAATATCCTCTGCTTCGGGCTGCCGTGAGGATATGATAGCGGGATGCGATTGCTGCTGATGTTGGCCTGTGCGCTCCACGCGCAACGGGAACTGATTCCCCGCGATGCCGCCTCGGTGGACGCAGGCAAGCAGATATACATGGGTTCCTGCTCGGGATGCCACGGGGCGACGGGCGAAGGGAGCCAGGGGCCCAGTCTGCTGTCCGGGCGCGCCAGCCGCTTGCCGGATCGTACTCTGCTCGGTTCCATTAAGAACGGGTTGCCAGGTACAAGCATGCCGGATTTTCCGATGGGAGATACAAAGGTGGCGCAGGTGGCGGCTTATGTCCGATCGCTGACCTCTCCGGCAATTGCCACCACGGTTGCGGGCGATGATATGAAAGGCAGAGAGTTGTTTTTTGGTGCCGGGCGCTGTTCTTCCTGTCACATGATTATGGGCAAGGGTGGGCATCCGGGTCCGGACCTGTCCAACATCGCAGCAGACCGCACTGTGCCTCAGTTGCGAGAGTCCATCGCGAAACCTTCGGCGCGCATTACAGACGGGTTTCGCGGAGTGAGTGTCACGTTGGCGGGGGGCAAGACCGTACATGGCGTGGCGAAGAACCACAACAACTACTCGCTTCAAGTTCTGGATCATGAGGGCAAGCTGCACTTGATAAATCGAGCACAGGTGGTGAACCTCGAATGGAAAGAACAGTCGCTGATGCCCGCCATCGGCAATGCGGCAGATGCGCAGAATCTGATTGCTTTTCTGGCAAGGCAGGCGGCGCGAGGCAAACTGGGAGGTGCGCAATGAAACTCGCATTGTTGCTGCTGATTCCACCGGCGATATGGGCTCAGGTAACGCAGGAAGCCATCATGCGATCGCCTGATCGGGAATGGCTGACTTATCACGGTGACTACTCCGCAACACGTCATTCTGCGTTGCGGCAGATCACTCCGGCGAATGCGAAGTCGCTGGTGGCGAAGTGGGTGTTTCACGTGGAGGGTGCTAAGAAGCTGGAAGCATCTCCCATTGTGCACGACGGGTTGATGTACGTCTCCAACACGAACGAGATGTATGCGCTCGATGCGCGCAACGGGCGCAAGGTCTGGTACTATCGCGCGTCTGGGGCGAAGGGTACACGTGTCAATCGCGGTTCGGCGATTCTCGGCGACAACGTCTACTTTGTTACAGCCGATTGCCATCTTGTCGCCTTGAATCGGAGCACGGGAAATCTGATTTTCGATGTCGAATACGCGTCGATGGACGCGGGTTATTCCACGTCGATCGCGCCGCTGGCCATCGGGAAGGGGATTCTGGTGGGCGTTGCGGGAGGTGGGTCAGGGCAACGGGGATTCGTCGCTTCCCTTCATCCCGATACGGGAAAAGAGCTGTGGCGGTTTTGGACGGTGCCGGGAAAGGGCGAACCGGGCTCGGAGACATGGGGCGGTTTTCCCGCTGAGATGGGTGGCGCGCCGACGTGGACGACAGGCTCCTACGATCCCGAACTGGATATCGTCTACTGGCCGACGGGAAATCCATGGCCGGATTTTTACGGCGGGCGGCGTCCGGGCGACAATCTCTATTCGGATTGCGTAGTGGCTTTGGACGGCACGACGGGGAAGCTGAAATGGCATTTCCAGTTCACGCCGCATGATGTTTGGGATTGGGATGCGAATGAGAACCCCGTTTTATTGGATGCCGAGTTCCGGGGCAAGCGCCGGAAATTACTAGTGCAGGCGAATCGCAACGGTTACTACTACGTCCTTGACCGGGTGACCGGCGAGTTCCTGCATGCCAAGCCGTTCGTGAACAAGCTGGACTGGACGACAGGGCTCGACGACAAGGGACGGCCGAAGGTGAAGCCTGAGAAGATACCCACTCCGGCTGGAACAAAAGTATGCCCTTCTGTGCGGGGCGCCTCGAACTGGATGTCCCCTTCCTATGATTCCGTGACGGGCTTGTTCTACGTTGTGACTCTGGAGCAGTGCGACATTATCGTTGCATCGGCAAAGGAGCCTGTGCCATCCACCGGATTTCGCGGCACCGGTAACGAGGGGATTCCCACCGAACCAGGCAAGTTCTACCTACGGGCGCTGGATGTGCTGAGCGGAGACAAGCGCTGGGAATATCCGATGCCGGGTCCCGGTGTGATGTGGGCGGGAACGGTTTCCACTGCTGGTGGAGTGGTGTTCAGCGGAGACGATGATGGCAACCTGGTTGCCGTGGATGCCAAATCGGGGAAGGATCTGTGGCATTTCGCCACTGGGCACAGCCTGTTCGCCTCGCCGATCACCTATATGGTGGATGGCCGGCAATACGTCACGATTGCGACGGAAAGCGACATCTTCACGTTCGGCCTCTTTAGTGCGGAATAATAAGAAGCAATGTGGAAAAAGTCATGGGTCCTTGCCGCGTATGTGCTGCTTTCCGGGATCACTTTGGCGGTCTACACGAATCACTTCGGGAACTCGTTCCATTTCGATGACTTCCACACGATTGTGGACAACGTTCGCCTGCACACATTGAACGATCCGATGCAGTACTTCCGCGACCCGGCGGCATTCAGTGTGCTCACGACACACCAAGTGTTCCGCCCGCTGGTGAGTTTATCGCTGGCGTTCGACTACAGCCGGGGTCGTGGGGCGACGGCGTGGTTTCACTACTCTACCTTCTTCTGGTTTCTTGTGCTGGTAGGGTGCTTACTGCTGGTGTTCGAGCGAGTCTTGCACTCCAGCGTCATGGCGTTGGCGATGGCCGCTTTGTTCGCTCTACACCCAGTGAGCGCGGAGACGGTGAACTACATTATTCAGCGCGGCGATCTTTATGCAACGTTAGGAATTGCTGCCGCGCTATTCACCTATGCGGCATATCCCAGGCTCCGGGTTACCGGACTGTACTTGATTCCTTTCGCGCTGGGCGCGCTATCGAAGGCAACGGCTCTTGTCTTTCCGCTGATCCTGGCTTTGTATTTGTGGACGTATGAAGAACAGCGATGGCAACGGCTTCTGCTCCGCCTGATGCCTGCCGCGCTGGCAGCCGTCGTGCTTGGGACGTGGATCGGGCGAATGACTGGAGCAGCCTACCAGCCGGGTGGTTTCGCACCCGGCCTCTACCGCGCCACGCAGGGGTATGTGACCTGGCACTATTTTTATTCGTTTTTTCTTCCCACGGATCTGACTGCGGATACGGACATGAAGGTCGCGGCGTCCTATGCCGATCCGAGGGTGTTGGGTGGAGTGCTCTTTCTGGCGCTGGTTGCCGCGGCGATATACTTGGCCGCTCGGGCACCGCAGTGGCGCGGAGCAGCATTCGGGCTCGGCTGGTTCCTGATTGCCTTGATTCCAACGGCAATGATTCCGCTCGCGGAGGTGGCCAACGATCACCGCATGTTCATGGCGTTTCCAGGTTTGTGTATCGCATTGGGTGTGTTGCTGAAGAATTGGTTGAATCACCGCGTGGTATCGGCGCCTTGGCTGCGTTACGCCGCTGTGGCCTGCTTTGCCGTTGCGCTGGCAGCAGCCGCGTATGCTACTCGGCTGCGCAATGAAGTGTGGCGTACGGAAGAGACACTCTGGCAGGACGTGACGGTCAAGAGCCCTGGCAATGGACGGGGTTTGATGAACTATGGGCTGACGCTGATGGCGCGTGGGGATACCAAGACTGCGCTCGATTACTTCGAGCGGGCGGCGCGCATCACACCGTTCTACCCGGTGCTGGAGATCAATCGTGCTGTGGCGAAGGGGGAGTTGGGGCGCCAGGCGGAGGCGGAGCGGCACTTTCGGAACGCGATTCAATGGAGTCCGGGGCAATCGTCAGGGTACTTCTACTACGGCAGGTGGTTGAACTGGCAGCGACGCTCGCAAGAAGCTGAAACGAACCTCCGTCAAGCGGTTCAGTTGAACCCCCACGATTTTCAAGCGCGCGCATTACTGTCGCAGGTGTATGCGCAGCGGCAGCGGTGGAAAGAACTTCGCGAACTGGTGGAGGAAACCTTGCGCATCGCGCCAGGGGACCCAACCGCATTGCATTTCCGAATGATTGTGGAAGCAAACGAACTCGCATCGCGCGCGGCGGAAAAGACCGCTATCGCCTCGGGGAGCCCGGAGTCGCACCTGCAGATGTCGCTCACGCATTTCCGTGCCGGACGCTACCTGGACTGCGTGCGGGCTGCCGAGAAGGCTCTGCAACTGCGTCCCGACTACGCAGAGGCATACAACAATATTGCGGCAGGCTACAACGCGCTCAAGATGTGGGACAAGGGAATCGAGGCGGCCAAGCAAGCGGTGCGCCTGAAGCCCGATTGGGAACTGGCGCGGAACAACCTGGCGCACGCCATGGAGCAAAAAGCGGCAGCGGTGAAGGCGGGCCAGTGAATTCGCTTGTGCTGTTGATTCCGGCCTATCAGCCCGGGCCCGATTTGCCGCGCTTGGTTCGCGAGATCCTGCACGAGACAGAAGGGGTCATCGACAGGGCAGTCATTGTCAACGATGGCAGCGACGCGAAGTGTCAGCCGATCTTCGATGCGCTGCGAGCTATGGAACGGGTGGAGGTTATTGCCCATGCCGTCAACCTAGGCAAAGGCGCCGCCTTGCGGTTCGGCTTTAACCACATCCTGACTGAGGACGCGGCGGTGACGGGCATTGTCACGGCGGATGCCGATGGGCAGCACCTCCCCAAAGACATCGCGCAGACGGCGAGGGCGCACGCCTCACACCCCGACGCTTTGGTGCTTGGAGTGCGGGCATTTCTGGGCGCCGTGCCGTTTCGCAGCCGTCTTGGGAATCTGCTCACGCGGACCGTATTCCGGCTTGTTACCGGGCTGGCTTTGCGCGATACCCAGACCGGGCTGCGTGTGTGGCCAAGGGCGCAATGCCTGGAGGCTCTGCGGTTGCCTTTCAACGGCTACGAGTTTGAGTTTGAGCACCTGGTACGGGCGTCTCGTGCGGTGATTCGGGAGGTGCCGATCGACACGGTCTATCAGCCTGGCAATCCTACTTCGCACTTCAACCCCATCCGCGACTCAGTGCGGATTTACTTTGTATTCTTACGATACTCGGCGTCGGCTGTGCTCGCGGCGGTGCTGGATTCCACGGTCTTTTCGATTGCGATGCTGCGCACGGGGGATCTGCTCACGAGCCAGATTGCGGGGCGGGCGCTGGCAACGCTGGTGGCATTCTTCGTCCTGCGCCATATCGTGTTTCGCAGCACAGAACAGGCCTGGAAATCTCTGGTACGGTTCCTGCTGTTGGTGGCAGTATCGGGCGCCGTGAGTCTGCGGCTGATCGAGGCGTTGGTGGATGGCGGGGTAGCTCCTTTGAGCGCAAAACTCTTATCGGAAGGCACCCTGTTCGTAGCCAACTTCGCGGTGCAAAGGACTCTCATTTTTCGTCGCGAGTAACTTTGCGGATTGTCCAATGCCAGTGAATGGCGCAGAGGGGATCGAGGGGCTTCAGCAGCCAGTCGGCGGCCTGCACCAGCGCACTGCAGCCGGGCGGCACGAAGCTACGAAGGTTAACGCCGCCGGACAGCAGATAGGAGAACCAAGGCAACCATTGCCGGCGCTCGATGAGAAGATCGGGATGCTCTTTTTCAAAGCGTGCGCGGTCGCGTTGGAAGACAATCCAGGTGAGGGCCTGATTGGAATCGAGCATTGTGTTGCCGGGAGGGAAACTCCAGTCCGCAGCATTGTCGCGATAGGGTTCCGGATGCACGCGGCCGAAGAAGAAGCGACTGAACGGCGTGTGCGCGCAATCGACCATGGAGATGACGCCGCCTGCGATGAGCACGCGGGATGCTTCCCGCAGGAAGGCCCCGGCGTCGGGGATGTGGTGAAAGACATGGGTGAGCAGCAAGGCGCGAACGCTACTGTCGCGGAACGGCAGGCGCGTTCCGTCCGCCACCAGATCGACGGCGCCAGGTACTACGTCGGAGGCAATGATATCGGGGCGTCGCAGTTTCAGGCGGCTGGAGCCGCTTCCGAGTTCTACGATAGCGCCGGGCAATGCGGTGGAGTCCGCGTCACGCAGGAGTTGATCGTACCAGAGCGCATAGCACCGCTGGACCAATGGTTTTTCGTCGAAGAGCTTGCTTTGCGCGGCGAACCACTCGGGACTGCCCATGGCGTGCGGGCGCAGAAGCGGATGCGTCACGAAGCGTTTGATGCGATCAATCATTGACCACTCCACGGGCAGCGCATGTTACCGCGACCGCGGGATCGGTGGGACGCAGGATGAGGCTCGCGAGATCACCGCGATGAATAGGAACGGCGTTGGCTAGCTGGCCCCTTACGCTGTCGAGCGCCGATGAGGCTCCCGTCAATCGCAGGCATGCGATGGCAACGGAAGGGGGAACTTCGATGACAAGACCCTTTTTTCCCATGGCGCTCCAGATGGCGTGAGTGAACTCGCGCCCTGTGAGGAGCGCGGGGCAAAAAAGGTTGAAGGGGCCAGTTGCGCATTCCACCATCAGTTTCGTCATCGCTTCCAGGAAGTCCGAGAGCGAAATCACGGCAACCGATCGCGCATCGGGGAGGACCAGCGGCGCAACGGGAAGCCGGTGCAATGTGCGCACCATTCTGGCGAACATTCCGCCGTTGCCGGCGACGAGCCCTGGCCGCACCACTGTGGCGCCTTGTTCCAGCACATGCTGCTCAATCGCATACTTTGCCGATCCGTACGAACTCAGCGAATCGGGGCGTGCGCTGAAGGAACTGACGAAGACCTGCCACCGCACACCGGCACGGGATGCGGCTTCGAACCATGACATGGTCCCTTGCATGTTGACAGCGGCTGCATTCGGTGCGAAATCATGAGCCAGATGAATGACTGCGTCACAGCCGGCTGGGAGTGCGCAGGGTAGCTCTTCGCCGAGCCGGCAGCCCCCCGAGTCACGGACTTCATGGCCGAGCGCGCGCCAATGCTCCGCCAGGGACGATCCCAGAAACCCGTTGGCGCCTGTGAGGAGAATTCTCATCTGGCGACCCTCCTGGCGATGGATGTTGCAATGCGATGGGCGTTTGCCATGACCGTATAGGTGTGGTTCTTGGCGGGTAATCGCGGGAGGCACGCTCCATCGCAGACATACACGTTACGCGTACCTTGCAGTCTTCCCGCAGTGTCGAGCTGGTAAGGCCCTGGAGAAGCAGCCATCGGCAAAGTGCCGGCATAGTGTATCCCTTCACCGGGATTGCGGTGCTTCGCCATGCCTGCCGCGGTCCACGTACCGAGGCCGCGAAAAACCGTGCTGAGGCGGCCGGCCAGCCGATTGTCAGGATGCCATTCGTAGGAGGCATCCAAAGCTCCGTCTTCGCGCAGCCGCAGGGACTGCCTGGCGGAAGGCTCCGCGGGGTGGAACACGATGGCAAGCGAGAGCGCGGGCAGCAGGTACCGCAGGAGCCGGCGACTGACGTCCATTGGCAGGGGCAGTGTCCCGACGAAATCCGACATTGGGGCGCCATTGCAGCCGTAGAGGCTGGCCTGATACTTCGTTCCGAACTGTTCCGCGGCAAGCACAACATTGAGTTGGGCCAGTGCTGGATCGTCCTGTTGGAGAGTGGTTCCGAACGAGCGGGGATGGAACATCGCCAGCACCGTCATGGGGTTGTCCAACAGCGGGAGTCTGGTTGTGAAGTCAGCGAATGAGGCCAGAACAATTCGCGCGGAGTTGAGTGCTCCGGCGGCGAGGATTAGGGTTCGTGAGCGGAAGACCACGCGAGTGTTCTGGGAATCCCGGGCGATCACCTCAACTCCAGTTTCCGATTCTCGAAACTTCTCCACTAGCCATCCCGGCTCGTACTGGATCGCGCCGGCGCGAGACAATTCATCGATTGTCATTGCAGGGTTGTACATGGCCGGGTCTCCGGTCTGGACGAATTCAAGGCAACGGTAGGCGTAGGGCTCGCGGCCGCGGCGCGGTTGGGTGATGACGGCGAGGCGAGGGCGCCCGAAACGGACTCCACGTTGCATCCAGGCGCTTCGCCGGCTGTTGTAGGAGGCCAGCAACTGGCCGCAGTTGCGTGACAAGCGCAGCGGTGGATCGAGTGACGGCTCCTCGCCGAACTCCTCCCAAAGATCGTCGCGGGATCCACTGATCCCAATATGCTGCGCCACCGCATCGTAATGAGTGCTGAGATCGGCGAGGCCGATGGGATAGCCCCGCAAATCGTCCTCACCGAAGCGATAGACTCCCGCACCCCAGGCGTTGGCGAATCCGCCTTTAGCAAGGCTGATGACCGGTCGAAAGGTAGACGAAGTGAGGGGCGCGAGCTCTTCCCAATTGCGGATGACGAACTCCAACGCGGGTGCACGAAGTTTCAGGCTGACAGGGGTATCACGGCGCAAATAGCGTAGGGCCTCGAAATTCGGGCCGATCAGATGCGGAGTCAAATCCGTTTTGCGCCGCAGTGAATACAGGTTCTCCTGGAGTTTGGGAAGGCCGGCGGATGTGTTGCCGAAGTCGAGGAGGCGAACGCCAAGTCCCCGCAGTGCCCAGGCGGCCATCGCGCCGGCAGGACCGGAGCCGACCACAATCACTTCAGAGTTTGCGTCCATGCCACCACAGAAGCAGTTTACCCTTAACCATCCGGTAGGCGGTGAGGAACGGGGCTGCGGCTAGTGCTTGCCAGGCCCGCCAGACCGATGGGCTTTCCAGCAGGAAGGCCTCCACGCAATCCGGGCGGGCCTCGGCGAGAGACAGCATCAGCAACGCGCGCGTGGTGAGTCCGTTGCGCGGATCGCTGCGGCGCCGGACGAACTCTGCGGCAGACAGATCGCTGCGGGTGGCAACCAACCTTTCTGTAAGAGGGTCCGGGGGAAGACGCAAAGCGGCGCGCGCAGCGGTGTAGGCTTCCAGCAGATCGCGGGGGGCCTGTCCGTTGCGCAGAAAGCACTCAAAGAACCGCTGCGCTTCGGTCACGGTGTCTCCGTTGCGTACAGCTCCCAAGGGGCGCGTTGGAACCCAGGGGCCATTTCACGTCCGAATCGAAGGGGCTGTAGATCGGTTTCGTACGCGCCGATGTCGGGCGCCGCGCCGGTAAACGCATCGTTGAAGCCGGGGATCGGCACTCCCCTGTCAACGGCTGGATTGGCGCCGAAGATCATCGGATCGGTGATTGCTGTTTTCTGGCCGTTGGCGCTGAACTCAACGCGGCCCCATTGGATCCGCTTCATTGTCGGGGCAAGATACCATTCGAGCTTTTGTGAAGGTAAGAACATCGACTGCACGAATCCGCCGCCTAAGTAGCCGCCGGTGAGATCGTTCTTGAAGTCATTGGCCGGCGCGCCGCGATCGGGCGGATACGATCGCCCGCGGGAGTAGAAGATGTTGTTGCGAGTGACCGCATTGTGCAGCTCATGACTGCTGAACACGTCCAATCCACCACGTGGCTGCAGCGCGGTGTTGTGATAGATGAACCGGTAGCCGAGTCCGGTAGAAACACGCTCGCCGTTGACGGTGACGGTATTCATGCCGGTCTTGATCATCATGCCTCCAGAGGGGTCGATGTGAGTGAGGCGGCTTTCGCCGAAGACATTGCGGAAGATGTAGAGGGGGCCCATCGCGGTGGCGGCGGTGGCCACATGGACGAAGGTGTGATGGATGTAGTTGCTCCAAATACGGACGTTGCGGTTGGCGCCCTCACTCTCGATGGCATCGTCCCAGCAGTGCGAAACGATGTTCCCGTAGATATCGGAGTCTCGATTGGGGCTGCCCTCGAAGCTGTAGTTTGAGCCGCCGCCGATGCCGTCGTTGAAGCCGTGGTCATCGGAAGACTGAATGGTGTTGTAGCGAATGACGTTTCCGCCGCTGGAGTCGATCAACGTGATGGCCTGAGGGCCTGATGGATGCCCGGACTCCCAGTCATTCGCGCCGCCGCGTGGATGCTCGATCAAGTTTCGTTGAATCACCAGCCGTCCGGCTCGCCGGCCAGCGAACACGGCGCTGTCCGAACCGGTGTTCACTCCCCACACTCTTGCTCCACCGATGCGTCCCCATCCGCTGATGTGGGAATCCTCGATGACCACGTTCTGTACGCCATCCTTGATGTGGATCGCGTGTACGGCCGCGTTGCGCAGTTCCACGCCGCGTAAAACCACATAGTCAGCTTCGATGACGATGTTGTTGTCGGAGAGATTGAATACATCGGAGACCCATTTTGTTTTGGGCGAAGGCGTGACCAGATGCCACCCCGACGCGTCGCCACCCTCGGTGATGCGCAACGTGCGATCGCGGGGTGCGTCCTGCAAATACGTCGTCTTGCCGATGGGGAAGCGCTCACTCCGTGTGCGAGCCTGTAGTTCGGCTGTTTCTTCAGCGGCGGACATGCGCACATCATAGGCCGTGTCCGGTTTTAGCAGCACCAGGGAGCCACGGCACTGCTTTTCGCGAGGATCGTAGACCATCCAGTGGCCGTCGCGCCACTGGCCCGCGCCGGACTCCTTGTATTGAAGCCGGCAGTTTGCGGGAGTGGAGGTTACGTTGAAATAGAGGCCCAGAGATTCAAACGTGGGCTCCACCCACGCCTTCTGTTGTGCGTGAACGGCATCGGCGAACAGCAGCAGCAGTGGAAGCAGCATATTGCTAGTTGAGCACTAAAAGAGCTGCGCCAGGGAGTAGATCTCGCGCATATGCGGTCCTTGAAACGCCGGTGCCTTGTAATGAAAGAAGTGAAGCTTGCGCGGAGCCAGGGCTCTGGCTGTTCCGGCGATATCGGTGTGACGCAGCACGTTGAGAAAGATGGGTCCGCGGATATGCGTTTCGGGTGGCTCAATGAGCAGGACATCGGAGATACGAGGGTCAAGGGCAGCGGCGTAGAGCGCGATTCCCGCATCGACCCCGCGGCCGCCGATGACAATCTTCGATGCATCCACTTTGGGATGCCGCAGCAACTCGTCTATAGCGGCCAAAACATCTTGCAGGCGGATTGTTTCGGGCGTCGTTCCGACATGCATCGCATTCCGGATCAGTCCGCGATACTCGCCGGGCTGCCATCCGAAGGCGTGAGCGCGCATCTCGACAACGCCCGATGGTAACGCGCCGAGACGGAAGAAATTCCCCGTTAGCGCCGGGTCTTCGCCGATGGGAACGATATAGAGGAAGCCCGGGAAGCGGCCCTCCTGCTCCGGCGCGCGCAGCCGCGTTCGGGGGGCGCCCCTCTTTTCCAACGCCTGGGAAAATACCTCCGTTCTCAAGACACGCAAGAGATCCGGGCGGGGTTTAGCGATTGGCTTGAAGAGCAGATGAACACGCGGATTGATCGCGTCTGCTGGCGGCTTGCCTTGAAAGGCGGTGAGTTCTGCAGGTTCCGCATTCCGATAGGTCATTTCGGGATCGCGAGTCACTCCCATCAAATGCTTGTCGAACCAGCGGAGGACTTGCTCTCTAAGGAAATCGGAATCCTGATGCCCGGTATCCACCACGATGTTCTGGAACCGGTCGGGGCGTTCGTAGCCGAGGTACAGCCTGGTCAGCACCTCCTCGAATTTGGTGTAGCCTGGCACCGGAAACAGGTCGTCTTTCTTGCCGTGGGCCATCAAGAGGGGACGCGGTGCTATTAGCCCGCCTTGATGTGTCATGTCATGGCGGTGGAAATTGATGGGGAACATGCAGTCGCAATGGCGCCGCTGCGTGTCTTCGCGCAGATTCGCGAGATAGGTGCTGATGCCCATCACCGGCGCGGCGACCTTGATGCGATCATCCAGAGCGGCGGTGAACCATGTCATTGCAGCTCCGCCCGAACGCCCCGTCATGCCGATCTTCGATGCGTCCACTTCGGGACGGGCGGCAAGGTAGTCGATGGCGCGAATGGCGTTCCACACATCGATCCCGGCAGGCGTGTAGCCGCGTGCGTACCAATCGTACAACTGCATGGCGTAAACGCCATGATGGAGGGAAAAGATCTCCGCGATCTGAATGGGGTCGACAATCAGGCACGCATATCCGTTGCGGGCAAAGCTGATGCCGTGGCGCTGATAGGCTGTCTTCGCACCCTCCGGGACCATGGCATGTCCGCATACATAGACAACCGCCGGGACTTGGCTTTTCCTCTGCTTCGGAAGATAGAGATTGGCGGTGACGTAGAACTTCGGAAGGCTCTCAAAAGCCAGTTTCTCCACCGTGTGGTCGTCGCGGTCGAGAGAACCGCGGATTTGCACGTTCAGCGGGGTACGGGCAGGCCAAGGATCGAGGCCCAGCATCGCCTGCAACTCGCGCCGCCGTTGCGCCCGCACAGGCTCCCAGGCTTGCGGGGTGGCCAATTCCTTTTCAGCGCGTTCGAGGATCCTGGCGGCTTCTTGTTCCAGCAGCGGCCGCGATTGCGCCATGCCGGCGCCAGGCAGCGTGACTGCCGCAGGGAGCACACGCAGAAGTGTGCGGCGTGCGATCACGCATGCACCGCCTCGGCGTACAGCAGATCGCCGGAGACGCCATCGTAGTATTGAATGACGACGTGAGGCTTGTCGAAGGCGACCCATCGTCTGTTGCCCGACTCATCGGGATTCTCGAACACGTTGTTGATTTGCGCCACCGCATAGACTGGCTTACGGCGGAGTTTCGGTGGAACGTCGTTACGGAAATATGTGGACCAGCGGATCTCGCACATTCTGCCGCGCGAGTTGAATGTCCCGTTGGGCGGACGGTCACCTTCGCTCCTTGCCGGATGGTTGGCTGAGTTGTGGGGCCCGGAACAGAACTCCCATACTTTGTCGGACACCTTGACGGCGAAGCTGTTGTGCAGATCACCGGTCATGACGAAGACGGGTTTGTTGAGAGCCTCCCAGAATCGCAGCAGAATTTCCCGCTCTTCGACAAATGCGGTCCAGGCGTCGTCTTTACCTTCGATTGGCCCGCTGGAGCCGGGACTACCGACGTGGGGGATCATCAGATTGACGGAGGAGGCAAGGAAGAAGAAGTCAGCGTCGCTTTCCTTCATGCTGCGCATCAGCCATTCCCGCTGCGCCCGTCCGATCATGGACAGTCCGCGGCTCATGGGGTCTTTGGTGTCGAATGCATCGCGCAGGCTGCGAGTGTCGAGCAGAAACACCTCCACGTTGCCGACTCGGAACTTGCCATAAGAGTGCCGGCCAATGGAATAGGCGCTCTCGCTGTTGGAGCGTGCAGCGGGAGCGATCTTGAGACGATGCGCGTCGAGCACCTCCACCACGTTGTACACGCCCGCATTGGGATCGCCGCCGGAATCATCGAGCTTGCCAATATCCACCCCCGCAAGTTGACCGCCCCAGTGCACATGCAGGTTGGAAAGCTCAGACATTGTGAGCTTTGTGAAATCGGTGTTGGGGTCAGTGAGCACATCGCTGCCGGCTTTGAGCGAGGCCCTGCCGAAATGCGCGTGGGCGGAAGTGGCAAGCGGGTTGCTTCCCGCGATGTAGTCATACCAGGCGCGCAGCGAGATGTCGCGGAATACGGTGCGGCGGCTGTTGTTTCCGGGTTGCGCGGTGGCATAGACATCGTTGAGAATCTCGTGGTCGTCGGGCGTGAAATAGCTGGGAACCTCTTTGTGCCAAGCGGCCATGTTTACACCGCGTTCGAGGAAGAATTTGTAGTTCTCCCATACTCCGGTCATCGAAGGGGCGATGCGGAGAATATTGGGGATCGCTGCGGGCGGGCAACCTGTCTGTCTACACCAGTCTTCAACGGGGAACTCGCGCTTGTCTTCGTAGAGCCAGTCACCGTTCATCACGGCGAAGAGCACTTTATCCTTCAATTGCCGCCGCATCGTCTGATACGCCGGCAATCCAGGCCCCATGCCATTTCCCGGCTTCTGGTTGGCACAAGAACCGAACTGAAAGCGGAAATTGAACAGTCCTTTCGGATTCAGGGCGCCACGGTAGGCGTTTGCATCGGGGACGGTGTGGAAGCTGCCCGCGTGATCCGGCGATCCCTCATTCGAAGGCCCTGCCACAAGGCGAAAGTAGTATTTCGTGCCCGGCAACAGCCCCGAGATCTTCGCCCATGCGGCATTGTCGTGATCGTAGAAAGTTCGTACCGGATCGGAGAGTTTGTCCATCCGGTTGGGGTCGGTTCCATAGCGGATACGGAATTCTCCAGGCCGCGCCGTGCGGCCCCAAATACTAATATCGGTGCCGGTGACGTGACCGAGAATGGGTCCGTGCGTGATGGAGGAGGCTTGCGCCTGCAAGGCTGAGGGAGCGGCCATGGCCGCGAAGGCAGCCCTGGTGAGTTCGCGCCGGTTGAGTTTCCGCATCAGACGGATCTTATCAAAGCGATGGCTAGACCCGCCCGTAGTCGCGAATCTTCATGCTGACGCCGCCTTTCAATGCGGACTGGTGGGCTACGATTCCCGGCAGAGTGTAGGCAATCGCCTCGTAGATGTTCACCGAGGGGTGGCGGTCCTCACGGATTGCGCTGACGAATTCATGGGTGAGGAACGAATGCGAGTTCCCGTGCCCGGACTTCACGCGCATCGGCTCAGGGAGCTGTTCAAAATGCGCCGATTCGGCGAACTTCAGCCGCTCCACTTTGCCCTCCGGATAGCCGTTCTCGTCGATCACCGTCTGACCCTCTTTGCTGATTTGAAAGACGGTGTTCGGCGAGCCTTCCGGGCGCTGCATGATGTAGCTCATGCGATCGCCGTAGAAAAGCCCTCGTTCCGTGCCGCCGGCGGCGATGTGCCAGAATACTGCGATACGCGAAGAGTGGCCCTTCTCGGTCTTGAAAAGACCCACGGTATTCCAGAACGGGTTCTTGTAGGCGTTTGTCTTAAGGATTTCGTGTCCGTCGCCCCATCCGTAGGCTGTTACTTCCACCAGCCGCTCTCCCGTTACCGGCACAACGATTCCAGTGGAGTGCGTGGGATAGTGCATGGGAGGGAGACCGTGCCGCCATGTGGGGAAGCCTCGGTCGTCGTACATCAGCGGCAACAACCCCTCGTGGTGATATTCGGCTTCCGAGTAAAAGATGGTTCCGAACCTGCCCTGTTTGGCCCATTCGCGGCAGGTGATCACTTCCGGCCGGTAGTAGCTGGTTTCAGCCATCATGTACCTCATCCCGGTGCTCTTGACGGTTTCGAGGATCTCCACGAGTTCCTCTTCCGACATCGCTGCCGGTACGGCGCTGATGACATGTTTGCCGGCTTTCATGGCGGTTACCGCCATCCATGCATGCAGGGGAGCGGGTGTGAAGACGCCCACGGCATGCAAGCCGGGATGCTTCAGCATGGCGCGGAAGTCCTTGTAGGTGTTGCCGCAGCGGTAGACCTCAGAGAGCCTTTGCAGCCGGTCGGTGCGAATATCGCATACGGCGCTTACCGTGCAATCGGGATCTAGATGCCACTGAAAACTCGATCCGAAACCCCCGCCGACGATCCCGATGTGGACCTTCGGCGGCGTCTTCTGCGCACTCGCCGCAGTTGCCGCCGTCCCCGCCGCCAACAATGTCCGCCGTGTCATGAAACCGTGACCTCCGAGCCCGATTATATCGGGTAACATTGCATTACATGAAGCGCAGAACATTCTTGTCTTTCGCCTCGGCGATGTCCTTGTCCGCACAAGCGCGGTGGGCCGGCAATCCGACCGTGAAAGCCGGTTTCGCGGAGACGGACATTACCCCGGAGATCGGCATGGAACAGCCCGGCGGGTACGGAAAGGTATTTCACAAGACCCTGCACGACCGCTGCAAAGTGCGAGCCGCCGTGTTCGACGATGGGCGCAAGCAAGCAGCGATTGTCGGGCTGGACGCGCTGATCGTGCCCCGCCAGTTAGTTCTGGCCGTGCGCAAGGAGATCGAAGCGAAGGCCGGCATCCCCGGAAATGCGGTGATGGTCAACGCGTCGCACTCGCATTCTTCCGGACCCATTGGCATGGTACAGCCGGGCGAATACGACGGTGCATCGGAATTGGTGCGCAAGTTGGCCTACGAGAAGTCATCCGCCGCGGATCCACGCTACCTGAGGTCGCTTCACCAGCAGATTGTCGCCGCTGTGGTGGATGCACACAACAAGCGCGCCGATCTTCTTTGCGGTGTGGGCATGGGCCGGGAAGAAAAGGTGGGCTTCAACCGGCGCGTCAGGATGAAGAACGGCCGCACTTTCAGTCACCCCGGACAGAATAATCCGGACATGGTGCAATACGCCGGGCCCATCGACCCCGATGTCGGCGTCGTAGGGGCATGGGACAAAGAAGGCAAGCTCACCGGCTGCATCGTCAATTTCAGTTGCCATGCCACCACCAGTCCCGGAGGCATTTCCGCGAATTGGATTTACTACATGGAGAAAGCGATCCGCGGATTCTTCGGGGAGCATGTCACGGTGGTCTTCGTGCAAGGCGCCTGCGGCGATGTGACGCAGGTGGACAACTTCAGCAAGGTGCTGCCGCCGTCAGGCGACGAATCGGCGCAGTTCGTCGGCGGAAGAGTGGGAGCAGAAGCGGTACGAGTGCTGCTGTCGATGCCTCGCGGTGCGCTCACACCGGTGGATTCGCTCTCGCGCGTCATCCGGATTCCGCGCCGTAAGCCGGCGGAATCGACCTTGCGCGAGGCCCGCAGCCTCATTTCCAAAGACCCCAACGTGGCCGGTGTGACCGAGTGGACCTTCGCCAAGGAGACACTGATGCTTGAATACCTGATTCAGAAAGAGCCAGTCGTCGATGCCGAGGTGCAGGCGATTCAGGTCGGGCCGGCCGTCTTTGTCTCGAATCCGGCGGAGTACTTTGTTGAGTTCGGATTGGACATCAAGGCCAAAAGCCGCTTTCCGTTCACGTTCCCGGCCGAGTTGTCGAATGGTTGTGTCGGGTATGTGCCTACCGAAGAGGCGCTGAGTGAGTCCGGGGGCGGGTATGAAACGCGCCTCACTTCCTACAGCAATCTGATTCCCAGTGCGGGACGCACGATCGCCAATACGGGGATTGCGTTGGCCAATCAGTTGACGCCGGGCAAGCTCCCTGAGGCGCCCCCCGCCAAGCCTTTCAGCGCACCGTGGCGATACGGAGATGTGCCGGCACAGACGCAGTGACTACATCACCTGGAAAACGAGGCACTTCAAGTAGTGGGTCTCGGGGACGGTGAGCAACACCGGATGATCGAGCGCCTGGGTGCGACGCTCCAACACGCGCAGCGTGCGGCCGGCGTCCAATGCGGCTGAGGCAATCGCCTCGAACAGCGCTGCTTCGCTCACGTGGTGCGAACAGGAACAACTTACCAACACGCCGTTGCGCTCCAGCAATCGCAGCGCCCGCCGGTTGATTTCCTTGTACCCGCGGAGTGCCCCATCCACGGCGGCACGAGTCTTGGCAAAAGCCGGAGGGTCCAGCACGATTGTGTGAAATCGACGCCCGGCCGCATCGTGCCCAGCCAGCCAGTCGAAGGCGTTCGCTTCCGACCAGGACACGTTGGCGATGTGGTTCGCCGCCGCGTTCTTCTGGGCAGTGCTCAAGGCTGCGGAGGAGGAGTCTACCGCTTCCACCGATTCGCATTTCGACGCCATATGCAGAGCGAATCCACCGGTGCATGTGAAACAGTCGAGAGCACGGCCATGAGCCCACCGCGCGGCTGCCCGGTAGTTCTCCCGTTGGTCGAGGAAGATGCCCGTCTTCTGGCCGCCCATCAAATCGGCGTGCCAGCGCATGCCGTTCATGTGCATTGCCACTTCGCCGGGGATCTCGCCGAATAGCATCTTGGTTTCGCGAGGCAACGCTTCGCGCGTGCGAACCTCAACATCGTTGCGCGCCACGATGGCCGTGGGAGAACACAACTCGCGGAGGCAATCCACCACTAGTACCTCAGCCGCTTGCATTCCTTGATTGAGCAACTGCACGGCCAGGCAATCCCCGTAGCGATCGACAATCAGGCCGGGCAGCAGGTCCGCCTCGCTGTACACCATCCGGTAGCAGTCCGAATTGTCTACCACCGCCGAGCGATACGCTGCCGCCTGCCGCAGTCGTTCCATGAGAAAGGAACGGTCGAAGGGCACGGCCTCAGTGGCGAGC
>JAEUQG010000398.1 GCA_016789755.1 Bryobacterales bacterium
TCCCGTTCATCACACACAGCGCCGCCCTCGTCCCGGTGCCCCGCAGCCCTTCGAAGTAGTTCCCCAGCACGCGATGATCTTCCCCGATCACCCGCACTCCCCCGGTGTTGCGCTTGCCATGCCCGAAGAAATGATTGTCCGTCACCAGACACCGGTCCCCATGCCGCAGCGTCAACGTCCCCGCGCAATTCTCAAACGTGTTCCCGCGATACACATTCCCGCACGACTTGTTCGAGATGATTTCCAACTCCCCGTCGCATTGCTCGAAGTAATTCGCCTCCACCAGCGTGTAGCTCTCCACTGTCTGCGTCGCGCTGTCGCCCACCCGGATCGTCTCGCCACCGTTCACTCCCAGCACCGGCCGCGGCCCGAAATGATTGTGATGAACCCAGTGATAATTCGACTCCCCGCTCGCCGGCAGCCACACTACCAGCGTCGTCCCCAGGTTCTTCTTGCCCGCAAAGTAGCAACGGTCCACCTGATTCCTCGCCCCGTACAACGATACCCACTTCGTATTCGTCCCGCTATCCGGCGGATTCGAATCCACCACCGCGCACTCCGTCAGCCGGCATTCCACCGCTTGCCGCGACGTCGCCGTGCGAAAGCGAATCAGATCGCTCTCCGTCACCGCGCCCGAGAACAGCAGCCCGCTCACCTCCACCCTCGCTCCGGAAATACTCAACGTCGACCGCCCGCTCAACACCACCTTGCCCGGTGTCTCCGCCCGCACGGCAATCTCTTCCCCATGCACCACCAGCGCCGCATCGCGCCACTCCCCATCCCGCAGCAACACCGTATCCCCAGGCCGCGAATCCGCTACTGCCTTCGTCAGCTCCGAAACATTCGCCGCCATTCGTGTTTCGGCACCCCGGCAAAGCAAGGGCGCGCAGGCCCACAGGAGACGGCGTCGGGCAATCGGCATTTAAGCCCATTCTACGCCCGCTACAATGAAGAAAAGCGCATACCATGCAACTCCGCCTGCAGGCCCCTACGCCGCTGGTCGCCATCTCACTCGATCCGGCGCTTCCCCCCGTCTGGACCAAACTCGAATTCCTCAACCCTTCCGGCTCCACCAAAGACCGCATCGCTCGATTCATCCTCGAAAAGGCCTGGCGCCAGGGCCGCATCGATGCCCGCACTACCGTCGTCGAAGCCTCCAGCGGATCCACCAGCATCGCCATGGCTCTCGCCTGTGCCCAACTCGGCATCCGCTTCATCGCCGTCATGCCCGAAGGCGTCTCCAATGAGCGCGTCCTTATCATCAAAGCCTACGGCGGCGAAATCCGCTTCGCCCCAAAACAGGAAGGCATCGAAGGCGCCATCCGCATCACCGAGCAACTCGCGGCCGCCGAACCCCACGTTTTCCTGCCACGCCAGTTCAGCAACCCTGACAACGCCCAGGCCCATCGCTTCCTCACCGCCCGCGAAATCATCGACGACATCCCCTCCGGCCGCGCCGATGCCGTCGTCAGCGGCGTCGGCACCGGAGGCACACTCGTCGGACTCTACGAAGGACTTCGCGATTCCGGCTGCCTTCCCATTCCCGTCTTCGCCCGCCCCGTCAATCTCACCCGCCTCGCCGATGTGGAATGCTGCAGCTTCTCGGCCCGCATCCCCGGAGTCGTCGAATGTGTCTCCACCATCTTCCAACCCGACGCACTCCCGGATCTCGAAACCATCGAAGTGGCCGACGAGGAAGCTCTCGCCACCACCCGAGCCCTCATGAGCAAAGGTTACCCCGTCGGCCCCAGTTCCGGCCTCAACTACCGCGCCGCCCAGTTATACCTCGCCGCTCATACCAACGAAGATCGCATCGTCGTCACGGTCTTCCCCGACCGCATGGAGCGCTATTTCACCACTGACCTCTTCCAACCCTTCCGTTAGCCCCTCCGCACAAAACGTCGTTCATCCCATTCATCCATTCACGGCAACCCCTCCCGCAGCGGCCTGCTCCGCACTTCCACCCGTACCTGCTCCCCCTCCGTGAACATCGCCGCGTTCGCATCCAACCACTGCGCTGAACGCTCCTTCAACGACACCAGCACCGACGGCGCCGCCACCGCTTTGCAAGGCCCGCACCGCTCGATCCGCAACATCTTATTCTCAAACGGTGTCTGATCCTCAGGGGCAATCTGCACATCCTTCGCCGGCCGGTCCGCCTCCGTCTTGAACTCCACTCGTAAGTACTCACTCGCCTTATCCCCGAAATACTCCGTCGTGTGCGTCTCCCGATTCCCCCTGTTAAACCGTATCTGTCCCGCCTTCACCGGCCGCCGGCGCAGCGCATAGAACTCCTGATGCCCGAATTGAATCTCGCCGCCATCCGTCAAGTAGACATACACCGTCGGCAACGAAGGATGATCGTGGACGGCAGTCTTGTCCCCAGGTTCATATCGCACCCGCGACACGCGCACCCAGTCATTCTCGAACTCCAACTTGTAATTCTTCGCCGCAACTTTGTAGGGGTCTTGCGCAAACGCCGTCATCGCCAACAGGAATACGAAGATCATGTGTTCTCACCATGGTAAACTGTCGGGTTGAACCTCACAGAACTTCGCCGCCTCACCATTCGCAAACAACTCCGCATACGCTGCCAGTTGCCCAACGGCATGGAGTGCGTCATCGATGAGCACGGCATCGCCCAGGTCCCCGGCCTCAAAACCGTTCCCGACTTCAACCTCCAGCAGAGCATCGAATCCGTGGAGCGTTTCCGCATCGAACCGCTCTCCGGCGACAAGCCCCGCGACGCCCGCCGCGAAGAACTCGCCAAACTCGTCGCCTCCGTCGCCCCGGGCGCCGCTGCCGCCGCAGATCACGACGAGTAATCATCACCCGCTATACTGGCTAGCATTCATGCTCGCCATTCTTCTCTGCTCCGCGTTCGCGCTTTCCGCTCAATCCCGCGACGCCCGCATCGCACAACGTGCCGATGCCCTCCGCCCCACCCTCATCGAAACCCGCCGCGACTTCCACATGCACCCTGAGCTCTCCAACCGCGAGGAGCGCACCGCCCGCGTCATCGCCGAAAAGCTCCGCAAACTCGGCTTCGATGAAGTACGCACCGGCGTCGCCCGGCACGGCATCGTCGCCGTGCTCAAAGGCGCCAAACCCGGACCCGTCGTCGCCTGGCGCACCGACATGGACGCACTCCCCGTCAACGAAACCATCGATGTCCCTTATAAATCGCGAAACCCCGGAGTCAAGCACGCTTGCGGCCACGATGTCCACATGGCAGTCGCCCTCGGCATCGCCGAACTCCTCGCCGGTATGCGCCAGGAACTCGCCGGCACCGTCAAATTCCTCTTCCAACCCGCCGAAGAGGGCCCACCCGAAGGCGAAGAAGGCGGCGCGCCTTTCCTCATCAAACAAGGCGCCCTCGATAATCCACGCCCACATTTCATCTTCGGGTTACACGCCGGCGCCGCCGGTCCTGTCGGCACCGTAGGCTACGCCTCAGGCCCGGCCATGGCCTCCGGCGATGAGTTCACCCTCACCATCCGCGGCCGCAAAAGCCACGCCGCCTGGCCTCATCAAGGCGTCGATTCCGTCACCGTCGCCTCGGAATGCGTCCTCGCCCTGCAATCCATCCGCAGCCGCCGCATCGATCCCCTTCAGCCCATGGTCCTCACCATCGGAACTATCCACGGCGGGGAACGCCACAACATCATCGCCGAATCCGTCCAGATGCGCGGCACCATGCGCACCTTCAACGAAGGAGTCCGCGAAAACGTCCGCACCATGATGCGCCAAACTCTCGATGGATGCACCGCCGCTCACGGCGCCAACTACGATCTCCGCTGGGGAGCGTTTTCCTATCCCCCGCTCATCAACGAACCCCAACTGGCCGCCTGGAGCGCCGCGGTCCTCCAACGCGTACTCGGCAGAGACAACGTTCACGCCACTCCCCCAGTCATGGGTTCGGAAGACTTCAGCTACTACCTCAAGGACGTCCCCGGCTTTTTCTACTGGCTCCACGGCGCCAACCAGTCCCGAGGCATCGTCCACGGCAATCACACCGCCGAATTCGACATGGATGAAGATTCCCTACCCATCGGCGTCAAAACCGGCGCAGCCCTCCTCCTCGACGCTCTCGAACGCAAGCCGTAAATCACTGTAAGATTTCCCTTCCCCATCCGTCTGCACCAATGCGCGGCGTAGAAACGCCGCATGCTAAGGAGCACGACAAACATGGATCCCTGGATCATTGCAGCAACCTCGGCGGCAGCCATCGCAGCCGTCAACTGGTACTTCTTCCTCGCCCCCAAATCCTCCGCCACCGCGCACGACGCCCCCGACGGAACCCAGTTAGTCACCATCGCCGTCGAAGGCGGCTATGCGCCTTCCGAAATCCGCGTCCGCAGGGGCGCCCCCGTCCGTCTCGTCTTTGATCGCAAGGAAAAATCCCCCTGTTCCGAAGAGTTGGTCATCGGCGCCCTCGGCGTCCGCCGTTTCCTCAAACCCTTCGAAAAAACCGCGGTCGAGTTCACCCCTCTCGAATCCGGCAGCTTCGATTTCACCTGCGGCATGAACATGCTCCGCGGCCGTATCGTGGTGGAGGGCTGAAACATGGAAACGAAGAAATGTTGCAGTGCACAACTCCCCGAACCGGAGCCCCAAACCCAGCAACTCGACATCCTTGCCGCCGAACAGGCCGCCCAACAGCAGGCCCAGCAGGACGAATTCAAGGATCTGCGCCGTAAGGCGCTCGTCAGCGGTTTGCTGGGCGTGCTCGCCATGCTCCTCCACCCGCCAAGTCCCGCCACGAATTGGATCCTTCTGGCCATCGCCACGCTGGTGGCCGGGTGGGCCGGCCGCGATTTCTACACCCGCGCCTGGGCCGCCTTCCGCCGGCGCACGGCCGACATGAACACGCTCATCGCCATCGGCACGGCAGCGGCCTACTTCTACTCCCTCGCCGCAACCATCGTTCCGAGTTTGTTCCATCGAAGCGGCATCTCCGCGGATGTCTACTACGAAGCCGTCGTCATGATCATCGCCCTCGTCCTTGCCGGGAGCATGCTCGAAAGCACGGCACGCGCCAGGACATCCGATGCCCTCAAGCGAATGCTCTCCCTCCAACCCGCCGACGCCCAAGTCGAGCGCCAAGGCCGCGAAATCACGGTCCCCATCTCTCAAGTCCGCCCCGGCGACATCGTCCTCGTCCGCCCCGGCCAGCGTCTCCCCGTCGACGGCGTCGTCACCCAGGGAAACAGCGCTGTCGATGAGTCCATGCTCACCGGCGAACCGCTCCCCAGCGAGAAAACCACCGGCGATCGCGTGATCGGAGGCACCATGAACCGCATGGGCTCGCTTCGCTACCGCGCCACCGCCACCGGCGCATCCGGCGCCCTCTCCCACATTGTCAAGCTGATGCGCCAAGCCCAA
>JAEUQG010000404.1 GCA_016789755.1 Bryobacterales bacterium
CGGGTCCCGCAGTTGATCGAATTCTGCCGGCGGCACAAGCTGAAGATGATCTCGGTGGCGGAACTGATCCGCTACCGGTTGCTGCATGAACGGATTGTGGAGCGGCGGGCGGAGGGGGTGTTACGGACGGCGTACGGGGATTTCCGGACGATTGCGTATTCGAGTTCGGTGGACGATGAGCAGCATCTGGCGCTGGTGTTCGGGGATGTGGCGGTGCGGGAGAGAGTGCTGGTGCGGATGCATTCGCATTGTTCGTACGGCGATGTGTTCGGGTCAATGGATTGCAACTGCCAGCAGATTCTACGGGGGGCGATGCAGAAGATCAGCGAGGAAGGGGCGGGCGTGCTGGTGTATCTGCATCAGACTGGGCCGGGGATGCGGATGCAGAAAGACAACGGGAAATCGCGGATTTTGTCGCATGGGCGCGATCCGTTTCTGACGACGCAGGCGCAGGGGCAGCGGATGCTGCAGCACGATACGGGAATCGGGGCGCAGATATTGGCGGATTTGAATCTGCATACGATCCGGCTGTTGACGAATCACCCGCGGAAGATTGTGGGGCTGGAGGGGTTCGGGATCGAGATTGTGGATTCGGTGCCGGTGACGGATTAGAAACACTCATCCAAAAAGCGGCGGCGTGCGTACCAAGTAGTGATAGCGAGGCGTGGGTTCCCCGTTCCGTCGCGCCCGCTTGAATTCTTGGGAGGTATTCCATCATGTTACGCAGCACAGGATACGTGTGTGCATTGTTGTTGTCGTCTTTCGTTACGGCGCGCGCCGAGCGGATGTTTGCCGTGGATTCACGGGCGGTATTAGTGAGTTTCGATTCGGACCGGCCCGGGGCCATTCAATCGATGGCGGTGATTCGCGGGTTGCAACCTGGGGAGAACATTCTCGGGATCGATTTCCGGCCGGCGAATAAGAAGCTGTATGCGCTGGGGAGTTCGAATCGGATTTACGTTGTAGATCCGGCGACGGGCGCGGCGAGCGCGGTAGGATCGGGGAGCTTCGTGCCGGCGTTGGACGGGACGAAGTTCGGATTCAATTTCAATCCCACGGTGGACCGGATTCGGATTGTGAGCAATCGCGGACAGAATCTGCGGGTGCATCCGGATACGGGTCAGGTGGTGGCGGTGGACGGGTTCCTGCGCTATAACGACGATGCCGTACCGAACGTGGTGACGGCTGCGTATACGAACGGGATAGCGGGCGCGACGTCGACGACGCTGTTCGATTTCGACCTGTCGCGGCGGGCCATTGTGACACAGAATCCTCCGAACGAGGGGCGGCTGGTATTCAACTTTCAGTTGAAGGGCGCGGACTTTTCGGAGGTGACGGGGTTCGATATTTCTCCGGTGGGGAACAAGGGGTACATTGCGACCCGGGAAACGAGCGCGGCGCGGGTGCAGTTGTATGAGATCAACTTTCCGAACGGCACGGCGGCGCTGACGGGGACGGTGGGGAATCTGGACCAGGTGTCGGCGATCACGGTGGCACCGGAAGGGATGCCTGCGCTGTTTACGCGGCTGGGCGGGATGACTGCGATTGCGGCGGTGGTGGATGAATTTCTGCGCAACGTAGTGGCGGACAACCGGATCAACAAGTTCTTCGCGAGCACGGTGGCGAGCGGAGCGCGCACGGCGGCGTTGCGGCAGCACCTGATCGACCAGGTGTGCGAAGGGGCAGGCGGACCGTGCCAGTACACGGGACGCGACATGAAGTCGGCGCATCAGGGGATGACGATCGGCGATGTGGAGTTCGATGCGCTGGTGGAAGACCTGGTGAAAGCGCTCGACCGGTTCGATGTGCCGGTGGCGGAGAAAGCGGCGCTGTTAGGGATATTGAGCCCGATGCGCGGCGATATCGTGGAAAAGAAGCAGATGCAGATGCTGGTGAACTAGAGCTTCCAGCGGCGCTGGCGGAGCACGGCGCGGAGCGATCCGTTGAGCAGTTCGTACCAGACGGTGAGGAGTTCGCCGTTGGAGAGTTCGACTGTGGACGGATAGCCGAGGTCGCCACCCAAGCCGTCGCCGGAGATGGTGATTGGCGCGGACCAGGTTTTGCCTGAGTCCGCGCTAAGGCGCGCTTGATTACCGAACGGCGTGCGGCGGTAGCCGTAGGTCATGAGGAGGCGGCCATCGCGAAGGCGGAGGAGGTGCGAGGGCAGGCCCCAGACGCCGATGGTGTGCGGAGTGGTCCAGGTCTTTCCGCCGTCGGAGGATTCGCATTGCAGCGTTTCGCGATCGTTGGCTTTGTTGTGATTGCGGATCTGGACAATGATGCGGCCGTCGGAAGCTTCGATGCCGTGGAGTTCGTGGTAGTTGTCGTGATCGTCGCCGGGGCGGGTGGGGATATCGGAGAGATAGCGCCAGGTTGCGCCATCGTCGGTGGATTCGGCGACACCGACGCGGGAGCCGGGTTCCCAGAGGGCTTTGCCGGGATAGAGCAGGCGGCCGGAGCGAAGAGCGATGGGACCATGCGGGCTGTTGACGGGGACGCGGAAGGGTGCAGACCAGTTGACGCCTCCGTCGGTGGAGCGAAGCATCCAAGTGCCGAGGTGGGCTTTGCGCTGCTCGGCGGTGAGGCGGGCGTGGGCTGCTTTCCATTTGGCGAGGCGTTCGGGATGCCAGTTGCCGGATTTGGCGAGGTAGGGTTCGTAGGCGAGGGAAGTGAAGGTGGTGACGAGCAGGGCGCCTTTGGGAGTTTCGAGGACGCCGGCATCGCGGTCGTCGATGGCGGAATCCATGAGGGTTTCGGGCCATGTCCAGGATGCGCCGTCGTCTTTGGAGCGCATGAGTTCGACGCGGCCGAAGGGGCAGACGTGCCCTTCGCGGCCGCCGGAGCAGACGAGGAGCAATTCGCCATTGGAGCGGCGGGCGACGGTGGGCCAACCGGAGTAGTATTGGGCATCGGGCGAGATGACCTGCGAGCCGGTGGAAGCGGCTGCGAGGGGAAGCGGCGTTAGAAAGAATGCGCGGCGGGAAAGATGCATGAGACTTTGGTATCATACGAAGTGCCCCGAAGAGAAGGGGACCATAGATTCCCAAAACCAGGGTAAATCTCGATCGACGCGACGAAGGGCGCTCTTTCCGAAGGGCGCCCTTCTCATTTTTGAGACTACCGGTGTGGGGCTAGCGGCTTCCGGCGGGCGGTTTGAGCGGGCGGCTGATGAGCATTTTCAGCTTTGATTTGCCGCTGGTGAGTTGACGGGCGAGGATGTCTTCTTCGGTGAAGCGGGCGAGGAGCACTTCGCCGTCAGTCTTGCGATTGCGGTCGTAGGAGATGTAGATGGCGCCGTCGGGGGCCTGGAAGCCATCGGGGTAAGAGATACCTTTGCGCTCGTCGAGCATGAGGCCGCCTTGCCAGGTTGTGCCGTCGTCGCCGGAGAGCCATGCGGTGAGCTTGCTGCGGCCTTCGTGGGTATCGACGGTGTCGCCGTGTTTGATGAGCAGGAGACGGCCGGAGGCGAGGCGGCGGAGATGGAAGCGGGCGACGGGGTGTTGAATGGGGGAGTTTTCGGGAGGGCTCCAGGTGAGGCCCTTGTCGGCGGAGAAGCTTTGCATGAGGCCTTTGGCGGTGCGGGCGAGCATCCAGAGGCTGCCGTCTTTGCGTTCGACGAACATGTGCTCATCCCAGTTAGGGTTGGGGAAGGAGACGTGGCCGAGACGTTGCCAGGTGGCGCCTTGGTCGGTGGAACGGAAGGTGTTGGCGCCGCGGACGGGGTCGAGGTCTTTGAAGGCGCCCTGGAAGGGGCCGAAGCCCTCGTGGTTGAGGGAGACGGGCAGGAGCCATTCGCCGGTAGAAAGAACGGTGGGCTTGTTGAGGGTGAAGCCGTGCCAGATGCGCCTGGGTGCGGACCATACGGGTTGAGGGGCATCGGGGTTTTCGCAGATGGCGGCCCAGACTCCGGAGCGCCCGTCGAATTGCATCATGGACTGGTTGAAGAAGAGCCAGAGGCGGCCTTTGGGATCGGTCCAGAGATTGCCGACGAGGACGCTGCGATACATGGGTAGTGTTTTCGATTGGGCGTCGATGACGAGGCGGGGCTTGCTCCAGGTTTCGCCGTCGTCGTCGCTGGTGGCGAGGACGAAGAATGCTTTGGGGCCGTCTTCGCCCGCGACCCAGCAGGCCCAGATGCGGCCCTTGGGCGTGCGGGCGATGCCGATGGTCATGCCGTAATCGAGCTTGTCGTAGTCGTAGGCGGGCAGCGGGTTTGTGTTGAGCTTAGGAGGGATGAGCGCGAGGCCGGCGATCTTCTCCATTACCTCGATTTCGAGTGCGCGGACTTCTTCCGGGGTTTGGGCGAAGGCGGAGGCGGCGAGCAGAATGGCGAGGAGCACTCAGTAGCCTTTGAGTTTGTCGACGACGTTGCGGAGGGGTTCGTCTTTGGCGAAGCGGGCAACGTTGTCGAGGACGAGTTCGCGGTAACGGGCGCCGACCATGTCGGAGACGGTGGCGATGTGGGGGGTGATGAGTACGTTGTCGAACTTCCAGAGGGGATGGCCTTTGGGGAGGGGTTCGGGGTCGGTGACGTCGAGGCCGGCGCCTTCGATGCGTTTGGAGTCGAGGGCTTTGACGAGGGCGTTGGTGTCGTAGAGTTTGCCGCGGGAGACGGCGATGAAATAGGCGCCGCGCTTCATCAGATCGAACTGTTTGGCGCCGACCATCTTCTCGCTTTGAGGAGTGTGGGGGGCGGAGATGAAGACGACATCGGCGAGGGGAAGGACGGTATCGAGGCGGTCCGGAGGGACGACGCGGGAGATGGCGGGATGGAAGGGGACATCTTTGGGATCGACGCCGATGACGGTCATGCCGAAGCCGTGGGCGCGGGTGGCGATCTGCGAGCCGATGCCTCCGACGCCGATGACGACGGCGGTCTTGCCGCGCAGTTCAATGGCTTTCCATGCGGTCTTGGGCCACTCTTCTTTGGTGCGGCCGACGGCGGCGCGGTTGATGCCGCGGGTGAGGGAGAGCAGGAGGGCGAGGGCATGGTCGGCGATTTCGGGACCCTGGATGATCTTGCCGTTGGTGAGGGTGACGTTGGAGTTGATGAACTCGGGGAAGCGGTAGCGTTCGACGCCGGCGCTGTAGATGTGAACCCACTTGAGTTTTTTGGCGGCGCTGAAGATGGCGGGGTTGATATCGCCGAGGATGGCGTCGGCGCCGGCGACGACCTGCGCGATGTTATCGGTGCGGCCTTCGAGGAAGGTGACGTTGGGGGCGAGCTGCTTCATGTCGGGGATCCAGGAAATGCCGCGTCCGGTGACGACGATGGTCTTGGGGGCTTGCGGGAAGAGTGGGATGGCAGCGAGCAGCAGGAGGGCGAGAGAACGCTTCATAGAAGCGGATTGTATCGTTCCGGGCAGGCGGATGCCAGCGGCGTTCGTGGCGCGCGTCAGTTGCGGGCTAGGCCCTGACGAATGGCGAAGCGGACGAGATCGGCGCTGGAGCGCAGTTGCAGTTTGCGGAAGATGCGGTTGCGGTGGGCGTCGATGGTGTAAATGCTGACGTTGAGCTCAGTGGAGATTTCTTTGGCGGTTTTTCCTTCGGCGAGGCCGTGGAAGACTTCGGCCTCGCGGGCGGTGAGGAGATCGAGAGGACTGCCGACGAAGCGCTGGTAATCGGAGAGCACGGTGTTGGAGACGCCAGGGGCGATGTAGCCGTCGTTGTTGGCTACGGTGCGGACGGCGAGGAGGAGTTCGGCGTCGACGGCTTCTTTGAGGAGGTAGCCTTTGGCGCCGGCGCGGAGGGTTTCGCGGACGTAGTTGGAGTCCTTGTGCATGGAGAGGATGAGGACGTTGACTTCGGGCCAGTTCTGGGAGACTTTGCGGGTGACTTCGACGCCGCTCATGCCGGGCATGGCGACATCGAGGACGAGGAGGTTGGGTTTGAGATCGTGGACGAGGCGGAGTGCGTCTTCGCCGGTGCCTGCTTCGCCGACGACTTCGAACTCGTCGGGGTACTTATCGAGGATGAGGCGGAAGCCGCGGCGGACCATGGCGTGGTCGTCGGCGAGAAGGATACGAATGGGCCGTTTCATGCGGTGGCTCCTGTGGCGTGGGGTTGTGAGGCGATGGGGATTTCGGCGCGGATTTCGACGCCTTTGCCGGGTTGGGAGGAGACGGTGAGTGTTCCACCGGCGGCGCGTGCGCGTTCTTTCATGCCGAGGAGGCCGAGGCCGAGGCTGGAGGGGGCGACGGGGAAGCCGCCTCCGTCGTCGGACACGGAGAGCTGGATGTTGCCGTTGGTGCGTAGGAGGGAGATGTCGACGACTTTGGCCATGGAATGGCGGGAGGTATTGGTGAGGGCCTCCTGGGCGATGCGGAAGAGTTGCGTTTCGACGTTGGGATGGAGGCGTTCCTGGGTATTGCTGCGGTAGTCGACGACGATGCCGGTGCGCTTGGAATAGCCGTTGGCAAGTTCGCGGAGTCCGGCGTCGAGGCCGAAGTCGTCGAGGATGCGGGGGCGGAGGAGGTGGGACATTTCGCGGGCGGAGGCTTGCGCCTCTTTGACGAGATGGATGGCGTCCTGGAGGTGTTCTTTGCTGTTGGGGTCGTGGGTTTGGACGACGAGGAGGGTGGATTCGATGGCATTCAAGGCCTGGCCGAATTCATCGTGCATGTCCTGGGAGAAGCGGCGGGCGGTTTCCTCCTGGGCGGAGAGTGTATGGATGGAGAGCTTGGCGAGGTAATCGGCGCCTTTTTCGAGGCTGTGAAAGATGGCGAAGGAGACGGCGACGCAACCGGCGGCGCAGAGGGCGGCGAGGGCGAGAGCCATGAGGAAGAGGTTTTGCGCGCTGGTCATGGAGGCGGCGGAGGATTGGAGTTGGGTGGCGCGGGCGGCGGCGACGGCGCCGAAGCTGATATCGGCGAGACGGGCTGTGGCGGCGATGAAAGCGCGGTGGAGGCTGGAGAGCTCACTTGAATTACTGCGGCGCAGAGCGATTAGTTTGTCCGTTTCCGCGAAGAGGTTGCGGGCGGAGGATTCGACTTCGCGCCAGGCGATGCGTTCTGGTTCGCCGGGGCCGCGGGCGAGCGCTTCTTTGACATTGGCGAGGATCTGCTCGCGCTGGGCATGGAGGGCTGGGCTGAGGGTTTCGAGTTCCAGGTCCTGTTTTTTCTCGGCCATGGAGTAGAGCAGGACGCCGAGGTTGCCCTGGTGGCGCAACATCTTGTCGATGAGGCTGGTTTCGCGGAGGTTCTGTTCGGAGAGGAGTTCGGTTTCGGCTCCGATGCGTTTCATGAGGCGGAGGCCGAACCAGCCGGAGGCGACCATGGCGACGAGGACCATGCCGAAGCCGATGAGGAGGGTGCGGAGGAACCTCCGCTCGATGAGGCTGAAGCGGTCTGAGCCGGTGGGCGCCGATAGCACTTTACGAAAAGGCATTAGTTCGCGATACCCAGATAGCCTGGTATTTTTCATGATCTCAAGGAACACGAGGCAGTTGCCAACGCACCTGGGGTGTCACCTTTCGTGAGCCATGGCATCTAGACGGTATGCCTCCGCTGCTTGCGTTTCTCCTGTTTCTGCCGGCCGAGGAGTGCGCCACCTGCCATTCGGTGATCCAGCGGCCGGGAGAGACACGCACGATCGCTCCTTATGCGTTGTGGCAGGGGAGCATGATGGCGCACGCGGGGGTGGATCCGTTTTGGAAAGCACAGATGAGCTGGGAGATTGCGGCGCGGCCGGAAGCAAAGGCTGCCATCGAGGCGAAGTGCACGCGCTGCCATACGCCGGCGGAGAAGGCATCGGAAGGCGTGAATTGCACGGTGTGCCATCAGATTGAGGCGGCGGGATTGGGGACGAAGGCGTCGTTCACGGGCGGGTTCAAGATCAACCGAGAGAAGAAGATTTACGGGCCGCATGCGGATCCGTTTCCGATGCCGATGCAGATGCACACGGGGTATGAGCCGGTGGAATCGAAGCACGTGCTGGAATCGGCGATGTGCGGATCGTGCCATACGGTGATTACGCATGCTCCGGATGGGCGTGAGTTTATTGAACAGGCTCCGTATCTGGAGTGGCTGGCGAGCGACTTTGCGAAAGAAGGGAAGACGTGCCAGTCGTGCCATATGCCGGTGGAGCCGAGGGAGATGTACATTGCGCACCGGCCGATGGGCGGGCCGTTTCCGCCGACTTCGCCGCGGAAGCCTTTCGGGTTGCATTTGCTGATCGGGGGGAATTACCTGGTTCCGCGGATGATGGCGGAGACGAATGCGGGAGAGGCGGCGACGTTGCAGCGGACATCGGAGCGGGCGTTGGAGAACTTGCGGAAGGCGGTGCGGCTGGACGCGCGGGTGAAGTGGACCGGAGGCCGCGCGGTGGTGGAAGTGCATCTGGAGAATCGCACGGGGCACAAGTTGCCGACGGCGTATCCGAGCCGGCGGATGTGGCTGGAAGTGGTGGCGAAGGATGCGCAAGGGAAGGTGTTGTTTGCTTCGGGGCGTGAAGCTCCAAAGGCGGGGCAGCCGCATCGGGACGTGATTCGGAACGAGGATGAGGCAATGGTGTGGGAGGCTGTGATGGCGGATGCCGGCGGTGCGCCGACGCATACGTTGCTGACCGCGGCGCAGTACGGGAAGGACAATCGCATCTTGCCGCGCGGGTTCCGGCTGGGGGATTGGCCGGTGGGTCCGGTGGGTGTGGGCGGCGATGGGAATTTTCGTGGCGGGAGCGATACGGTGATCTACGATGTGGCGATGGGGGCTAAGCCGGCGCGAGTGGAAGTACGGGTATGGTACGAGACGATCAAACCGGAGCATGGATCGGTGATCGCAGGCGGGGAATCGGCGGAGATGCGGGCCTTTGCAGCGTTGTATGCGAAGCATCGCGCGGCGGCGTTGATGAGTGAGACTGTGGTTCAGGCGCCTTGAGGTTTGCGGCGCACGATTTGCGTGTAGACGGGCAGGCAGAGGGCGAGAAAAGCGGCGGCTTTGAGGCTGTTCCGCGTATCGGAGACGAGCGCTCCGGCGAGGAAGCCGACGCCCGCGAGCAATACGATGGCGGGAGTGATGGGATAGCCGGGAACGGGGAAGGGGCGCGGGAGGTGGGGCGCTGTGCGGCGCAGGACGAAGAGCGATGCGAAGGCGGAGCAGTGATTGACGACGAAGAAGAATCCGGCGATGGCGAGTAGTTGTTCGAATGTTCCGGAGAGGATGAGAGCCATGGCCATGGCAGCGGTCATGGCGAGGGCGATGTGCGGCGTGCCGCCCGGGTTGACGGCGGCGGCGTGTGGGAAGAAGAGGCCTCGGCGCGAGAGGCCGAAGAGTACGCGGCTGCCGGCGAGGAGGGCTCCGTTGATGGTGGGCGGAAGGGCGAAGAGCGATAGAACGGAGATGACGCGGAGGCCGTTCGATCCGAACAATTGGGCGGCGAGATCGGCGGCAGGCAATTCCGAAGCGGCGAGTTGGCGCGGGGGAAGGGCGTAGAGCAGGGCGACATTGACGAGGAGGAACACGGCGGTGACGGTGAAGACTCCGGCGATGAGGGAGCGCGGCAAGTCGCGTTGGGGGTGTTCGATTTCTTCGGCGAAGTAGGCGGGCTGATACCAGCCGTCGTAGGTGACGACGATGGATTGCATGGCGAAGATGAGGGCTCCGAAGAGGCCGAGGGGGAACTCGCGGCGGACGATGGGGGGGCTTGGGGAGGGGTTGCTAAAGAGGAAGGCGGCGGCGACGAGCGCGAGATAACTGGCGGCGAGCAGGGTGCTGGTGATCTGTTGGGTGCGGCTGCCGGAGCGGATACCGGTCCACTGGATGAGGCTGAAGACGAGAACGATGAGGACGGCGATGGGGACGATGGTTGTGGGTGGCAATCCAGTGAAGGGCATGCTGAGCTCGCCGATGCTGACGGCGCAGTAGGCGATGGTGACGGAGTTGGAGAGGAAGTCGCACCAGCCGATGGCGAATCCGGCGGCGGGTCCGATGGCGCGGTGGGACCAGACGAAGAATCCGCCGGCTTCGGGGAGTGTGGTGGCGAGTTCGGCGACGACGAGGGCGCCGAGGAGGGCGTAGACACCGCCGAGGGTCCACATGAGGAGGATGAGCCAGGTGTCGGCGAGCGCTCCGGCGACGGCGCCGGGGCGGCGGAGGATACCGGCGCCGATGGTAATGCCGACGGTGACGGCGAGGCCGAAGGCCACTCCCAGGACTCGGTGCAGGTTGCCGCCGGCGGTCATCCGTACACGCTATCATTTTCCCGATGGACTTGACGGGATACCGCGCGACAGGGGATGTGGCTCGGGCAACGACGATACCGGCATCGTGGTACACGGATCCGCGGATGCTGGAATTGGAGCGGCGGCGAGTGTTTGAGGGGACGTGGCAAGCGGTGGGGCACGCGCAGCAGGTAGCGGCGCGGGGTTCTTATTTTGCGGCGGATGTGGCGGGGGAGCCGATTGTTGTGGCGCGCACGGCGGGCGGGGAGTTGTGCGCTTATTCCAACGTGTGCCGGCATCGCGCGTCGCTGGTGGCCTCCGGATGCGGGAAGGCGAGCGTGTTGCGGTGTCCGTATCATGGGTGGTCCTACCGGTTGGATGGGCGGCTGCATGCGGCTCCGGAGTTCGATGGGGTGGAGGATTGGGACTCCTCGCAGGTGTGTTTGCCGCGGATGAGGGTGGAGGTGTGGGGACCGTTTGTGTTCGTGAATGCGAATGGGGAGGCGCCTCCCTTGGGGGAGGTGATGGGGAGTATTCCGGAGGAAGTGGCGGGGTTGGGGTGCCCGGTGGAGCAGTTGCATTTTTCGGCGCGGCGGGATTATGTGATCGAGTGCAACTGGAAGGTGTACGTGGATAATTATCTGGAAGGGTATCATCTGCCGGCGGCGCATCCGGGGTTGTTTCGGGAGTTGGATTACGGGCAGTACAAGGTGGAGACGTTCCGCTGGTATTCGTCGCAGTATGCTCCGATACGGGCTGCGCGGGAGGGGGAGAAGCGGCAGTACGATGCGCCGCTGGCGGATAACCGGGCGCTGTATTTCTGGATTTTTCCGAACTTCATGTTGAACGTGTATCCGGACAATTTGAGCAGCAACATCATTGTTCCGCTGGGGCACGATAGGACACTGACGATTTTCGAGTGGTTCACGTATCCGGGGGAGAATGGGCCGGCGGAGGTGAAGCCGGAGACGATTGCGTTCAGCGATGAGATACAGCAGGAGGATATCCGTATTTGCGAGTCGGTGCAGCGGGGGCTGAGGTCGTCTTTCTACGACAAGGGGCGATTCAGCGCGCGGCGGGAGAACGGGGTGCATCACTTTCACTTATTGCTGGACGAAGCGTTGCGGTGACAAAAGCGGGGTTGCCGCGTCTATGCTGAAATATGCGCAGAATCGCGGTTTTGCTCCCTTTGATTGCATTGGCGGTGCAGGCGGAGTGGTGGGGATTTCGAGGTCCTGGCGGCAACGGCGTGCTGGAGTTGAAAACGCTGCCGGCGGAGTGGGGGGAGTCGAAGAACATTGCCTGGAAAGCGGCTATTCCGGGGAAGGGGCATTCGTCGCCGATTCTGGCGGGCGGGCGCGTGTTTCTAACGACGTCGGTGGAAGGCGAGACGATTCCTGGGAAGAAGGCGGTGAAGCACGTGATCGGCGGGGAGACATTCGTGCATCCGCAGACGGCATCGGAGGACAAGCGGGTGGCGTTGCACGCGCTGGCGGTGGACGCCGCGTCGGGTAAGATTCTGTGGAACCACAAGGTCTACGATGGCGATGTTTACGACGGGCGGCATCAGTTCAACACGTTTGCCTCGCCCACTCCGATTACGGATGGGAAGACGGTGTTCTTTTACTTCGAATCGCAGGGGTTATACGCGTTCGATTTCGAGGGCAAGGCGTTGTGGAAGATGTCGGTGGGGGGAGTGGCGAAGTTAGGGCTTGCGGCGGGGACATCGCCGGTGATGGCGGGCGGTGTGATCGTGCTGCAGGCGGATGAGGATAACGGGGAGAAATCGTTCTTGTATGGCGTTTCGCCGAAGAATGGGGAGATTGTCTGGAAGACGAAGCGCGATGTTTCGGTTACGTACAACACTCCGGTAGTGGTGAAGAACGGGAAGGACGATGTGGTGGTGACGGCGGCGACGGAGCACGTGATCGCCTACGATGCGGCGAGCGGGAAGGAACTGTGGAGAGGGCCGGGGATTGGCGGGTATGCGGCGGCGAGTCCGGTATCGGGGCTCGGGCTGGTGTTTCCCAATTCGTATCATCCGGTGAAGAAGCTGATGGCGATGCGGGTGGATCCAAAGGCGGGCGAGCGGGTGGCGTGGCAGTACGAGAAGGGGACGGCGTATGTGCCATCGCCGATTTTGTACGGCGAACATTTGTATTTGATGACGGACAGCGGGATGCTGAGTTGTCTGGAGGCAAAGACGGGGAAAGTGGTGTACGAGGGGAAGCGGCTGCCGAAGCCGGGGAAGTTCACGGCGTCTCCGGTGGCGTTCGATGGGAAGCTGCTGCTGACGAATCAGGATGGGGACACGTACGTGGTGCAGGCGGGGGCTGAGCATGCGGTGTTGGGGACGAATTCGCTGGGCGAGGCGGTGTATGCGTCGCCGGCGCTGGACGGCGACAGCATCTACGTGCGCGGGGCGCAGCATTTGTACCGCATCCGGCGGCAGTGATGTTTCAGGGCAGATGAACCGGCTGGGTGAAGGCGCCGTTGCCGGCGGAGTCCCAGGCGGCGAAGCGCACCCACTTCTTGCCTTTGCTGTTGAAGGGGACGACGTATTTTTTGCGGAGGAATGCTGGTTCGAAGGCGGCGGAAATGATGGTGCGGCCGATTTTTGAACCGTCGCTCCACACGGCTTCGACGAAATCGGGCGGGAAGGTCCATTCGACATCGGCGATGAACTCGCTACCGTAGACCGCGGCGGAATGGATGAGGACTTCGCCGCTGGTGACGAAGAAATCGCCTTTGCGCATGGCCTGGAGGATGGGGGACCAATCTTCGTCGAAGGCGGGGACGCGATCGAGGCGGATGTAGTTGACGAGGAGGTGGCTGAAGGTGTCGTCCTCGGGGAATTTCTGATAGGTGTCGCCTTCGGCGATCATGAATTTCGGCGCGCCCCAGTTGTTCATGTCGTCGAGCACGCCGAAGCAGCGGGACTCGCAGAGGCGCTGTTGGGAGAGATCGACGGGCAGGGATTGGAAGGATGCGCCGAGGTAGCGGTCACTGCGGAAGTGCGCGGTGTCCTTAATCGCATCGGGGTAGCCGCTGGAGCCTTTGGTGCGCGGGTGGGCTTGCCAGACGAGTCCGCCTTCGGCCTGAAGCATGTCGAGTTCTTCCTTGGCGTCGGCGACGCGGTAGACTTTGCCGAAATCGGGCAGGGTCTCGGTGAAGGGAGCGCCCGGCTTACGGATGTGGCTCCAGTAGACGGGACGAGGGAAGACCATGGTGTAGTGGCCTCGGAAATAGGCGTCGGGCTCTTCGCCGGGCATGAGGAGGAAATCGCGATCGGAGTGGCGGCGGCAGCCATCGAAGTAGATTTTTTGTTCGGCGAAGCGAAGGGCGCCTTCGTCCTTGGCATGGCCGTCGCCGTGGAAATCGGACATCATGGCGATGTTGATGCCCATGGCGCGGAAGGTGGGCAGCCACTGCGGCTGGATGTCGATGGAGCCGGCATCGGCGAGCAGTTCGTTGAAATGGGTGTGGAAATGGCTGATGGCGACTTTGTATCCGGGGACTGGTTTGAAGGTGTCGTTGTGGGTGTAGGCCAAGACGCGGCGGCGGGTGGTTTCGGTGTTTTCCGCGCTGAGATAGTAGTAGGCCGCCATGCGTTGCCAGGCGCCGGGGGGCGCGTTGTAGAGAGCGAAGTTGCCTTGGGCGAAGCTGCGGGCCTGACCGAGGCGGCGGTTCCACACCTCATCGCCGCGGCCGTAGGGGCGGTACATTTCTTCGTGATCGCCGTGGCGGACGCCGATGGCGAAGGAGGTGGGCGTGTCTTTGCGATACCAGACGAAGCCGAGGTTGAGCTCAATTTCGCGGGCGAAGAAGAATTTGTGAGGAGGTGGGAAGACGGCGATGGCTCCGGCGCCGGTGTCGACGATGGCGATGCGGTTGCGTGCGCGGAGGGGGACTCCGTCTTTGTTAGGGGCGCCACCGAACTCGTATTTCTGGGGGGAATTGGCGACATCGTGCCAGACCACGCGTTGGGCGGCGGGGAGGGAGAAGCCGCGCAGGCCGGCATGGTATTTGTAGGCGACGGATGGCTCTTCGGTTTTGGCGATGGCTTCCTGGCGGAGGAGGTTGGAGCTTTTGTAGACGGTGAAGCGGAGGCTGCCGGAGAAGATGCCCAGTTCGAGGCCGGTGAAGTCGATTTCGATGCGGGCCTCGCGTGTGCGGACGGAGCAGGCCGGTGAGCGGAAGGACGATTTGGCGACGCGGATTTCTTCGGGTTTCCGGGGCAGGCCGGGGTTGGTGCGGGTGGCGCCGGGGACTTGCAGCGGGGCGTCCCAGAACACATTCCACTTTTCACGTTCTATGGTTTCGGGGTTGTCGAGGCCGAGTTCTTTGAGTGGGGAGAGCTGCTGATTGGAGATGCGGCGGAGACCGCTCTTGACCTCGAATTCCGGTTGCACGGCGGTGGCGAGGGTGATCCATCGTGCGCCGGCGCGGCGGACTGCGAGTTCGCGGACGGTGGGCTGGCCGGCATCGACTCCGAACACGGCGCGCAGCGTATCGCCACGTTCGCCTTGCCAGGTGATGCGAACGCCATCGGAGGCGGATTCGGCGGTGAGGCCGGGTTGGGGCCTGTAGCCGTTGAGCGAGCATGCGCCTTGGAGGCCGGCGGTCCAGAGGAGGAAGAGAGGAATGGTCATGGGATCACTGTAGGAATTTCTTGAGGAATTGGACGGATTTTTCGAAGGCATCGCGCACGGCGGGTTGGGCGAAGGCGCGGTCGAAGCCGTGCGGAGCGCCGGGGAGGATGATCAGTTGGTGGACGATGCCGGCGCGCTCGAGTGCGGCTGCCATCTGCTTCGATTGTTCGACGGGGACATCGGTATCGGCGTCGCCGTGGAGGAGCATGGTGGGGGGATAGCCGGGCTTCACGAGTTTTTCGGGGCAGTATTCGGAGAGGTTCTTGCCGCCGGCGACGAGTTCGGGCCATGTGCCTTGCTGGCGGGTGAAGAGATAGAAGCGGCCGCGCTGATTGGGGGCCGGCGGATCCGCGATGGGCTGTGTGCCGACGCTGGCCCAGGCTTGTTCTTTGGCGACCTCGGGTTGACGGCGATAGAAGGCATCGGGCTTGGCGTACCAATCGCCGGCGATATCGCCATAGCCGTAGAAGCTGACGACAGCTTTGGGCTTGGGCTGGAGTTTTGCGGCGGCGAGCAAGGAGAGGTAGCCGCCAGCGGAGCCGCCGACGATGGCGATGCGGGATGGGTCGGCGGCGAAGAGCTTTGGGCCTTGGGTGCGAATCCAGGCATAGGCATCGCGCACGTCTTTCCAGATTTCCGGGAGACGGGTTTCGGGGGCGAGGCGGTAGTCGATGGAGACGACGGTCCAGCCTTCGGACAGATAGCGGTCGAGGTGCGGCTTGCGGCCTTCTTCCAGGTTACGGCGCGAGCCCATGATGAGGGCTCCGCCGTGAATCCAGAGGAGCACGGGGTGTGGGCCTTGGGAGGGGGCGCGGTGGAGATCGGCTTCGATGGGGAGGCCGCGGGCCTGCTTGTAGACGTGCGTTTCCGCGTTGAGAGCGAGCGCCAGCAGCGAGAGGAGGGCGGTCATGCTTTTCTCGCTTCGAGGGTTTCGAGCAGTCTGCGGGTGATTCCGGCGATTTCGGCGACGGCGTTGTCGAAGGCTTGCCGATTGGCCTTGGAGGGAGCGCGGAAGCCGCTTACTTTACGCACGAACTGCAAGGCGGCGGCGGAGACATCCTGTTCGGTGGCGGGCGGATCGAGCTTGCGAAGCACTTTGATACTACGGCACATGCTCTCCGCATTATAGTGGCGTTACGGATCGGGAGTGCCGGGGCGGATGGGCGGCTCTTTCTTGAGGGTGGCCTGATGATCGACGAGGACTTGTCCGGCGGGCCAGCGGACCCAGAGGTTTTCGACGAAGCGCGGGTCGAGCGGATTTTCTTCCTTGGGGTCGGTGTGGAGGTCGTACCAGAGGGGGAAGCTGTATTGCTTGATGGGTTCGCCGAAGCCGCGGTCGACCTGGCGGGTGATCATTTTCCAGTTGCGCCACTTCACGCCGCAGATTTCGTTGGCGAGGTAGATGACGAGGGATTCGCGGTTGGACTGCTGCTGCTTGCCGAGGAAGAAGTCGAGTTGATCGATGCCGTCGAAGGCGCGACCGGTGGGGACTTTGCCGGAGGCGAGGCGGGCGAAAGTGGGGAAGAGGTCCATTTCGTGGACGATCTCATTGCTCACGGCTCCGGCGGGCACTTTGCCGGGCCAGCGGATGAGGAACGGTGCGCGGAGCGAACCCTCCCATGCGGTGAAGTAGGTGCCGCGCCAGGGGCCGTTGAAGCCGTGGTAGGGGGCGGTGGCTTCGCCGCCGTTATCGGAGGTGAAGATGAAGATGGTGTTGTCGCGAAGGTTGAGGCGGTCGATTTCGTCGAGCAGGCGGCCGGTGTAGGCATCCATCTGGGCGAGGATGTCGGCGAACTCGCCGTTGCGCGTTTTGCCGGCGAATTCGGGGGCGGCGAGAATCGGCATGTGGGGTTGAGTGTAGGGGAGGAAGAGGAAGAAGGGCTTGGCGCTTTTGGCGTTTTTGCGGAGATAGGCGATGGCGCGATCTGTGATTTCGCCATCGATGGCGGCGCGGGCTTTGAGATCGTAGACCTTGGCGTTGCGCGGTTCTTCGCCTTGGCGGGACTCCATGACGTGGGAGTATTTGACGAAGGGGTGGGCGCCTTCGCGGAAGCGAGGATTGGTGGGCCAGAAGGCATCGTTTGAGGAGTTGGGGATGCCGTACCATTCCTGGAAGCCGTGGTCGGTGGGGAAGCGTCCGCTGGTTTGACCGAGGTGCCATTTGCCGTACATGGCGGTGGAGTAACCGGCGTCGAGGAACATTTCGGCGAGGGTGTATTCCCACTTGAGGAGGCCGTAGATGGGGCTGTCGAGGGGGACGGAGCCGTTGCCGGTGCGCACGGCGTAGCGTCCGGTGAGGAGCGAGGCGCGGCTGGGGACGCACTGTGCTTCGACGTTGAAGTTAAGCAGGCGCATGCCTTCGGAGGCGAGTTTGTCGATGCGCGGGGTGGGCGCGCCGCGAAGGATGCCGCCGCCATAGACGCCGAGTTCTCCCCATCCGAGGTTGTCCATGAGTACGAGGACCACGTTCGGTTTCTTTGCCGGTTGGGCGGCGAGGGACGCGGCGGCGGAAGTGCCGAAGAACATGCGGCGGGTCATGGCTTAGAGTTTCACCTGGGCGAGGTAGATGGAGGTTTTGTCCTCGTGCGTGGAGTAGTAGCTGACATGCAGCGTGCCTCCTTGGAGAACCAGGCCGGCATAGCTGCTGTCGCCGCTGGAAGGCAGAGTGGCGAACTCTTCGATGCGGGCGCGGTCCACGTCGAGCCAGCAGAGGGCGGTGCGGACTTTGTTGTCGTGGAGGCGAAGGGCGGCGATGTGGCGGCCGTCAGGGAGTTGAATGAAGTTGGGGCCACCGACGCGCGTGCCGGTGTCTTGCCAAGTCCATTTGGTGTAAGGCGGCTGAGCGCGTCCGATGAGGGCGGTGGCGGCGGAGGCGGGGATGGGCGGCTGGCCGGTGTAGGGATCGCGGCGGAGGAGGCAGACGGCGTCTCCGTTGGGGGCGAAGCGGATGGTGGATTCGCCGGGGGAGTTGGGGATGCCGAGGTTCTCGACGAGGGTGTGGAACTTGCGTCCGTCTTCGCTGCGGTAGAGGCGGAAGGTTCTGAGATTGCGATTGACTTGGGTGGAGTAGGCGGAGGAGTAGGCGGCGTTGCCGTGCCAGGTGACGCGCCAAAGCCAGAAATCGGGATCGCCGATGGGGTGAGGCTCGCTCCAATGGACGCCGTCGTTGGAGAACCAGGCGAGGGAATGGTGGCGATGCGGGGTGGAAGGGGTGAGGGCGGCCGCGCCCGATAGCATGAGTTGGCCAGCGGGAGTGACGCAGAGCTTGGCGTCGCGAAGATCGCCGCGGGCGGACTGGACCAGCGAGGCGGAAGTCCAGTCGCGGGCGTTTTGCGAGGTGAGGATGCGCATGCGGCCATCGGGGGAGGCGTGGCCCTGGCCTTCGCGGAAGGCGCAGAACCAGCGCCGGCGGAAGCGCACGAGATCGGTGAAGGCGTTGTGCGGGGCCTGATTCCAGATTCTACGGACATCCAGGATGCGCGGCTGAGAGCGCACAATGGCCGGAGCAAGTCCGGTTGCGAGGAACAAGCGTCGCGTGAACATGCGTTGCTGTTGATGTTACTGTATGCGCGACGGTGGTTGCCATGTGCGGCGGCGCAGGCTCAGACGATAGTTTTGCGGCCGAGCAGCAGCGAAACGAGGAACACGACGAGGAAGACGAAGAAGAGAATTTTGGCGATGCCCGCGGCGACGCCGGCAATGCCGGAGAAACCGAGGAAGGCGGCCACGAGCGCGACCAGCAGGAACAGAAGCGAGTAATGCAGCATTCGTCAAGCACCTCCAGCAATGGAGACAGTTGGGGTGCGGCTGCCGTTACGATTTTCGCGCGGCGCCGTCCATGCGCTCCGCCCATTCAAGGAAGCGGAGCATTTCTTTGCGGTGGTCCCAGAGGAAGCGCCAGAACTGGGATGCGGAGATGGTGTCGGCGTGGAGTCCCCAATAGGTTTCCATGCGCCAGCGGAGATAGGGGCTGCGCCACGGCCGGAGCCGGTAACCGCGCGAGGTTTTCCAGAGGTATTCGATCACCGCAGAGATTGAGAGAGCTTGGCGCCGGGCTTGGGGGGCGGCGTAGCGTAATAGCCAGTGCGGGTGCGGACGGTGGGTTTTCCGGCGGTGTTCACCAAGACCTTGATCTGGCGGAAGGTGCCGTCGTTGGCGGCATTGGTGGGGGAATAGGAGATCATGAACTGGTTGCGGATTTCGTTGGCGACGGCGAGGGCGATTTTCTCGACTTCGGCGAGCTCCTTGGGGAAGAAGGCGATGCCGCCGGAGGCGTTGGCCAAGGCGGTCAGGGCGCGCTTGGCTTTGGCAGCTTCGCGGCGTTCCTCTTCGTTGAGGAGGCCGATGGCGTAGATGAGGACCTCGGCGCGGTGAGCTTTTTCGAGCAGCTTTTCGAGAGTGATGACGCTGGTGTTGTCGTTGCCGTCGGTGACTACGAGGAGGACCTTCTTGTAGCGCTTGCCTTTATCGCGGACTTCATCGAGGGACATGCTGAGGGCGTCGCGCATGGCGGTTCCGCCGCGGGCGTCGATGCGGGTGAGGCCCTCTTCCATTTTCTTCACGTCGTTGGTGAAGGGGACATCGAGGAAAGCGTCGTCATTGAAGTTGACGACGAAGACCTCGTCGTTGCGATTGGAGGATTTGACGAGTGTGAGGGCGGCTGCTTCGACTTTCTGGCGTTTGTCGCGCATGCTGCCGCTGTTGTCGATGACGAGGCCCATGGAGACGGCGACATCTTCGCGGAGGAACTGGCGGATCTGCTGTTCGACGTTGTTCTCGTAGACCTTGAACGCCTCTTTGGGGAGCTTCGTAAGAAGGGTTCCGTTCTTGTCGATCACGCTCGCGTGCAGCACGACCAGGCGAGTGTCCGAGGTAAAGGTGGGAGCTTCTTGCGCGAACAGGGCTCCGGCCATGGCGGCTGCGGCCACGAGCTTACTGAGTAGGGGCATAGTATCCCAGGCGCCAGAAGGCGCGTAGCGTGGGGAATCCACGCGGTTGATTCACTTTGACTTTGACGCGGCGGTATTTTCCGTCGCGGGTAAGATTGGTGGGGGCATAGCCCAGGACGTATTGGTTGCGGAGTTCGACTCCGATTTTGGCGGCGACGTCGGGGAGTTCGTTGATGTTTTCGACGGGGAAGTGACGGCCACCGGTCTGTTCGGCGATTTCGGTGAGGAGGCCTGGGCCGGAGAGTTCTTCGGCGGTGCGGCCACGACCTCCGGCGGGTTCAAAAATTCCCATGGCATAGATCTGGACGTCTGCCTCGCGCACGATGTTACGAATTTCGCTTTCGGTGTAGCGGCTGGAGTTATCGCCGCCATCGGAGAGGATGAGGATGGCCTTGCGGGGGTTCTTGCCTTTCTTCATATGATTGATGGCAAGGTGGACGGCATCGAGCAAGGCGGTGCGGCCTTTGGCCTCGGTGAAGGTCAAGCGGTTCTGGACCTCTTCGGTGTTATGGGTGAAGGGGACCATCAATTCGGCGCGGTCGTTGAATTGAACGAGGAAGAACTCGTCTTCGGGGTTGGCGGTTTTGAAGAACTGCGCGGCGGCCTGACGGGACTTGTGGAGCTTGCTGCCCATGGAACCGGAGGCATCGAAGACGAGACCGACGGAGAGGGGTGCGTCTTCGCTGGAGAACTGGGCGATGCTTTGCTCATTGTTATCTTCCCAGAGGCGGAAGAAATCCTTGTCGAGGCCGGTGACGAAGCGGTTCATCGGGTCGGTGACAGTAACGTTGATGAGGACCAACGTGCTGTCGACGCGGATGTTGGAAGGCCCTCGGGAGGCCGTGGGGTCCGTCGTGCCGGGTTTTGCCCGAGGTTCGATGGACACACGGGCAGGGGCCTGGTTCGATTGCGGTTCCTTCGCATCTTTCTTGTCCGCAGCCGAGGCAGCCTTGTCCGCAGCCGCGGCAGCAACCCAGACGGCGGCGCACAGGAAGACAGCATTCCTGTATGTACTCATGGACCGTCC
>JAEUQG010000436.1 GCA_016789755.1 Bryobacterales bacterium
CACAGTGTGTGGAGCCCTTGCTCAGCCTCACGCCACCTCGCCCCGGCAGTGTGCCGGAAGCTGATGAATCCGTCGCGGAGCGGGGAACGGAAACCCACTACCCTCTCCAGTGTGACCAATTATATGGTCACTGCCGATCCCTGTCAATCGAAATGGGATGAATATTGGTTTTTTCCATCGCATAGGCTTCGAGCTCGGAGTTTCATGATACAATCCTCATTCGATTCTGGGAAAACAGGAGGCATATAAGTAATGAACAGCCGCACTGTCTGGTCCGGGATGGGTGTTCTTGCGATGTTCCTTCTGCTCGTCTGTGCGGCGCGGGCACAGCCTCGAGCTACGCCTCAAATCTCGGGTGTGGGCGCTTCCGGGCCGGTGGAGTATTCCCCTCGTTCCTCGCCGCGCCGTCCCGGCCTGATTGATCCGCAGTGCGGGCAAACGGGCGGGCCAGCGATTGGGAGCAGTGCCTGCGATTCGCAATTGGGGAGGGAGTGGGAAGGGATTGCCAGCACGGACTACTTTTCCTTTGAGCCCTTTGTCGCCGCGCCTCCCAATCCGGACATCGCGGCCGGACCAGATGACCTTCTCACAGTCGTGAACCGTACCATCGCGCGTTATCCCAATCCAAATGCCCCGCGCTACGGCAACAGCATGGGTACCGCTGCAGTGGCGTATTCGCCGGCGGGGACATACCGCCTGCCTCCATCATCGAGGATCTTTCTCGACGTGTGGATAGGCGAGGCGGCGATCAACAGCATGTGTCCGACGCAACCCCGTACCAACGCGACTTGCGTTCTCGATAACGCCAGTGTTCGATACGACCAGATGCAAGGCCGGTTTCTGGTGCTGTTCACCGTGTTCGATAACGGAGGGGGGAGTGGCGCCAGGCACGCCAACTGGGTGCTAATCGTTTCCCGCTGGGCGACGGGCTGCCAGGGGGCGGGAGGAGGGTTCAACAGCGCTTGTGTGCCGAACACGACTCCGGCCGTGCCCGGAGGCGCGGGCAACAGCGAGTTCTTCACCACGCCACAACCGCCTGGGCCGAGCCAAAGCTCGCCGAATAGCGGAGGCGTAAACGGGAACTGGATCATTTATTACAGTCCGGGAGGGATTTGTGACAGCGCGGCGGGCTGCCCCTATGGCAATATCAATGACATTACAGACGTGCGGCGGCAGGGGCCTGACGGTCCTGTTCCGCCTACCATTGATTGCCGGGCATCGGCAACGGGACAGGCCGGCGTGCTCTGTTACCTGCCCACTTCGGCGCGGATGGGAATCGATAATGATGATATTGTCGTGATTTCCTCTGTAATCAATGACAATGTCCCCTTGGCGAACCGCTCGGCAGCCACGCCGGCCTGGGTTGGCAGCCGGGTGCGGCTTTTCAAGAAGGCGGCCCTCTACACGGGAAAGACCAGTGTCTCGGCAACAGCGGCGCCGCCTTGTCCCACCGATGGATCGCTGTGTCCCGGCGGGGCGCAGACCAATTTGCTCACCCAACTGCAGGGCGACTTCTACGATCTGTGGGACACGCAGCAAGCGCCCTTCACGATCGATGCCGGAGCCGGTGGGTCACCAAGTATCGAATGGGAGCCGACGCACCTTCGTGGGCGTTCGCTGGCATCCTTCAGCGGCAATGCCGGACTTGGCTGGAATCAGGTCACCGGCCCACAGACGTTTGGACAAAGCTTCACCTCATTGATTGGCGCAGTGCCGGCGCCACGCACCGGTTCGACGAATCAGATCTACCTTTATCTGCGCACCATCGTGTCCAGCCGTACGTCCCAGGGAACACTGGCGGGGACTTCTCCGGTTCCGCTCGCTCCCGTAAACACGCCGCTTATCCTGGGGGGCATTCCGTGGATGTTTCCCGGCACACCAACGGTTACCGTGCCTGCCTTCCGCAATCCAGGCACAGTACCGCAACTGGCAAAGTTGTCTCAGGCAGGCTCCACGGCAACGCCCGAACTCTATGTCGGCGACGACCGCCCGCACCGCGCCATTTCGCGTGAAGGCCATCTCTACGATGCGCGCGTGCTGTATCGCGGTGGATTCTCGCTGGTGAACGGCGCATCCCCCAGCAGCACGGTTTCCTACGATATCGTGCAGCGGCTGACGGCCAGCGGCGCCGCCAGTGTGATCTTCAACGCATCCTGGGGCAACGGCCTGTTCTATGCGCCGATGTTCGACGTACCCGCGAACGTGGTCCAGTATGGCGCCATCTCCCCGATCAACGTGCTGCCGTATCTGGAGAAGCTCTTGGTGGGCACGACGTATCCTCCACTAGCTCAATCGGACCCGCGGACATTCGAGTACGGCAACGTCAGCGGGCAGTCGCTGATAGCTTGTAAGGGGCTTTCACCCAGCGTGAACTCGACGGACGCCAACCTCGCCTATCCCGGTCTGTTCGACATGCGTTGCGGAGAGGACGCCTACGACACCGCGCTGTTGTATCGCAATCCGGTAAGTGGCGGATACTCCTATGCCGATTTCGGAATTCCGCCGCAGCCCGGAAGTAATCCGCAGAATGTGGTGCCGTTCCCCATCCGCGGTGGAGCGTCCACCGACGTGAACAACCTCGGGCTGTGGGCCTATGGCGCCTACTCGAAGGGGCGTCTTGCGTCCATTCCGGGCTTTGGTCAGTGGGGAACCTACGTGGCGTTCTATCCGCTCACCGTAGCCATTCGCGATCCGTACAACAACCTGATCTCCACGTATGCCGATGTCCCCGCAACCGACCCGCAGTTTTCGTTTGTGCAAATAGCCCGGCAGACGGGGATCGATCCGGCAGGGCGGACGGAAACGCTGTTCCGTCCTAACGAGGCGGCGCAGCGCAAAGATATCGCGACATGGCTTGTGCGGTCGCAGATGGATGAGACAGCGATTACCAATTATCTCAACGCCACCGGTGGCATCTACTGTAGTTTTGCGGATGTGCTTTGCCCGGGATCCAGTGGCGTGGTGACCGATACCACCGGGGCCTCATCCCGATGGCGCTATATCGAGCTGATGTACCGCCGCAGCTACACCAAAGGATGCCAGGCGGTGACCGACGCGCAGCGGCGATTCTGTCCGGAGAACACACTGACGCGCGGCGAGATGGCCGTGTTTGTCATCCGCGCGAAGATGAATCAGGTTTTCCCCACGGTGACTTCGGGTGCGGCGACCACAGCGATCTGCCAGCCAACGGGAACGCAGGTGACGCAGGTCGGAGATCAGTTCGGATTGTTCGCCGGCTGCGAGCCGTATTTTGTAGACGTGCCTCCGTCCCATCCGTTCTTCACCTTTGTTCAGAAACTGCGGGAACTGCGGATCACGAACGGCACATCGCTGTCCACACCCACGCAGTTGGGCACGTTCGGTCCAGACCAGCCGCTGACACGCATCCAGTTGATGACGTTTCTGGTCCGGGCGTTCTTCCCGTAAAGAAGTGATTGTGGGGCCGGATACCCAGGACCGGCAACAGTGGAACTGCGACCACACGACGGTCGAGGCCGTCGCCCACCGGAAATACCTGCATCCTTCAACAGCCCCTTCTGCTATGTGCAAATACCGAGCATTATCCGCCTTGACACGACGACGGAATCCCTCGGCGATATTTGCCGGAATAGACACAGCCGCGCGACGCAACTGCAACGAGAGGCCGGAGGTCTCCTGCCGGACGCACTGCTGTGAGCGGTTGGTCTCAAAGTCGCGGCCTGAACCCGTAACGAGAAGAAATTTCACGTTCCGGCTCGAATAACGGCTACTAAGTCGGTGGGTAAGAGAGTGGTGTCTCGAACGAGGCGTCCATTGGAGCGGCACAAATGTCGTTGCGAACCCCGACCTCCAGGCGGGCATTGCTCTTCGACGACATTGATTGAAGCGACAAGGACGCTGACGGAAACAACTTCTCCGACTTACGACGGTAATCTGCGCGTTGGCGCGCCCCCGGCCGGAACGCTAGCGCGAACGAAAGGGCTTGGGACGCAATGAGGTTCGATCCTGCCAAGCAAGCACGGGCATATGAGGGTGATCGGGGCCGAAGGTTCGAAGCAGCACCATCTCGCAATCGCCGGTGTTGCGAATCACAACCTCATTTGCGGTTTGGGCTGGAACGATGAAACACCAGTTGCCCAGATCGCCTGGCTTCAAGGCGCGTGGAGCCGCGGCGATGTGGGAACCCACCGTGCCCACACCGGCCGTGCAAATCATGTCGCTGCCGACCGGGTCTTGCATTCGGTATTCCGCTCCGGGCTGTATCACCAGCCGTTTCGAGGCCAGCACCTGATGATTATTCTCCCGTCCGAATGCGCCATAGATGACCCAATGGTCGGTCACGTCTTCGCCATCGCAGGTATTGGTGTCGATTATCGGGGCGCAGGAATGCTTCTCGGCATACAGCGGATCGTGGATGTTCTTCCAATCGAGAGCTTCATCCGAAACCAGGTAATCGAGCAGTTCCTCGCGATCGCCGGCCGCGTCCGCAGCCACATCGGCCACGCGCAGCCGTTCGGGAATCTCGCGTCCTACCAGCAAGCTGCGCGGGATCTTCGGCATCGGCTCATACATCCGATACCCGTCATCCAAAAACTGCGGCTCGTAGTGTGGCAGAAAGGCTGCTGGGCCGTGGAGATTTTGGGTCTTCATGATCATTGCATTGCCGGGACGCATGTACACCCAACGGGCATGGCGCTTGAGAACCATCATTGGGTCTTCCCAACCGGCCGCGGTCAAGTGTTGCCGCAACTCCTGCGGCCCGAAGTTCTCATGCAGGCCGAGGGTCATGAAACACTGCTCGTCGAAGAGATCGTAGTCGACGATCATGGTCGGCTCAATCCAGTAGGCCTCCTCTTTGACATCGTGCGTATGGTGAGGGAGCCGGTTCTTGTTGATGAAAAACTTCGAATAGCGGAACATGCCATGGCCAAGCGATTTCAAAGCAGGGCCTAGCATTGCATCGGGGCAGTTGGCGATGAAATCCTTGAGCGCAACCAGTTTCTTGCGGCCTTCGGTCCGGACAACGATGTAGCAGCGTCCGGAGCCGAAATAGCCGTGCCCCCTCAGGAAATCCTCTTCCGACGTGAAGTCCTCGAATCCGAACCAAACTTCGTCCCACTCAAAACCGGGGATGGGTGAGCGGTGTGCGGAGATGATCGGATTGCCGGCTCCGGATGCGCAGAACGGCCGGCACATCATAGCTGTGTTGGTAGCCAAGGCTCCGCCGCCTTGCTGGATGGCGGACTCGCAGAGGGATTGCAGATCGTCGCCTTCGAGGATTTCGAAGGGGCGGCCATACATGTTTTGAACGGTAGATTTGGGCATGAGGATTCGGTCCTGCTCAATTGTAAATGAAGCCGGAGGTGCAATGGCTTTCCCTCCGTTTCCGGCTCCTTGTCAGGACTACTGCTTCTTCAGATGCTCGTCGAACCAGCGTACGAAGTGCCGTTCATCGAGGATCATGGAAGGCCATCCGTGTCCGCCGCCGCCATGCACCGCCAGGTCCACAGTGAGACCCGCTTTATGAGCCTCTTTTTGAAACCGCTGCGATTGCTCCAACGGGACCAAGGTGTCGGCGTCGCCGTGATAGATCAGTGTCGGCGCCATGCGCGGATGGATGAAGTAGATGGGAGAACTTTCGTAGCCGATCTTTTTCCATACCGCGAGATCCTTTGAATTGGGACCGAAGGCTTTCACGAAGCTTTTCGGCGGCCCACCATCGCCAAGGTTCTCCGTGGATGGGCCGAGATTAAGGAGATCCGTCACTGGGTAGAAGATCGCCACCGCCTGCACGGCGCTGGACTCGCGGTCAACCGGGTCGGCCGCATTCGTGTCGCCCGGTCCTCCGCGCGTTGCAAGCATCAGACTGAGGTGACCACCGGCGCTGCCGCCGGTGATGCCGATTCGTTGCGGATCGATTCCGTATCGCCTGGCATGGTGACGGACGTAGCGGACGCCGCGATGCATGTCTTCGATGATTTCCATAACGGTCGATCGCGGCTGCGAAACGTGGCAAATGGCAAAGATCGTATACCCCGCGCGAAGCAGTGGCGCCGCCAACCATGCAGGCGTCTCACCAGCCCGTTTGGATCGCCAGCCTCCGCTCACCATCAAGGCGATCCCGAGTCCGTTTCTGTTCCCTTCGCGAGGTTGCAGGACATCCAACGTGAGGGATGTCCCGTTCCGATTGCCGTAGACGATTCCGTCGGTGCGCTCCATGGACGGGTGCAGGTAGAGCCAGATCCCGGCGGCCAAGATGGCAGCAACGGCCAGCACTGCCGCCACGGCAATACCGGTAGTCCAAATCGCTCGACGGAAACGTCCCTTCATTGAGTCGCCCTCTCAGTCCACAGTTTTAGAACGAAAATCTGGCGCCCAGTTGGAACGCCCTCGGCCCGCCGGAACCGAACACCTGTCCCGCACGCGAGGTGGGTACACCGAATCCGGCCGAGTTCACGGAGGAACCGATTCCCCCCAGATTTGCGATGTTGAAGATGTTGAAGCCTTCACCGAACACATTCAAACGGTACCGCTCGCGGAACTGAAAGATCTTGGTCAAACGGAGATCTTGCGAGAAGAAGTTCTCGCCGAACGAATAGTCCGCCGGCAGAGTAAGCCTCGGGATGACTTGGTTGCGCGGCGTGCGTGGGCGCTGACCGTTCGGCAGATCGGGATACTGACTGTTCCAGGCAGCAACGGCAGCCTCTAGCTTTTCCCGAGTGGGCTTGCGGTCGGGCACTCCCCATCCGGGCAGAAAAGCGGCGTCCAGACCATCGCCATCCAGATCCACACCGCTCACCGATGGCCGGTATGGCCCTCGCGAGCCCATGGAACTGATAAAGGAAACCTGGAAGCGCAAGGGCAGTTCCACAATGCCAGAGAAGTTGAGATTATGCCGGCCGCCTTGCGGGCCCCATCCTTCAAACCACTTGTCGAGGTTATTGATTCCGTTCAGCCCGTACTGTCTCTGCAGCGCATAGGACACGGTGAACTGGTAGCGCTGCGCGAAGCGTTTGTCCAGCTTCAACAGCATAGCCTTGTAGTCGGTGCGTCCGATTGGCGCGCGGAACTCAATCGGTCCATTCGAGCAGGCGACGGCCGGATTCGAGGCCTGCGCCGCGGTGCACCTTGGAATGACCGGGCCTCCGATGCGATTGAAGCGGTTGTAATCGATGACCCCCACTTCCTGGCGGTAGAAATGGCGGTAAACGAAATCCGCCGTCAGCACCAATTTCGATCTCAACTCGCGTTGCATGCCCAGCGACATGTGGCGCGCGTAGGAGGCGGGATAGCTGTTCTGGAACAGATCGGTGCCTTGCTTGGTGATGTTGATATTGCGCACGCTGAGGTCATTGGGATTCGGATTGGCAAGCGTCGCCTCGGTGGAGGCTTTCAATTGAGGGAGAATCTGCAGAAAACTGCCCAAGGTGAACCCAGTCGGGAGCGTGAAGAACAGGGGCGCGCCCGTGGGAACGGCAGGCAGGACACCGGGGGCAGGACTCGCGATCGCAGGTAACGGATTGGGGATGGAAGCGCTGGTAATCTGCTGGCGTCCGTTGCCTACAGGACCGATCGCAGCGCGCTCCACGAGGCGTTGAGAAAGTTCGCGCGTGTCGTAGTACATTCCGAATCCGCCGCGCACCACGGTCTTGCTGTCCTTCGATACGTTCCAGGCGAAACCGATGGAAGGCGAGAAGTTATTCCAATCCTTTTTCGTCGGTTCGAGCGAATCCATCACTGGACGCAGCAGCGCAGGCTTATCCAAGTCATGATTCGCCAGTGTGGATTCAAACTGCCAGGAAAGTCCGTAGTTGAGAGTGAAGTGCGGGTGAACGCGCCAGGAATCCTGCGCGTAGAGATGGTAACGACGGTTGTTCCTTGCGTTCTCGGCACGGAAGGGCGGAGGCTGCGAAGGATCGCCGATGCCGAAGGCGAAAGCCTGCATGGGTAGTTTCAACAAGTCGGCGTTCGAGGTGAACTGAGAAGGCAGTTGCCATAGAGCAACGGGGATCCTGTTGGCGATCAGCAGATCCGGGCCGAACACGTTCACCGCTGCCGGTTCTCCGAAGGCCCAAAATCCGGTGAACGGCGCATTTTCGAACGTGCCTCCCAGCCGAACGCGATGGCTTCCCCGCTGCCAGGTGAGGTTTTCTACTAAGTTGAACCGCCGGATGTCGCGTCCTTGCGGGGCATTGGTGGTATTTCCCAGCGTCACACCGGAGCCCTGAATGGAGACCGATGGGAAGCCCAGTCCGATGCACCCGGCGCACTCCTGCTCAGTAGGAAACAGATTACGGTTGTTCCAATAGTGATAGGCAAAGCGGAAGTCGCTCACCAGAGATCCGCCGAACGTCGATGTCAGTCCAAGAATGCTCTGGTCCGCCCAATTCCGGTTCACCAGCCAATTGGAAGGCAGATTGGCTCCACCCCGCGGGCCGAAACTCTTGTTGCCGTCATGGCTGTAGCGCAGGAACAGATTGTGCCGGTCGTTAATGCGGTAATCGAACTTCACGCTCGGTTGCAGGCCGTCGTACGGACTTGAATAGTTGCCCGCAAAATTGGCAAAAAACGTGGATGCCGGCTGCACCGTGACTACCGAGTCCTGGTTGTTGTTTTCCAGATTGAAGAAGAAGAAAAGCTTGTTCTTCTTAATGGGGCCGGATAGCCAGAACCCCGACTGGCGTCGCGCAAAGAACGGATCCGGTGCAAATGCGTTCCGGCGCAATGCCGGATACGCCGACAGGTTGTTGTCGCGGAAGAAATAGTAGCCACTGCCGTGCAACTGGTTGCCGCCGGACCGGCTGACGATGTTCACCGACCCGCCCGCGGCAATGCCGGTGGAAAGATCGAAGTTCACCGATGAGATCTGGAATTCCTCCACCACCTCCTGCGAGAAATTCTGGGCCGTTCCACCGTTAATGGCATTGCGGACGTTCCCTCCGTCGACGGTGATCGCCGTCATCGACTGCGAGCCCCCGAGGACGGAAACTCCGAATTGCGCGTTGTACTGAGCCAACGATTGCGTGCCGACTCCAACTCCGGGTTCGAGAAACGCCAGTTGGAGGAAACTGCGCCCGTTCAACGGCAGGTTCTCGATTTGATCGCGCTGGATGACGCCGTCCACTTTGTGGCTGTCGTAGCTGATAGGCGATGCCGTTCCCGAAACAGTGATCACTTCACTTACTGCGCCCACGGTGAGAGCCAGATCCACCGTGGCAGTAGAACCCGTCAACACGGTCGCTTCCCGCACCAGTTGCTGGAACCCGGTTTTCTGTGCGCGGATCTCGTAATCGCCGGCCGGAAGCGCCGGAGCGCTGTAGGCTCCCAACGTATCTGAGATTGTCTCACGCTTCAATCCGGTCGCTTTGTTAGTGATTGTAACGGTGGCATTGTCCACAGCAGCCCCGGAAGGGTCGGTTACCGTTCCGGCAATTCCGCCGATGGGAGCTTGCCCCATGCAGGTAGTCCATGAGAGGAGCAGAAATGGCAGCCAAAACCTAAGCGCACAACGGACGGATAAATGGAACATCGGTTTACCCCCTGGTTGCAAATCCAACCCTGATGATAGCGTTCAAGGGTTACCGCAACGCAACCACGCACCAAGCCGGCGCGCGCTCGCCGTCAATCCTTCCCACCGCCTAAGGAAAGCAGCATCACTTCCGCCAGGCTCATCGCCAGCGTCATGTCCGATTCCTTTGCGGTTACGCGAGCGACTAACGCCACCTCCTCACGATGGGCGTTTCGCAGGAGAAACGCCTGCTCCAGCGACTCCTCGCCAACCCTCAGACCTCGAAACGCCAAACCTTCGAAACCTGCGGCGTGAAAATGTACATGAGCGATGCCGGGCTGCTGTTCTTCATGCTCCCGCTCGATGGCTTCCATCAACCCGTGAAGCCCTTCCGCTGGTAGTCCGCGCAAGTCGAGATTGACCTGAATCCGGCCTCCGGCATCGAACACCAGGGTCCTTCGTCCGTCATCGATCACATGCCAGCCGAGCGGCACCTGGAAGACTCCTTCCACCGCAGCGCCAGCGACCACGGCATGCTTCTCTTCCAGGTTTACCGACAGCACCCGTGGCGTCAGCCCCAAGCCGTTCTTGCGCAACCGCAGGTTCAGCGGATGTTCAAAGTCCAGCGAGCCCGCATCCGCGGCGAGAGCCACGTCGCAGGCGCGCGCGCCCGCCGGTTCGCGACCGGCCGCCGGTTCCAAAGCCGCCGACGGCCCATGCACCGCATCGAGTTGGAGCGACGCCACCATGCTTGCGAAGAGCCCTTCCGATCCGGTCCAAATCTCTTCCGGCGCCATGCATGTGACGGTGAATAAGCGCTGCCCGTCCTCTAGAAACAGGATACGCATGCGCATCGGTCCGGCCTCAGATTCCTGACGCCCCATGCACTCCATCGCCTCCGCTGCGCCGAACGTAACGCGGCGCGGCTCATCGATGGCTATTCCTTGCTTGCCGCACAACCAAGTCATCCACTGCGAAACGGCGCCGTCTGCGTACGCCGGCCGAGCGGCCACCGAGAACACCAACGCTCCATAGGGCGCCATACAAACGTGCAGGGCCATCATGTGCTCGGGGTTATCGAACCGCGGCTCTTCCTTGGGTATCTCCAGCACACGCCAATTGCGCGGTTTGGCGTAATGAAAGCTGAGCCCGGCGCGGGCGGCGGGGGCGACGTGGATGGTATCGAATTCGGTCATCGGGTGAGTCTCTTCTCAATCGCACAGGCGGAATTCAGGTGCGCGGGTTTGGCATCCCGGATGGAAGCGCAGCCTGATTGGAAGAGAATTTTACCGCACCTCGGTTGGTGGCAGAGGAGGCAGCCCTGCTTGCCATGAGCGCGGATCTGAGAGAATGTTCATGCAGGCGGCGATGCATCCCGAGGAAGCAACCTGGAATTGTCGATTGGGGAGGTCGTACCATGCATTGGAAAGAGCTGCGATATGGTTGGGACGGACGGCTGCTTGGCGCCGGCCTGCTGGCCGCGATGCTGTTCGTGGTCCCGCCGGGATCGGCGGCTGATGCCGACGCAAAGACCCTTGACGGGAAGGTGCTGTTCGGCTACCAGGGTTGGTTCAATTGCGCTGGGGATGGCGCCCCCGAAAACAACTGGAGATCCTGGGCTCGAGGCACCCCCGCTCCGGACACGCTCACCATCGACATGTACCCGGACCTGCGGGAGTTCTCCAAGGACGACCTCTGCGCGGCGCCCGGTTTCACGATTGGAGGCAAGCAGGCGTATTTCTATTCGGCGTGGAATCCGAAGGTTGTTAACGCGCACTTCCGGTGGATGAAGGAATACGGCCTTGACGGCGTGCTGGCGCAGCGGTTCGTCACGGCGATCGGGCGGCGGAGGTCTTCCGGCGATGTGCTGCTGAAGAACATCATGGCGGCGGCGCGGGCGCATGGCCGGGTTTTCGCCATCGAGTACGACGTGACGGGGTCGCCTCCGGACCAGTTCATGAAGGCCCTGCAGGAAGACTGGAAGTATCTTGTCGAGGAATTGAAGGTGACCGCGCATCCGATGTATCTGCATCACGGCGGAAGGCCGGTGGTTTCGGTGTGGGGGCAAGGGCTGGAAGATGCGCGCCACCCGCCGCGGGAACCGGAGGCTGCCAAGCAGGTTGTACGCTGGTTCCAGTCCGAAGCTCCCGAGAAGATGCGTGTGACCTACATGGGCGGCACGCCGGCGCGCTGGAGGACTCTCAGCAGAGACGCTCAGAAGGATCCCGGGTGGGCCGAGGCATACGCGCGGATGGATGTGATTCAACCATGGACGGTGGGGCGGTATCGCGATCTGGCCTCCGTCGATGAGTGGCGCAAAGACGTATTGGAGCCCGATATTGCACGCGTTGCCGAAAACGGGAAGATGTATATGCCCGTGATCTTCCCTGGATTTTCCTGGGCGAATCTGAAGAAGGGAGATCCGCCCAACAGGATCCCGCGTCTGGGCGGGCAGTTTCTATGGCGGCAAGCCTACAACGCGCGCGTGGCGGGAGCGCGGATGCTGAAGATCGCCATGTTCGACGAAGTAAATGAAGGGACAGCAATGTACAAGCTCGCGGCAAAGCGCGGGGATGCTCCAGAACAAGGCTACTGGCTGACGCTGGATGCCGATGGGATGGATTTGCCGGGCGATTGGTATTTGAAGCTGGCAAGGGAGATTACGCGGATGTTCCACGGGGAGATTCCGCCGGCTGAGAAAATGCCTCGGTGAGGAGGGGAGAACAGTAAGATGCCGATTCGACGTGGAACGTTCGTGGGCGCGGTGTTC
>JAEUQG010000453.1 GCA_016789755.1 Bryobacterales bacterium
CCGCGGGCCAGTATTTCAGCACATTGTTTGAAACATTGTTGATGCGGTTTGTCGGGATGCGGTTGGCGGGAAAGGCGTCGCGAATGGACTGCCCGGCGGCATTGGGATTGGCGCGCGTTGTGGATGGATCGTAAACCAGAATCTGGCGCCCCTGCGGATCCAGTGTTCCGTTGAAATCTCCCCGCAGTTGCAGCGCGCTCGGAACCGTCGCCACCGATTGGATGGGGCCGCTTTGCCACAGCCGCTCGAAGTTGCCGAAGAAAAACGTACGGTTGCGCGCGATCGGGCCGCCCACCGATCCGCCATACTCATGCCGCCGCAGAATCCCGCGCTGCACTCGATTGCGGTTGTTCGTCCAACTGTTGGCGTTGAACACATCGTTACGCAGGTATTCGTATGCCGATCCGTGAAATTCGTTCGAGCCGCCCTTGGTCACCAGATTCACCACGCCACCCGCCGCCCGTCCGAATTCGGCGCCGTACGTCGCCGTATCGACGCGGTATTCGGCCACCGATTCCATCGGAATCGTGAACGCGGATTTCGAGTTCACCGTAGCACGGCTCTCGCCGCCGTCCGTAAGAACGCCGTTGTCGCGCGCGAAGCCTCCGCTCATCTTCGCGTTGGTAGCCTCACCGTTGGTTTCTCCGCCAACGGGAGTCACGCCCGGCAACAGCGAAACCAGTTGCAGCACGTTGCGGCCCACCAGAGGCAAGCCGTTGATAGTCGATGTCGGCAGCGATTTTCCGATCGCCGTGGTTTGCGCCTCCAGTTGCACCGCGTTCGCCCGCACTTCCACGGCTTCCGCCACCGTGCCCACTTCCAGCGATAAATCGAATGTGGCGGTCAAACCAGTGGACAGCCGGATGTCGCTCACCAGCGCCGGCCGGAAGCCGGTTTGCTCCACGCGTAATTCATAGGGGCCAGGGTTGAGCGAGGAAATGTAGTAAATGCCGGCGGCATTCGTCGTCGTGCGCGAAACAACGTTCGTCGCGGTGTTGCGGATGGCCACTTGCGCCCCGACGACGATCGCCCCGCTCGCGTCCGTGACAGCGCCCGTGACCGTCGCGCGTTCACCCTGACCATAGACAACCGCGGTTAGAATCAGCACCGCCATCGCGGCGCGCAGCATCGGCAAAAATCTGGACATGGATCTTTCTCCCTAAAGGACAGCCGTTACGAATTGCTTCGGGCAGTATATAAGGGCTGCGGCGGTCAGGCAACACACATGGGCTCCGCTGGCTCCGCTGCTATCGGCCGCCCGCCCTCACTGAAAGTACACGGAACCGTCCTTGCGGAAGTTCGTCCCTCTTCGCCACGGCTGCGGCGGCATGCTCTTGAACGCTTCCTCGTTCAACTCCACTCCCCACCCCGGCTTGTTCGGAATCTCGATGTAGCCGTCCTTCTGCACCATCAGCGGTTCCTTCAGCACATCCTTCCACGGGCTCGTGTCCGGAGCGTGATACTCCAGAATGTGGAAGTTCGGCGTCGATGCCGCAAAGTGCGCGTTCACCGCTGTCGCCAGCGGACTCATCGGGTTGTGCGGAGCCACCCGAATATACATCGCCTCCGCCATCGCCGCGATCTTCTTCATCGTCAGCACCCCGCCGCAGCAGCAAATATCCGGCTGTACGAAATCCACCGCCTGCTGGTCGATCAATGGCCGGAATTCGTGAATCATGTAATTCGATTCCCCGCTCGCCAGCGGCACCTTCACGTGATCGGAGAGCTTCTTCATCGCCGCGAAATTCTCCGGACGGATAGGCTCTTCCAGCCACATGATCTGGTACGGCTCCAACGCCTGTGCCAACCGCATGGCGCGCTCCACTTCCACGAACTTCGTGTGAATGTCCACGCCGATGTCGATATCCGGCCCCACTGCTTCCCGCACCGCCCGCACCCGTTCGGTGCTCAGGCGCAGAGCCTGATTCTGCGGCATGTCCCCCGGAGCCATAATGCCCATCTTCAGCGCCGTGTAGCCGTACTTCTCCACCATCTTCTTTGCGCTCTCGCCCGCCTCCTGCGCCGTCCCCCCGCCGATACTTTGATAGGTCCTGATCTTGTTGCGCACGCGCCCGCCCAGCAACGCCCACACCGGCAACCCCGCCGACTTGCCCGCCAGATCCCACAGCGCATGTTCAATCCCGCTGATCGCCGAGTTGGTGATAATGCCCCCGGGAAATCGCGTCGTGTTGTACAGGATGTCGAACAGGTACTGCACATTCCGCGGATCCTGGCCCACCAGCCACAGCTTGAAATCCTCAATCACCTTCACCGTCGCTTCATCCGGACCCGCCGAATACGCTTCGCCGATCCCGAACAACCCCTGGTCCGTCAGAACTTTTACATAAAGCCAGTTGCGGCCTCCGGCGCCGATGAGAAAAGTCTTGATGTCCGTGATCTTCATCGCGCCCGTATTGCCGATTTTCCCGCCGTTCAACGGCTGCAAGCCCCCTTGCAATCCCCCGCCCGAACGCCGTGCCGATTGCGCGGCCACCGCCGCCGGCAATGCCCCCATCAGACTCGCATTACGCAGGAAATCTCGTCGCTTCATCTTCTGCCCTCCCTTGTCCGAACAATCCCGGCCATCGTACTCCCATTGCTCCGTAGTTATCAACTGGCGAAACGCACGGCCATGCGGACACGTCCGAAGTTACATAGGCGCATGTTCAGACTCTGCCTTTTTCTCCCCTGGATGCTGGCCTCGGCGGCCGTCGCGCAAGAAGAAGTGGTCTTCCGCAGCGATGTCGCCCTGGCTCGCATCGATGTGCAGGTCCTCGACAGCGAAGGTCGCGCCGTGCCGAATCTCGAAGCCGAAAACTTCGTTCTTCTCGAAGACGGAAAGCCGAAGCAGATCCGCAATTTCTCCAGCGAAGATATGCCCGTCGATCTGCTCTTCCTCATCGATGTCAGCGGCAGCATGCGCCCACACGTGGAAAGCCTCGCCAACGCCTCCCAGCAAGCCCTGCGCGTCCTCGGCGGACAGGACCGCGTGGCCATCATGGTCTTCGACCGCCGCTCGCGCACCCGCATGCAGTTCCGCAACATGAGCAACACCGTGCCGCGCGAATTCGAACGCCTCCTCGACCAGGAACACTTCGACGGTGGCACCGATATCACCCAGGCCCTGCACGAATCCGTGCGCTACATGGCGAAGAACGGCCGCAAGGAAGCGCGCCGCGCCATCGTCATCCTCACCGACGACCGTACCGAGTTCCATTCCGATGTCCACGGCGTGAGCCGTGCGCTGCTCCGCGCGGGCACCGTACTCAGCGCGCTCATTGCTCCCGATGCCATGTCCTACCGCAACTCGCGCCGCTCGCCCGGCCAGATGCCCAGACGCGGAGGTCTCTCGCTGCCATTCCCCATTCCCGGCAGCGGCGGACCCTTTCCCGGCGGAGGAGGCTATCCTCCCGCCGGCCGGCAGGCCAACAGCGCGGGCACCGAAGAGATCGCCCGTGAATCCGGCGGCGACAGCTCTTCCGTTTACGCACCCTCCGCCCTCGACACCACTCTCAGCCGCATACGCCAGCGCTATTCGCTGCACTACCTCATGGAAGACGCCGCCACTACCGCCGGACGCCGCCTCCAGGTATTTCTTTCGCCCCAGACCCGCAAACGGCATCCCGGAGCCGAAGTGCGCTACCGCCGTGTCTACCTCAACGACGACACACGCGGCGAAGAGCCCTACATGATTACCCGCGGATCCGCGCCGGCCGTGCCCGCCGATGCCGCCATCGATGCGCCCCCATCCGCCGCTGCCAGCGCCGGCCAAACGCTCCCGCGCGCCAGGCGACGGGTCTCGGAAGGCAGCGGCCCATCCCGCGGTCCAAATCCCAACGTCGGATCTGCTCCGCCCGGCAATCGGTAAGGCTACAGAACTTCCGCAAGGTAGAATCAGGTAAGTGAGCGCAAAACGAATGTGCCCGAGTTGCCGGGCTTTTGTCGAGGATGGTGCCAATCAATGCCCATACTGCGAGCAGCAACTGGGTCCCCGCGCCGTCGATCAACGCAACCCCGCCGACGTCGCCGGTGGGCTTATCCCTCACGCCCGCTTCACCACCATGATGATCCTCATCGTCAATAGCGCGCTCTTTGCCGCTACCGTGGTCTACGGGATGAACCAGGGCAACGAATCGAGCGCCCTCGGATTAAGCGGCCCCGTCCTGTTTCAATTCGGCGCCAAATGGTCACCCGCCATCTTCGCCGGCCACTGGTGGCGCCTCGTCACCGCCGGCTTCCTCCACGGCGGCTTGCTCCACATCGCAATGAACACCTGGGCTCTCATGGATCTCGGAGCGCAGGTGGAAGAAATCTACGGCTCCGCTCGTCTCCTCGTCTTCTACTTTCTCGCCACCGTCTTCGGATTCCTCGCCAGCACTTTTTGGAGCTCCTCCCTCAGTGTCGGCGCTTCCGCCGGTATCTTCGGACTAATCGGCGCCATGATCGCCATCGGCGTCCGCCACAACACAGCGCTTGGTTCGGCCATACGCGGCCTCTACATTCGTTGGGCCATCTACGGCCTGCTCTTCGGATTGCTCCCCGGACTCGCCATCGACAACGCAGCCCACCTCGGCGGACTCGCCGCTGGATTCCTCGCCGCCTACCTCGCGGGCGAACCCGGACGCCCCGGATCGACGCTCGAAAAATTCTGGTCCGCCACCGCCGCCCTGACCCTCATCGTCACCGCCTACTGCTTCCTTAAGATGTTTCTCTGGTTCAGCACCACCTAGCAGCGGCTATCGGAACCACATCACTGCACCGGCTCAAACAACCCGAACGCATAGATCGCCGTCGCCGACGCAATCGCCACAAACTGCTTCCCGTCCACTGAGTAAGTAATCGGCGACGCCGTAATCCCTTCCCCCATCTGGTAATGCCACAAATGCTTCCCGCTCTTCGCATCCACTGCCACCAGATGTCCGTCGTCATCCCCGAAAAACACCACCCCGCCCGCGGTCGACACCGTGCCCGCCCACATCTCGGCCGGTCCCGTCATCGCGTACTCCCACACCCGTTTGCCCGTCTTGGGGTCGAAGGCCCGCAGAAAGAACTGGCCCACTTCGGTCGGCTTCGGACTCGCCCCGCCTCCCGAAAAATTTTTCTTCGGCTCCGGCTCCTTCGCCGAACTGGTGAACACATCGCACTGCTCCAGCGTGATGACATAGAATAGGCCCGTCGCCGCATTAAACGACGGCGCCATCCAATTCGTCGCCCCCCGCACTCCCGGACAAACCCGGTTCCCATTCGGCGTCGGATCTTTCCCCGCCACCGGAATCGGCCGCCCCTTGGCATCGATCCCTGTCGCCCAATCCAGTTTGTCGATGAGCTTCGTCGCGCGTAGATACTCGCCCGTCACACGGTCCAGCACATACAGAAATCCGTTCCGGTTGGCGTGCAGCACCAGCTTCCGAGCCTTCCCCTCCACCGGCAAATCCACCAGCACCGGCCACGCCTGCGCGTCCCAATCATGCGTATCGTGCGGCGTGAACTGGAAGTACCACTTCATCTTCCCTGTATCCGCGTCAATCGCCAGCAGCGATGCCGAATAGAGGTTGTCCCCCTGCCGGTCCCCGCCATAGAAATCCGGCCACGGATTCCCCGTCGTCCAATAAATGGTGTTCAACTCCGGATCGTAGGTCCCGCTCAGCCACGTCGCCGCGCCGCCGTATTCCACATACTTGCCCCAACTCTCGGCGCCCTTCTCGCCCTTCGCCGGCACCGTGTACAGACGCCACGCTTCCTCGCCTGTCACCGCCTGATAGGCCGCCACGTAGCCGCGCATCCCGCTGTCTCCGCCCGATACACCCACCAGCACTTTGTCCTTCACCACCATCGGCGCCATCGATCCGTACAGCCCGTCCTCCACCCGCCCGTACTGCTTCTGCCAAAGCAAAGCCCCATTGCGCCGGTCCAGCGCCACCAGGTGCACATCGCCCGTCACGAAAAACACCCGGTCCCCCAACAGCGCCGCCCCGCGATTCACCGCCTCTTTCTTCGACCGCGTGTCCTTGTACTCCCAAATCAGGCGTCCGCTCCGCGCGTCGAGCGCCCGAACCTCGTTGCTGTTGGTGACATACATCACGCCATCGTGAACCAGCGGATTCGTCCGCAGCCCGTTCGCCTTCGGTACGTGATACGTCCACTTGGCCACCATGTTCCCGGCGTTGGCCGCCGTGATCTGCGTCAGCGGACTGTGCCGCTTGCCATGGTAATCGCCCGAATAGGTCAGCCAGTTCGCCCCCGGCCCCTTTAGAATGTCTTCGTACTTCACTTGCGCCGCCAGCGCCGTGGCAAATCCAGCCATCAGAAGGAATCGTGTGGTCATGGCTATTTCTTCTCCGCCGCATCGAAGGGGCGCACGCTCTGACGGCTCAGAAACGCGATCAGGTCATCCATCTCCTGCTTCGTCAACAGTTGTTTGTAATTGCCCGGCATGGGCGAATGTTCGGCGAACCTCACCTGCTTCGCCTTCGCCAGATCGATCATGTGCAGATTCCCTTGGGCGTCCTGCAACTGCAGCGAATAGTTCGTCCGGTTACGAGCCACCCCTTTCAGCGAACGCCCATCAGCCATCACCACCGTCGCCCCCTTGTAGCGCGGGAATCCGTCGGCGTCGGGATCGGCCACCGACTCGCGGATGTCTTCCGTCGCCCGCGTCGCCCCCACGTTACTCAAATCCGGCCCCAGCATCCCCCCGCGCCCCAGAATCCGGTGGCAATTCTGGCAACCACCCTTGCCCCAGAACACCGCCTCGCCCGCTTGCACATTGCCCGCCGGAGGGTGCTCCATCGCCGGCGACGTCAACGACCGCACAAAAGCCGCCACTTGCCACGCCTGCTCTTCCGTCAGATTGCTCGCCGGCATGTCCGCCCCAGGCAACCCTTTCCGGATGATCGTATACATCGCGTCGTCTTCCAGCGGATGCCACACCCCGCGCTTGCGCAGGTTCGGCCCCCGCCCCCCTTCCGCGCTCACCCCATGGCAACCCGCGCACGAGTTCACGAACAGCTTCCGCCCGGCCTCGATCGCCCGCGGATTCCCCATCGCCGGGTGCCGCCCCTTCCCCTCCTTGCCCGCATCGTGTTGCGCGGCAAGGGGTACCGCGGCCAGAAATAGAAAGACGGCGATCATTCGTCTCATAAGGAGCCTATCGCGATAGAGTATCACCGTCGTCAAGCGGTGGCGATCCACCCTAGGTGCGCTACGCGCCTCCCGCGCTTTCCGCTATGTCAAAGTAAGAAGCCCGCACAGGCCGGGGCGTGGCCCCCAGCATGTTCCGGAACTCGTGTGCGCGGCTAGACCCGGCGCGTTGTGCGGGCGAGTTCCTCAAAAAGCGCAAAGGGCACGCTCCGCGCCGCCAGTGTTTCAGGAACACGCGCGTGCCTCAAGGCGCGGGCGGGCTCCGTTTTGCGCGTGTTCCTCAAAAAGGTCAGGCAGCACCGGAAGGTCCCTCCGAAACCCTTACGATATAATTTGTTCTTTCGGGCGGCCGAATTACGAGATAGATAGATAGCGGGAGAAGTGTGCTAGAGCGCATCGGCAGATACGAGGTCAAAGCCGAGCTCGGTCGGGGCGGCTTCGGCCGCGTCTACCGGGCCTGGGACCCCACTGTCGGCCGCATGGTCGCCATTAAAACCCTCACCGCCGGCGGCGACCCCGAACTCCTCCAGCGCTTCCGCAACGAAGCCGCTGCCGCCGGCAAACTCCGCCACCGCAACATCATTATCATTCACGACTTCGGCGAACAGGACGGCGAGCCCTACATCGTCATGGAACTGCTCGACGGGGAAGACCTCCAGCGCGTGATGCAAAATCAGCGCCCCCTCACCCTCCTCCAGCGCATGCAGATCATGGAGCAGGTCGCCGAAGGGCTCGATCACGCCCATCGCAACGGCGTAGTCCACCGCGACGTCAAACCCGCCAACATGATGGTCCTGCCGGACCGCTCCGTGAAAATCATGGATTTCGGCATCGCCTTGGTCACCCAGGTGGCCGGCTCCCGCCTGACCAAAACCGGCACCATCCCCGGCACCCTCAAATACATGGCCCCGGAGCAGTTCCGCGGAGCCACCAACGACCCCTTGAGCGACATCTTCGCCTACGGCGTCACCTACTACGAACTCCTCAGCGGCGTGCATCCCTTCGATGGCCCTTCGCAGCCCGCCATCATGTACAACATCCTCAGTGGCGAGCCGCGCCCCCTGCACGAAATTCTCCCAGGCTGCCCCGAAGGATTGAGCGATGTCATCATGCGCTGCCTCCACAAGGACCGTGAGGCGCGCTTCTCCTCCCTCGACGACCTCCAATTCGACCTCAAACCGATCCTCGCCGAACTGAAGCACGAACACGCCGGCGGCTTGCTCGCCGAGGCCGAACGTCTGGCCGGCGCCCACCAGTACGAAACGGCCCAGGCCCTCATCCGCGAATCGCTCGAGCTCAATCCTTCCGACCGCGCTGCGCGCCGCCTGCGCGAGCGCATTCAGCAGGAAATGCAGCGCCAGGCCGCCGCCCCCAAGCTCGAAGCGTTGCTCAACACCGGCCGCCACCTTCTCGCCTCGCGCAAGTTTGAGGACGCCATCAATACCTTCCAATCGGCGCTCAAACTCGACAAGGCCAGTCAGGAAGTGCACAGCCTGCTCCAGCAGGCGCAGTCCATCAAACAACAATCGGGCGAAGCCGAACGCCTGCTCCGCGAGGCAAAAACAGCCCTCGGCAATCAGGATCTCACCGGCGCCTACCAGCGCATTAACGAAGCCCTCCAACGCGACCCCAGCCATCCCGATGCCGCCCGCCTCGTCGCTCGCGTCAAAGAGGAGATCGCCGGCCGCGAACGTGACCGCCGCCGCCGCGAAGAAATCGGCCAAGCCCGCGGCGCGCTCCTGCTCGGCGCCTTCGACGAAGCCCTCGCCATTCTCGAACGCATCGAACAGGCCTATCCCGAATCCCCCGAGGTGCCCCAACTCGTGGCCGAAGCGCGCGCCGCCAAGGAGGCCCATTCCCGCCAGCAGCGCCTCCAATCCGGGCTCGCCGAATCGAAACTCCTCCTGCGCGAAAAGCAGCTTGCCACCGCTGTCCAGCGCCTCGAAGCGCTCGTCCTGGAGTTTCCCAGCGCCGCCGAAGCCAATGAACTGCTCGAATACGCCCGCAACGAACTGCGCGCCAAAAAGCGCCAGGAAACCATCGAGCGGTTGGTGCGCGAAGTGCAGGCCCTCGCCCACAACCATCAATACGATGCCGCTATCCAGATGCTGGAAAAAGGCCTCGGTTACTTCCCCGGCGACCTCACCATCGACCGGCAACTCGAGGACATGCGCGCCGCCCGCACTGCCTATCAGCGCAAAACAGCCCTCGAAGAAGCGCTCTCCCAGGCCCGCCAATGGCGGCGCGACCAGTTGCACGAAGCCGCCATCCGGGTCCTTGACGCCTTCCGCATCTCCTTCGGAAGCGAACACGCCGCCGACTCGCTCCGCGCCGAGATCGAGCGCGAGTGGGAGACAAAAAAGCGCAACGAAAGCATTCAGACTCTGCTGTCTGAAATCGAACGGCTCATCGAGAAAAAGGATGCCGCCACTGCCTTGAAGGTCGCCGATCAGGCTGTGGCCAAGTTCCCCTCTGTGCCCGAGCTCGAAGTGGCTCGCGCCCGCGTCGAGAAACTCCTGCAGCAACAGAAACGCAGCGAAGCAGTCTCGAAACTCGTGCGCGAGGTCACTGAGCTGACCACCACCCATCGCTTCGATCGCGCGTTGGAATTGATTGAACGCGGCTTGCTGTCCTATCCCGACGATGCCGCCTTGCGCCAGGCAAAGGACTCCGCTGTCCAGGCACAGGCGGCGCAGGACCGCAAGGAAGCCGTCGCCGCGGCCCTCGCCCAGGCCCGCGCCATGCTCGAGCGCAAGCAACCCGATCGCGCCGCCGCCATCTGCGAAGACCTCCTCACGCGCTACCCCGGCGCCGCCGAAGTCGACGCCTTGGCCTCGCAGGCGCGCGAGCAATTGCGCGTCATCGAAGAACAGCGCTCGGCCATTGCTTCCGTCACGGATCAGGCCCGAACGCTAACCGCCGCCGGACGCTTTGACGAAGCGATCGCCGCGCTCGAACAGGCAGTCGAGCAACTCGGCCGGCACTCTGCCCTGCTCGACCGGCTCAGGGAGGTCAAAGACAAAAAGGCCTCCGCCGAACGAGAGCGGGGACTTTCGGAAGCCATCGAAGCTTGCGACGGATTCCGTATCCAAAGCGAATTCGAAGAGGCGCGGCGGGTCCTCGACGAGGCGTCGCGCAAGTTTGGAGACGATGTGCGGCTGCGTGAGCGCCGCCAGCGTGTTCAAGTGGAATGGGACGAGGCCAGGAAGCAGCAGGCCGAAGAAGCCGACCGCCAGCGTCGCGAAGAAGAACAACGCAAGCTCGAAGCCAAGCGCCGCGAAGACGAAGAAACCCGCAAACGCGAAGAAGCCGAACGCCAGCGTCGCGAAGAAGAGCAACGCAATCTCGAAGCCAAGCGCCGCGAAGACGAAGAAACCCGCAAACGCGAAGAAGCCGAACGCCAGCGTCGCGAAGAAGAACAACGCAAGCTCGAAGCCAAGCGCCGCGAAGACGAAGAAACCCGCAAACGCGAAGAAGCCGAACGCCAGCGTCGCGAAGAAGAGCAACGCAAACTCGAAGCCAAGCGCCGCGAA
>JAEUQG010000486.1 GCA_016789755.1 Bryobacterales bacterium
CATCGGTTTCGACGTTCTGCAATATCTACGCGTACGATTACTGCTATCTGGCGGACAGCTATCTGCCTCGGGTATGGTGGACGAATTCGGCATTGGAGCGTTTGGCGCGGGGGGAAACGGTGGAGGTGCGATACGGTGTGACGGTGAACGAATTGAATGCGAACTCGCTGTTCGAGTGGCTGAACGACCAGGGGCCGCGCTTCGGCTGGAGGCGCGTGTTCGAGTTGGACGCGGTGCAAGCACATGCCAATGGAGGCGGCGTGGCGGTGATCTGCGCGCAGAGGAAGGAGCTGAACCGCTCGGGACACATCGCCGCGGTAGTTCCGGAAACGGCGGCGCAGCAGGCGGCGCGGAGCGGGGGGGCGGTGGTGCGGCCGCTGCAAAGTCAGGCGGGAGCATCGAACCACCGGTACACGAACGGTCCGCGGGCGTGGTGGCAGGGGAGCGAATTTCGCGACTTCGGATTTTTCGTCGCGCCGTAGCCGTTAGAGGGCAAGCAGTAGCGCTGTGAGGCTCATCGCGGCGGGGGTGGACGTTGCGCCTTAGAGGCGAAGAGCAACCGCAGGCCGACCGAATCCCCATCCCTTGCGGAAGCAGAGCATTGCTATTCCGTCGACGACAGCGAAGAAGGCGAACGCAGCCGCGATGGGCCACGATCTGGAAGAGCCGATGCCGACCGCAAGAAGTGTGCGGCAGGCGATGTGGAGAGTGGTGGCGACGGCGCGTTCGGCAACAACCGAGAGCGGTAGCACCCATGGCTGGCCACTCCGCAATAGGGCGAGTTGAGCCGCCGCGAATTCCCCGTTTTGACCGCTCGCATGTGGGTTTTCAAGGAAGACGAGCATGAGATCTTCGATTGCGGAGGCTCCGGCGCTGAATCCGAGAATGGATGGCAGATCCAAAGCCGGGAGCAGGAAGCGGAAGGCGATGGCGGCGGCTCCTAATCGCAAGCTGCGGAAAGGACACCTTGGAGGGCGCTGCCCGCGATGGGAGAGGTTTTGGGCAGCACCTTGGGGGCCATGGCGCCCCGATAAACTGCCCACTTGAGGAAGACGGAGGCGAGGAAGTAGAGTGCGCCATAGCCCACCACTATCTTTGTGGCACGCCATGAACACCCACCAGCCATATCGCCGGCGCGAGTGCCAATACCAATGCGAGAAACTCCCCGATCCTTTCGGCGGGAGAAAGGCGTCGCAGGATGCGGAGCATGGCGCAGGCCAAGGCGGCCTAAAGTGGAATGAGCTTGTAAGGGCTCATAACCCTCACGGTAACTCCGGTTGTGGCTGAGGGCAAGGAAGAGGATATATTGTCAGTAAGCGAATGAACCTTCGATTACTGCCACGACTGGGCATGGCTGTGAGCCTGGCCCCTGCGCTTGTTTTCGCCAAGACGGATTTCCAAAAACAAATCCGCCCCATTTTGTCGGATAACTGTTTTCAGTGCCACGGGCCGGACACGCGGACGCGGATGGCCGGGCTGCGGCTGGATTTGAAAGCAGAAGCTCTTGCGGTGCGAAAGAACGGAGCGGCAATTGTGCCGGGCAAGCCGGGCGAGAGTATTTTGTACAAGCGGCTGACGGAGCCGAACGCGGCGTTGCGGATGCCGCCGCAGTCGTCGCATAAGACGGTGACGCCGCAGCAGGTGGCGCTGGTGAAGGCGTGGATCGCGGAAGGCGCGCCTTGGGTGGAGCACTGGTCGTTCAGCGCTCCGGTGAAGCCGAAGCCTCCGGTGGTGCGAGCGGCGGCATGGCCCCGCAATGCGATCGACCGGTTCATTTTGGCGCGGCTGGAAGCGCAGGGACTGGCGCCGGCGGCGGAGGCGAACAAGCGGACGCTGATCCGGCGCGTGGCATTGGATCTGACGGGGCTTCCGCCGAAGCCGGCGGAGATCGAGCAGTTTCTGGCGGACGCGACACCGCAGGCTTACGAGCGGATGATCGACCGCTACCTGGAATCGCCGCACTATGGCGAACATCGCGGGCGGTACTGGCTGGACGCGGCGCGGTATGGAGACACGCACGGGATACACGTCGACAACTACCGCGAGATCTGGCCGTATCGCGACTGGGTGATTCAGGCGTTCAACCGGAATCTGCCGTTCGACAAATTCACAATCGAGCAACTGGCGGGCGATTTGCTGCCGAACCCGACGCTGGACCAGCGGATCGCGACGGGGTTTCACCGTTGCAACGTGACGACGAACGAAGCGGGGATCATCGAGGACGAATACGCGGAGATTTACGCCAAGGATCGCGCGGACACGACGGGCGCGGTGTGGCTGGGACTGACAGTAGGGTGCGCAACCTGTCACGATCACAAGTTCGATCCCATCTCGCAGAAGGACTTCTATTCGTTGGGAGCGTTCTTCCGAAACACGACGCAGAATGTGATGGACGACAACATTCCGGACACACCGCCGGTGCTGGTGGTTCCGCGCAAGGAAGACCGCGAAGCGTGGAGCAGCATCAACTCGCGGCTTGCGGCGCTTCGGGTGGAGATAAGCGGGACGCGCGCGGAGGCAGCCGGGGCTCCGTTCGCGGGGTGGCTGGAAGGGCGGCGGAAGGTTACGGGGGTGGAACCAATCGAGAAGAAAAGCGAGATTTTCCGGGCCGATATCGGGAAACTGGCGGGGTCAGGCGGGCTGGTGAAGGCAGGCGAATCTAACATACCGGGCGTGCCGGCGCTGCACTTTGTGAAGAACGAAGGCATTGCTGTGGAGAACGCTCCGCGGCTGGATGCGGAGCAACCGTTCTCGATCGCGATCGGTTTCTTTTTCCCGGTTGCCGAGCAGGGCTATACGATCGCGTCGCATCAGAATGCGAAGGATCGGGGGCGCGGGTGGGTTGTGGATGTGGGGGCGAGGGTGATCGCGGCCCGGTTCATCGGAGACGAAGGGCGGAGCATCGAGATCCGGGCGGCGCATCTCGAACAGATGCGGCATGGAAGCTGGAACCACATCGCGGTGTCGTACGACGGGTCGCGGCATCAATCGGGGCTGACGCTGTTTCTGAATGGGCGGGCCATTCCGACGCAGGGGCGAGGGAACCAGAACGTTGAGTTGCGGGGGAGCATTTCGGTGGAATCGCCGTTGATTCTGGGGCGTTCGCTGCCGGAAGGGGCGATCTCCGATTTTCGGATCTTCAACCGGGTGTTGAATGAAAGCGAGGCGGCGCTGCTGAATGAATGGCCGGCGATTGAGAAAGCGCTGGGGCAGGATTCGGGACAGGTGGATGAGAAAGGGCGAGGCGCTCTGCTGACGTATTTTCTGAACAAAGAACACGAGGCGTTCCGGAAGGGGGCGGCGGAGCAGAACGAACTCCTGCTGAAGGCGAAGGCGATTGCGCGGCGAGGGGCGGTGACGCTGGTGATGCAGGAGAGAGCCGATGCAAAGCCGGGGGCTCACGTGTTGTACCGCGGGGCATACGATCAGCGGCGCGAGAAGGTGGAAGCGGCGACGCCGGCGGTGTTGCCCGCGATGGCCGCGGGGCGTCCGCGCAACCGGTTGGGGTTCGCGCAATGGCTGTTTCAGCCGGAGCATCCGCTGACGGCGCGGGTGACAGTGAACCGGATGTGGCAGGAAGTGTTCGGGACTGGGATTGTAAAGACGGCGGACGATTTCGGCAGCCAAGGGGAGCCGCCTTCGCACGCGGAGTTGCTGGACTGGCTGGCGGTGGATTTTCGCGAAAGCAATTGGGACGTGAAACGTTTTTACAAGCAGATGCTGATGTCAGCGACGTACCGGCAATCGGCGCAGACCACGGCGGTGAAACTGGCGAAGGATCCGGACAACCGGATGCTGAGCCGCGGGCCTCGGTTCCGGATGGATGCGGAAACCGTGCGCGATTACGTACTGGCGGCGAGCGGGCTGATGGTGGGGCAGGTGGGCGGACCGAGCGTGAAGCCGTATCAGCCGGAGGGTATCTGGGAAGCGGTGGCGATGTTGGGGTCGAATACACGTTTTTATAAGCGCGACCAGGGGGACGGGCTGTACCGGCGTTCGATGTACACGTTCTGGAAGCGGAGCGCTCCGCCGCCGGGCATGGAGATATTCAACGCGCCGACGCGGGAGGCGTGCACGGTGCGCCGGGAGCGAACGAATACTCCGCTGCAAGCGCTGGCTACGATGAATGACGAACAGTATGTGGAAGCGGCGCGGACGCTGGCGGAGCGGAGCCTGCAATCGACGGCGGCGTTCGATGCGCGGCTGGACTATCTGACATTGCGTATTCTGGCGCGGCCATTGCGGCTTGAGGAACGGGCGATCGCGCGCAAAGCATACGACGGATTCAAGGCGCATTACGAGGCGCATCCGGAAGACGCGGAGAAACTGCTTTCGGTGGGGGACCGGAAGCGCGACCCATCGCTACCGCCGTCGGAGTATGCGGCGTTTTCCATGCTCACGAACCAACTGCTGAACCTGGATGAGGTGCTGAACAAATGAGAGAGGCGAAGAACATGCTGCGTCCGGATAACGAAGGACACTTTTCCAAGGAAGCGCACGAACTGGACCGCGCGTCGAGGCGGCGGTTCCGGCCGGGGCAGCATCCGGTCGACGGGATCGCGGCGGAGATGGGGCGGGAGGAATCGCGGCGGCGGTTCTTTGCGCGCGGGGCGCAGGGGATAGGCGCGCTGGCGCTGGCGAGCCTGTTGGGCGAAGACGCGAAAGGGGCGGTATCCGGACTGCCGCATTTTCCGGCGAAAGCAAAGCGCTGCATCTATCTTCATCTGGTGGGCGCGCCGCCGCAGATGGAGCTTTACGATTACAAGCCGGGGATGAAGGAGTGGTTCAACAAAGACCTGCCCGATTCGATCCGGCAGGGGCAGAGGCTGACGACGATGACGAGCGGGCAGAGCCGGTTTCCGATCGCTCCCTCGATTTTCAAATTTCATCGGCATGGGAAATCCGGCGCATTCGTTTCGGAGTTGCTCCCGAAGATCGGGAGCATGGCCGACGATATCGCGATCATCCGGAGCATGCACACGGAAGCGATCAATCATGAACCGGCCATTACGTTTTTTCAAACGGGGTCGATGGTGGCGGGGCGGCCGTGCATCGGGTCGTGGCTTACTTACGGATTGGGGGGGATGAATAAAGATTTGCCGGCGTTTGTGGTGTTGCAGGCCAAGCACAATCACCCGCGGGCGAATGTGCAGGCGATTTCGGCGCGGCTGTGGAGCGCGGGATTTCTTTCGGGGGAGTATTCGGGGGTGAGTCTGCGCAGTTCGGGCGATCCGGTGTTGTTCATCAATAACCCGGACGGGGTGCCTGCCAATGTGCGGCGCGGGATGCTGGATGCGCTGGGGAAGATGAACGAACTCACGTTTCAGCAACTCGGCGATCCGGAAACGAAGACCCGCATCGCGCAGTATGAGATGGCGTTCCGGATGCAGTCTTCGGTGCCGGAGCTAACGGATCTGAGCAAGGAGCCGGATGCGACGTGGAAGATGTACGGCGAAGACGCGCGCAATTCGGGGTCGTTCGCGCAAGGCTGTCTGATGGCGCGGCGTCTGGCCGAGCGCGGGGTGCGGTTCATTCAGCTTTATCACCGCGGGTGGGACGTGCATGGGGCGTTGCCGGAAGTGCTGCCGAGCCAGTGCAAGGAAGTGGATCAGGCTTGCTGGGGTTTGGTGCAGGACCTGAAACAGCGCGGGATGCTGGAGGACACGCTGGTGATTCTTGCCGGCGAATTCGGGCGGACGATTTATTCGCAAGGCAAGCTGACGGACACCGATTATGGGCGCGATCACCATCCACGGTGCTTCAGCCTGTGGATGGCCGGAGGCGGCATCAAAGGGGGCGTGGTGTACGGGGAGACAGATGAATTCAGTTACAACATCGTGCGCGACCCTGTGCACGTGCGCGACTTTCAGGCGACTATTCTGCATCTTTTCGGCATCGACCATGAACGGTTGAGTCACAAGTATCAGGGTTTGGATGTGCGGCTGACGGGAGTGGAACGGGCGGCGGCGGTGAAGGCGATTCTGGCGTAAGGGGGAATCGGGAGTCAGGCGCCGGGAGTCAGGAGCCGGACCTTCAGACCGCCAAGCGGGGAATCGGAGAGATGGATGGCGCCGCCGTACAGTTCGGCCAGATCGCGGACGATGGCGAGGCCGAGGCCCGATCCGGGTTTGGATTGATCGGCGCGGACGCCGCGTCCGAGGACGCGGGCGCGGAGGTCCGGAGCGATTCCGGGCCCATCGTCTTCGATGACGATTTCCACGGTTGAGGCTACGCGTTCAGCGCTGAGGCTGACGCGTCCGCAGGCCCACTTGCAGGCGTTGTCGAGCAGGTTGCCGAGCATCTCATCGAGGTCTTCCTGTTGCACGCGCACGAGGAGGCTAGGAGGGATGGACTGCACGAGAGTGAGGCCTTTTTCGGCGTGAAGCTTCGACATGGTGCGGAGCAACGCGGCGGCGCGTTCGGCGAGGGGAGAAGGCCCGGCTCCGCGAGATCCCGAAGCGGCGGCGCGAGCGCGCGCCAGATGATAGTTGACGTGCTGCGTCATGCGCTCCACCTGACGGGTGATGTTATCGGAGAGTTGGGGGTTGCCGGCGGTGAGGCGTTCGGCTTCCTGCATCAGCAGAGCGAGGGGCGTTTTGAGTTCATGAGCGAGGTCGGCGGCGGTGCGCTGGGCGCGTTCGACGGCTTTTTCGCGCTCGGCGAGCAGGGCATTCAATTCATCGACCAGCGGTTGCACTTCGGTAGGATAGAGGCCCTCGACCAACGATGCTTCGCGTTTGCGCACGGCGGCGAGGCGCTGGCGCAAGGGAGAGAAGGCGGCGAGTCCGCGGCGCGCGAAGATGAATCCCGCGATCATCATGAGGAGGCCGGCAAAGACGGCGCCTACGGAGTGAACTCCACGGAGGGAGGGCAGCGCACGGATCAGCAGAATGGACAACATGTGCATGATCAAGAGCAGTCCGGCGGTCCATAGTATGGAGGCGCAGATCCACCTTGAGCGTAGAGATCGCAGGATCATATATCCTCCCCGGCGATGCGGTATCCCAGGCCGCGCACGGTCTGAATGAATTCGGCGCCGAGTTTGCGGCGCAAGCGGGCGATGAAGACTTCGACGGTATTGGAGTCGCGGTCAAAGTCCTGGGCGTAGATGTGTTCGGTCAGTTCGGTGCGCGACACGACGCGGCGGCGGTGATGCATGAGGTAGGCGAGTACGCGGTATTCGTGGGAGGTGAGCTTGACGACAGCGCCATCCAAGGTGACGCGGGCGGCTGAGGTATCGAGGGAGAGTGCGCCGCAGCGCAACTCGCTTTGGACGATACCGGCCGTGCGGCGGATGAGGGCTCGAATGCGGGCGAGCACCTCTTCGACGCGGAAGGGCTTGGCGACATAATCATCGGCGCCGCCGTCGATACCCTCGACTTTTTCATGCCAGCTTCCGCGCGCGGTGAGAATGAGGACGGGCGTGGCGATGCCGGACCGGCGCCAGCGGCGGAGCAAAGTGAGTCCATCCACGCCGGGCAATCCCAAGTCGAGCAGGATGGCATCGTAGGTTTCGCTGTGGACGAGCAGATCGGCCTGTTGTCCGCCGGGGGCTGTATCCACAGCATAGCCGGCCTCAGAGAACGAGGCCCACAACTGCCGCGCCAGCGAAGCTTCGTCTTCCACGATCAACACGCGCATCAGGCGTCATGATAGCCCAGCGCCGATGAACGGAATCTGAACAGGGGCGTTCATCGCCGGTTCAGGCGCGGTCGCGTAAGGTAGGAACATGCAAAACAACGTGACACTCGATTTCGGATATCCGTGGTGGCTGAGCTACGGCCATGTAGTTTTACTCATTCCGGCGCTGGCGGCGCTGGGGGTTGGGGCGGCGCGCAAGTGGCCGCGGTGGATGCTGGCGACGCTGGGGGTGACTGCACTTTGGTCGGCGGCGTCGCTGGTGGTTCTGCGGAATTTCAACGCGGACGGGCGGGCGGCGATGCCGACGGAGAACTTTCTTAAGTCGGGAGCAGGGAAGGTGCTGGATATCGGAGCGGGGACGGGCCGTTCCTCGATCATGGTGCTGGATGCGCGGCCGCAAGCGACGCTGGTGGCGCTGGACCGTTTCGGGGAGAGCTTCGAGCACCACTTCGGGCACGGCCATGAGCCCGAGCAGCGGCTGCTATCGAACTTGCAGGCGGCGGGAGTGGAGCGGCGCGCGTCGATCGTGTCCGCCGATATGCGCAAGTTGCCCTTCAACGATGCTTCTTTCGATGGCGTGGTGAGCGCCTATGCGATGGATCATCTGCCGCGGGAGGGATCGAAACAAGCGCTGGCGGAAGCGGCGCGGGTACTGAAACCGGGAGGCGATTTTCTGCTGATGCTGGTGTACAACGACCGCTGGACGAGGTTCGCGTTCGGGCCGGCGCTGAGTCACGGAGGGACGCGGCCGAGTTCGTGGTGGAGGGCGAGTTTAGAGGAAGCGGGCTTCCGCGTTTTGGAGGAAGGGACGCGGCCGGCGACGCTGTACTTTCTGCTGCGGCGGTGACGGTTGAGGCTGGGGCTACCACAGTTCCAAGCCGAACTCGCCGGCGATGGCGAGCAGGGCGAGCAGGCCCAAGAGCGCATAGAGGGCGTATTGGCCGTAATGGCGAAGCACCATGGCGCGCTGCGATTCGGGCCTGCCGCGGCTCCAGAGCAAGTGGCGGTTGGCGTGGCGGAAGAGTTCGGCGTAGGCAGGATGGCGCAAGGTGAAGCGGCGCCAGGCGGGTTCGAAGGTTTGCGACAGGTCAGCGGTGAATTGCACGGAGGCGGTAATGGAGGTGGCGGGCTTCACGGCGAGATGACGGCTGCCGCGCCAGATGGCGGCCATGCATCCGAGGGCGATGAGAGCGAAGAAGAGGACGAGGGCTCCGGTGAGTGCAAGGCTGTGCCAATCGCCCTGCAGCAGGGATGAGAGTGTGGGACGGATGGCAGTGGAGATGGCCCAAGCGCTGCCGAAGACGGGGATCCACAGGGCTTTTCCGTGGAGGAGGCGGCGGAAGAAGAGCGCCGGGTCGGGCCTGGTTTCCGCGCGGTGGGCGTCAATGCAGGGGGCACAGAAGAAGGGACGCAAGGACGTGACTCGGTCGCCACGAAATACGCGGGAGACGGTCAGGTGCCGATTCGCGGCGGCGCAGCAATTGGCGCAGAAGCGGGGAAAGACCGGGTTTCCGGACAGCGCCACGACGTGCAGATCCGGGTTCACGGAGGGCCTACTGCGCGGCTGCGAGCCGGGCCTGCACGTTTTTCAAGCGGCCGGGTTCGTGGCAAGTGATGCACATGTTGTCCGTTTCGCTATTGAGCGCCGGCAGGGTCTGCCAGCGTTTGGCGCGCGATTCATAGGGCGAGCCCTGCAACTGGGTAAGCATCTTCTCCAAGAGCGCGTCTTTGGCGGCTCTGTCGCCGAGACGATCGGAGGCATAGGCGAGCAGCGACCAGGTTTCTCCGCGCATATGAGGGGGCAGTTTTTCGAAGGCCGCGCCTTGCATGACGGGCACCTGACGGAGGAGGTCTCGACCTTCGCGGTACATCCACAGTTTGTCTTCCTGAGGGGCGTAGAAGGCATTCATGATCCAGCCACCGCCGACGATGATGTAGACGGCGACGTCCTTGGGATTGGCTTCGATGGCCTTCTTCTGTAGGCTTTTGCTTTCGGCAAGGAGCGTGGCGTAGCGCGTCTGGTCGCCCTTGGCCACGGCGTCGCGCATGTGGTACTGCGTGGCGAGATGCTTCCAGGCGAGGGCGCTTGAGTGATTGGGATTGGAGGCGAGGAAGAAATCGAGTTTCTTTTCGCCGCGGGCGAGGGCCTCAGCGTCTTTAGCCATCCAGCCGGCGAAAATATCTTCGCGGACCCAGGTATGGATGGTGAGTTTCCCCGGTTTGGCGAGATCGGCGGCGGGGAGGGAGAGAGCCCATACAAACAGTCCCAGTAGTGCTTTGCGCATGGAAGCAAGCTTAGCCCAAGGCAGCTAGAGTTTCCACACGGCGCGGAGCCAGTCGATCATCTTTGTTTTGTAGCCCTGAAATTCGGGATTCTTTTCCCAGGGGCCGACGCCGTGGGGCGCGCCTTCGACGGTGTAGACCTCGCACTGATTTCCGGCCTTTTTGAGGGCTTCGCACATGAGGGGGGATTGATCGTAGGGCACGGCCGCGTCCTTGGTTCCGTGGATGAAGAGGAAGGGAGGGAGTCCCTTTTTGACGTAGGTGATGGGGGAGGCGTGGCGGAGGGTGGCGATGCCTGCTTCGTCCAACTTATCGACACCGAGGAACTCACGGAGGTTCTTGGTCACTTCGCCGCGCTCTTTTTCGCGCTTCAGCAAATCGTGCGGCCCGTAGAAATCGACGACGGCGGAGACCTCGGCGCCCTTGGCGCGTTTGGCGCCTGCGTAGGCCACGAGGTGACCGCCGGCGGATTCGCCGAGGAGCGCAATCCGTTTGGTGTCCACTTTGTATTGACGGGCGTGGGCGCGCACCCAGCGGATGGCGGCATCGACGTCTTCGGTGGCAGCGGGATATTTGTACTGGGGCGCGAGACGGTAGTTGACGGTGAACCAGGCGAAGCCGGCTTTGGTCAGGACGGGGAAGACCGGCGTGACGTAAGTCCGCTTGGTTCCGTTGACCCAACCGCCGCCGTGGACGACGATCACGGTGGGGAAGGGGCCCTTGCCGTCGGGGACGTAGGCATCCAAGGTGAGGGACACTCCGCCCGGTTTGGCGAACTCGATGTCGAGGATTTCTCCGCCGAGGGCGAAGGAGGCACAGAGGGCGAGGGCGAAGGCGCTATTTGCCAAAAGCCGCATAGGGATTCTCCTGGAGCAGTGTCTTGTGTTGGGAGGGCGAAAGCAGGGGAGCGAACTTAGTGTAGAGGTGGTCGTAGTCCTTGAACGAACCGCCGTCGGGCTCGCCGGGCTTGTAGTAGCCGGCGTCCTGCGAGATCAACGTCCGGCGCAGGAGGTTGCCGGCATCCATGAAGCGGACACATTCGAGGTGCCAATCGAGGGCTGCTTTCGCGGGGCCGATATGATCGAACTCGACCCAGGCTCCGGCTTCGGCGGCTTTTTTGTGAAAGCCGTGATCTTTTTCGCCGTCGGCGTGCACCCACACAAATTTGCCGATGGGGGTTTTGGTCTCTGCGACGATGGCGATCTGCTCCATGGCGGCGACGCCGTTGCCGGTGTGGGAAGCGATGGTGAGGCCGGTTTCCCTGGCGCAGAGGGCGGCGGCTTTGACGATTTTCCTGTCCAATTCGCCGAGCGGGCCGCGGTTGACACCGATCTTGATGAAACGGGGCTTGACGCCGTCGACGCCGTTGCGCCACTCGGCTACCCAGCGTCTGGCGAGTTGTTCAGGCGATTCCTGTTTGGCGTAGGGGGGGAGGTATTCGTGGTTGCGGGCGGCGTACAATCCGGTGTTGGTCCAGATCTCGATTCCGGTGGCGTCCTGAAGGCGGCGCAGCAACTTCGCGTCGCGGCCGATGAAGTTGGGAGTGCAATCCTGAAAGCGCTTGCAGCCGAGGCGGGCCACGGCATCGAGCTTGGGCTTCACTTTGGCGAAGACGGCATCGGGGTCGTAGGAGGCGCGGAGGAAATTGACGAGCACATGCTCATGGACGAGCACGGTGGTCGCGGGGGCGGCAAATGCAGCCGCGGGGAGCATGGAGAACTGGCGGCGGCTGAGATCAACGGACAGCATCGAAGGCCGCCTTTCCTTGCGGCAGGGTCGCGTAGTAGGCGTCGATGCTGGCGGTGGGGAAGCGGGCGCGCCAACTGGCGGCAACTTCGCGGAGATCCTTTTCCTGGCGGGCGCGCTCAGGGCGTGCAGAGCCTCCACCTGGGTGGCCATCAACAACGCCTGGATCGCCG
>JAEUQG010000555.1 GCA_016789755.1 Bryobacterales bacterium
CGGCCTTCGGAATCTGGCGGAAGCGGATGTTCGCTACAGCCGGGTAACGGCGGCGGGCGTGGAAGAACTGCGGGCGGGGCGTGCCGGGCTGCGGGTTCTGTTCACGGCGCAGGCGACGGCTGCGTCGATGACAGATTCGCAACTGGCGACGCTCGATCCCACGATCAAGGAATTGAATCTGGAAGGGGCGCAAATCAGCGATGCCGGGTTGCGGCACCTTTCGCGCCTGAGCGGGCTGGAATCGCTGAATCTGAACAATACGACGGTGAGCGATGCGGGGCTGGCTCACCTGGCCGGGTTGCCGCGTTTGCGGAAGGTTTCGCTCGCCAACACCTATGTGGAAGGCGATGGGCTGGCGGCGCTGCGGCAGGTAGAGGAACTCGATGTGCACGGGAGTCCGATTACGAACTCGACGCTGCCGGCGATCGGCGGGCTTGGGAAGCTTCGAAAGTTGTCGCTGGCGGCGACGGACATCAGCGACGGAGCGCCGCTCGATCAGCTTACGGGCGTAACGATGCTGGATCTTGCGGCGACCGATCTTACCGACGACGGTTTGAAGCCGCTGGCGAAGCTGACGCAATTGGAGACGCTGATTCTGCGCGATGCCCGCTTCACCGATCAGGGGCTGGCGCACATAGCGGCGCTGCCGGGGCTGCAGCGGCTGGATATCCTGCGGACGCGCATTTCAAACGAGGCTGCGTCGTATTTGGGGAAGCTGACCACGCTGCGCACGCTGAGTCTGGATTACGCCGAACTTTACGACGCGGCGCTGGATCAGCTTCTTCCGCTCAGGAATCTGGAGCGGCTCAGCCTGGACAACACGCATCTCACCGATAAGGCGGTGGAGAAGTTGAAGACGTTTCGCAATCTGAAGTCGCTGAACATCTACCACACGCTGATCACGGCTGAGGGATACAAGGCGTTGAAGGCGGCGTTGCCGGATTGCCGGATCACGTTCGACGCGGATTCGAGCCTGCCGAATCGAAGGAGAAGCTGATGCTGCCTCTGCTGTTTCTGTTGATGGCGACCGAGGTGGATTTGGCGCACTCCTGGATTACGGATGCCGATCTGGTGAAGATAGGGCGGATGGAGGAATTGGAGCGGCTGGACCTGTCGCACACGAAGGTGACGGACGCCGGGTTGCAGCATTTGAAGAATCTGCGCAACGTCCGGGAACTGCGTCTTTACTACGCCGAGTTCCTGAGCGAGGACGGGTTGGCGTTTCTGAAGCAATGGACGAAACTGGAGAAGCTGAACCTGCGGGGGGCGCGGGTGACGAGCAAGATCTTCGAGCATTTGGCGGGGTTGCCGAATTTGCGGGAACTGGACGTGGCGTTTACGGAGATCACCGATGAGGGGTTCGATCAGTTGCTGGAGTTGCCCAAGCTGGAACGGCTGGCGATCGGAGGGAACCGGCTGAGCGGGGAATGTCTGAACGTGCTGCGGCAGATTCCGACGCTGCGGGAACTGGATGTTTCGGGCACGCAGCGGGTGGATTCGGGATTGTGGGGACTATCTCTGACGGAGGAGAATCTGGGGCGGATTGGGATGCTGGAGCAGATTACGCGATTGAATCTGTCGGCGGCGACCTTGTCGGACCGGGGAGTGGACAGGCCCGGACATCCGGAAGCGGAGCGCACGGATTTGCGGGATTTGTCGGCACTGCAGGGGCTGAGGAATCTGGAGTATCTGGATCTTTCGCGCCAGCCGGTAACGACCGCGACGCTCAAGACGATCGCGACTCTGGCTCGGCTGCACACGCTGCGGCTGGGGTTGTGCGGGAAGATCGACGACACGGCGGTGGAGGTTCTGAGGACGATGCCGCAGCTTCGGTCTGTGTTCACGCCGGGGACGCGGATCTCGGAAGCCGGGCTTCAGGGACTTCGGCAATAATGGAGTGAAAATAGAGAACACCTTGATCAACATCCAGAACATCAGGATTCGTGGGTTCCGCAGGCTTGAGGAGATCGATCTTCGGGTCAGGCCATTTTTGTGCTTATCGGCGCCAACGGGGTGGGCAAGTCCTCCTTACTCGATGTCTTCACGCTGCTTTCGGCGTCGGCGTCGGGAAAGCTCAACGAGACCATGTCCCGGCTGGGCGGCATCAGCAGCTTGCTCACTCGGGACCGGGCGGAGGAGTTGTCTTTGTCTGTTGGGATGAACGTGCCCGGACGCTCGCCTCTCGAATACGAACTTCACCTTCGGCCGCAGTCGAACGGGTATTCCATCTCCAGGGAAACACTCACACAAGCGCGCAGTGGATATGCCCAGCCGTTTCAGCATATAGATTCTTCGGCCAGCGATGTACGCTACTACGAGATCGATGAGAACCGGCTGGTGCGGCCGGATTGGGAGCATAACCCACTGGAAACATCGCTGGCCCAAGTTCCCAAGATGTTCCGTCAACCGGAGGAAATGCGCCACATTTTAGCGACGGCAACGCAATATCACACATTGGATGCCGGTCCGCGCGCGCCCGTGAAACTCCCGCAAGCGATGAAGCCTTCCACTCTTCCGGGCTCCGATGGGGAGGATCTCGCTCCTTACCTGTACTATTTGCGTGAGACGGATCGTGACCGGTTCGATGCCGTGATCGACACTCTGCATGCAGCGTTCCCGGGTTTTGAGAATCTGAGCTTTCCTCCGGTTGCCGCGGGGATGCTGTCGACGACATGGAAGGAGAAGAGCTTTCGCAAGCCGCTCTATATGAGTGAGCTCTCGGAAGGCACTTTGCGTTTCTTGTGGCTGGTTTCGTTGCTCAAGAGCCCCTCGCTTTCCACGATCACGATAATTGACGAGCCTGCGGTCAGTCTGCACCCGGAATTGTTGAGCCTGCTTGCCGACCTGATGCGGGAAGCGTCGAAGCGGACGCAATTGATCGCCGCCACTCATTCTGACCGTTTTCTCCGCTTTCTTCGCCCCGAAGAGATCGTAGTCATGGACTTGAACGAAGACGGTGCGGCGACGGCTACTTGGGCGGACTCGCTGGACTTGGAGGCATGGCTAGCGGAATACACGCTCGATGAAGTGTGGCGGATGGGAAGAATCGGCGGGCGTGATCGCGTTTGTGGTGGAGGGTAAGACCGAAGGCATTCCTGCCGATTCTTCGTGAGTTCCTCAGACCGAGGCTGGAGAAGATGCCGGCCATCGACGCGTTGCCCTATGACGGGCGAATCCCTACAGAAGCCAAGCTGCGACGGTTGGTCAGCAACCTGCTGTCAGCCTCCAAAGCGGACCATGTGATTGCGCTCACCGATGTCTACACGGGGACGCAGCCGCCGGAGTTCGAGAATGCGTCCGATGCAAAGGCGAAGATGCGCCTATGGGTTGGCCCAGAACCACGTTTTCATCCCCATGTTGCGCAGTACGATTTTGAGGCTTGGCTGCTGCCGTACTGGCCGACGATCCAGAAGCTGGCCAAACACAATCGTACATGCCCATCCGGCAATCCCGAGTTGGTAAACCATCATCATCCTCCGGCTCGCCGCATTATGGAGATGTTCGAAATCGGCCAATGCCGTGACAGCTACGTGAAGCCCCGTGACGCCGGGAGGATTCTGCGCACACATGGCTTGGACGGTGCGGTCCAACAATGCGCGGAGTTGCGAGCCCTGGTGAATACTATTCTGCGTGTGAGCGGGGGAGAGCTAATCGGCTAACGGCGGTGGACGACTTCGCCGTCTTTCATCACCCAGCGGACGCGCTCGGTGACGGCTTGGATGTCTTTCCATGGTTCGCCTTCGACGGCGATGATGTCGGCGAAGGCGCCGGGGGCGATGCGGCCGAGTTGGGTTTCGAGTCCGAGCATGGCGGCGGCGTTGGCGGTTGCGGTGTGGAGCGCCTGTTCGGGGGTGAGTCCGGCTTTGACGAACCATTCGAGTTCGCGGGTGTTCTGGCCGAACATGGTGTAGACGGCGTCGGAACCCATGACGAGTTTGACGCCGGCTTTGACGGCGCGGCGGGCGGTTTCGAGGTTCTTTTCGACGTATTGGCGGAGGTTGGACATCGCTTCGCCGGAGAAGCCATATTCGTGGCGGGCGTCCATGTAGTAACGGTTGTGGTCGATGGTGGGGACCCAATAGATATTGCGCTGGGCCATGAGGCGGAGTGTTTCGTCGTCGATGCCGATGCCGTGTTCAATGGAGTCGGCTCCGGCGCGGGCGGCGTCGCGAACGCCTTCGGGTCCGTAGGAGTGGATGGCGACTTTGTGCCCGACGGCGTGCGCGGTATCGACGGCGGCGCGCATGGCGTCGAAGGGGACGGTCTGCGTAGTGGAAACATCGTCGAATCCGCCGCGTGAGGCGAAGACCTTGATCCAGGGGTGGCCGGCTTTGATGCGGGCCTTGACGATAGACTCCATTTCGGAGGGGGTTCTGGCGGCGACGCCCTGGCCGGCGGTGAAAATGCGGGGGCCGGGATAAAAGCCCTTGTCGATGAGATCGCGGACGGCGATGTCGGAATCGGCGAAGGCGTTCAGGTTGCGGATGGTGGTGACGCCGGTGGCAAGGGTGAGGCGGGCATTCTCGCGGGCGAGGTGAACCTGGGCAAGCGGGTGCATGGAGCGCTGCAGCGGATCCTTGCCGAGCTTCGGCTCCCAGTAATAGGTGATGTGGGTATGGGCGTCGATGAGGCCGGGGAGGCCGGAGAAGCGGCGCAGATCGATCCATTCGGCATTGCGGGGGATGCCGGATTTCGATGTCGAAACCTGGACGATGCGGCTGCCGTCGACGACGACGATGGCGTTGTTGGTGACTTTGCCCGAGCCATCCCAGAGCTTGCCGAACAGAAGCGCTTTGGGCGCGGGGAGGCAAAGCGGCGCAAAAAGGAAGAGAACGATGCCGGTTTGACGAAGCATTACGACGTTAGACGCTCTATTTCTTCGGATAGTTCGCAAAGAAAGGACTGGACCATGCTAGCATCTTGTCCACCTGCTCGACGCGGACGTAGTAGTAGTGACGGCCTTTGGCATCGCCTTTGTCGGTGTATTCGAAATCGGCGTTACGGCTGTTGGGACTGGCGGTGTAGATGACCTGGCTGTCTTTGACGATGTGGATTTTGGCGATGTTGCGGGGGGCTCGCACTTTCACTTTGATGGGCAAGGGCTGATCCATGGCGAACTCGTCGCCCATGAAGTGGGGGCCCATGGTGACATCGAGGATGATGTTGTCCATAGCGCCGTAGGTGTGGCGCTTACGGATGGCGTCGAGGATGCCCTGGCGCGTGAAGTCGGAGGTGTAGACGAGGGCGTAGGAGATGTGTGTGGAGCCGTGATCGGAACTGCTGACGATGCCGAGTTTGTAGCCTTTGGCCCAGGCGTTTTTAACCATGCCTTCGGGCTGATAGCCGGCCTGTTTGACGTGGGGGCCGTCGGTGGAAGGATCGGCGACGAGCGGCGCGCCGAGTTGTTCATAGTTGGTGCGCGCGCCTTGGAAGATTTCGACGACGGGCTCGAGGTTGGGATCGTTGTCGCGCCAATCGGTGCCCATGCGAGTGCCGGAGGTATGGGAGATGGCGACGGCGTTGCGGTTGCGGATCTCCTCATAGAGGAGCTTGGTGTCGTTGGCGACGAGATCGCCGGAGCCGACGCCGGGCTCGTCGCCCTGGCGGTTCTGGCCGAGGTACCACTGCCCGGCGCCGGAGCGGAGGAAGAAGGGAGTGACGCGGGAATCGGAACGGCGGGCGAAGAACATGTTGCGGTGGCCGTTGGGGAATGTGGCGCTGCGCTCGTAGCCGAAGATGGCGGCGTAGGCGCCGGGGACATGATACATGTCGGTCATCTTCTGGGTGTACCACCACCAGTAATTCCAGGCGCCGCCCTGATGGTCCGTGGAGGCTCCGAAATCCATGGCGGCGGCATCGATCATGTAGCGGTAGAAATCCTGGAGGGAGCCGTCGGCGGCGCCTCCGCCATCCCAACTGAGTTCGGTATGGCGATGGAAGTCGCCGCGGACGATGCGGTGGGTTTTGCCGTCGATGGTGGCGGTATAGGCGCGGATGGCTTTGAGGTCGGCGGCTTCGTTGTCGTGGCCGGAGGAGGCGGCGGGGTAATCTTCCTGCGCAGTGCCCCAGGACATGGCGGCGCCGGCGGGGGCGGGAGGAATGCGTCCGGCATGGACACGCTGATGGAGCGGCCGGTGGTAGTAGCGGTCGGAGCGGCTGTCGGTGTCCCAGGCGAGCCAGATGGCGTTGTCTTTGTCGAGGGCGGCATTGATGCGGGTGGAGGAACGGCCACGGCTGGAGGGCAGGGCGAAGGGGCGGCTCCAACCGGCGGCATCGAGGTGGGTGAGGTAGTACTCCCAATAGCCGGGGCCACGGCGGCCGGCTTGGAGGACCGCGCCGTTGATGCGCTGCTTGGCGGCGACCCAGACGGAGCCTTTGCCGTCGGACCAGACATGCGGCTGATAGGTGTTGTTTTCGGAGAAGGCGGAATAGAGGGACTTGACGGGTTCGCGCCACTGGCCGTTGTCGTAGCAGCGGATGCGCGGGGCGCGGTCGCCACCGAGTTGGGCGCCCTTGGGCTGTTGGCGAAGGATGTAGCCCTGATCTTTGCCCCAGCTTGGGCGTCCTTGTTCCCAGGCGACCCAGACGCGGTCGTTGGCATCGACGGCGACGGTGGGCTTGGTGTCGAAGGAGGGTGAATCGGCGACGGCGATTTCGGGGGCGGGCTTGATGCCATCCACTTTGGTGAGGAAGACATCGTAGTTGCCGTTCTTGTAGGAATCGTAGGTAACCCAGAGGGCGCCTTTGCTGTCGAAGGCGACGGCGGGCTCCCAGTCGTTGGCGGGGCGATTGGTGACGCGGACTTCGGGGCTCCACTTGTCGTTGTCCATGGTCCTGAGGAAGATGTTGCTGTTGCGTCCACGATAGCTTTGCCAGACGACGGCGAGTTTGCCTTTGCCATCGGAGGCGAGGCGGGGATTGATGTCGGGGAGGGGGTTGGCGGTGAGGCGCTCGATGGGGCTCCATTCTTCTTTGGAGGGATCGAAGCGGCGGGCGTAGAGGTCCCAGTTGTTGCGGGCCATTTGCGACCAGACGACCCAGACGCGGTTGGAGGAATCGACGCCGACTTGGGGGAGCCAGCTATCGCCGCTGGTGTTGGGGACCCATTGCAGCGCGCCCCAGGCGCCATCTTTGTAGCGGCGGATGACGACATCGTCTCGATCGCCGACGAAGCTGAGCCAGGCAACCCAGAGAGAGCCATCGGGGGCAGTGGCGATGGAGGGCACGTCGTCCTGGCGATATTCGTGGCCTACCATGGCGGCTTTCATTTGCCCGCCGCCGGGGAGGTTGGCGAGTTGGAAGGGCGGCGCTGCCTGGAGGGTCGCGCGTTTTCCGGCGGGCCAAAAGAGGAAAGCGGCGGCGGCCGCGGGGAGAAGGAGGAGGAGGGTGCGCGAGCTTTTCATTGGAAACCTCTACTGCCTGGCAATTCTATACAACTTACTCTCGGTGCGGATGAAGAGGCTGCCGCGGGCGATGGCGGGGGTGGACATGCAGAGTTCGTCGAGCGAGTTTTTGCCGAGGATCTGGAAGTCGGGCCCGGCTTTGATGACGTGCGCGTCGCCGTCTTCATTAAGGATGAAGATCTTGCCGTTGTAGGACCAGGGCGAAGCGGTGTAGGCTCCGATTTCTTCGGAGATGCGGCGCCGGGGGTAAATCTCTTTGCCTGTTCTGGCGTCGTTGGCGGAGAAGAAGCCGCGGTCGAGGAGGGTGTAGTAGATATCGCCGACGACGATGGGAGAAGGGTTGTATGGGCCGAGTTGGGGGTAGAACCAGGCGATGAACTGGTTGCTGGTTTCGCCGGGCTTGAGGGAGATGTCGCCCGAGGCGCCGGGTTTGATGACGAAGGTGGGACGCTTCTGATCGCCGACATAGCCGCTGGTGACATAGAGCAGGCCATGTTTGGAGAAGGGGGTGG
>JAEUQG010000004.1 GCA_016789755.1 Bryobacterales bacterium
GGTCTTCTTTTTTTCAAGTTACCTTTAACCTTTTGGACAACGCTGTGAAGTACGCCCATGAGGACCCGAGTCAGTTCTGCATTCAAATATGGGCAGAGCGATTGGTGACTGGGATAGAGATCTATTTTGAGGACAATGGAATTGGGATTCCATCCGAGTCGCGCGAATGGGTGTTCCGCAGGGGAGCACGTCTCCAGCAGAGGTCTGGGCCTTTCGGTAACGGTTTGGGACTCTGGGCGGTCAGGCGGATTGTGGAGAGGCACGGCGGCAGTATCCGCATCGTTGACCCACGACGAGGGGGAGTAACGTGCTTTGCGATTTCCTTGCCGCCGAGCGCGGTACACCAAGAGGCCTAGGATTCGCGATAGACTAAACTTCGATGATTCTCCTCGTTGATGACGATCTTTACGCACTAGGTTCTTACATACGAGCGATCGAAGGCGCCGGTCTAGAAGTCACTTGTCGTTCGGGTGCGGAGGAGGGGTTAGCTGCATTCTCAGAAGATGCCGCCCAATGGGAGTGTGCAATCATCGATATGATGATGCCGGTCCCTTCAGGGTGGGATGATGATCAGGGCGAGGAGTTAACCACGGGCCTCACCGTTGCGAAGAGGATTCGGAGCGTGCGTGCCGATTTGCCGATCATCTTCTTGACGAACATTCGGGACGCCTCAGTGCTCCAAGACGTTGAGAATTTTCCTGGTGCTAAGTACCTCGACAAACGGGAGCTAAAGGCTAAGGATTTTGTGGCCAAGATCCATGAAATGGTACGAGGATCTAAGTCAACTGAAGGCTCCGAAACCGCCTAAGCAGAAAAGTTGCTGGGCGGACCCACTCGACGAACGTTTCAGCCTTCTCAGTGGATGCAATGGCGCGCCGGATCTCCTGCGTGGCTCCAGGGCTGGATACCACCTTCCGACTGAGGCGCAGCGCTTCGGTCGTTACCATCCGCCGGTCAAGACGGTAACCGGCAAAATAGCGAACCACCGGGTCGCCAAGAAAAACCGGCAAATCAAGACTCCGTTGAACTGGAGTAATTGAGAACAAGAAAATTGCGAGGAGGTGTCTCAGTTCGGGTGTCTGCACCAACTTCGCATAGAACTCTGCCAACTCATCATACTCCTCTTGCGATGACTCTGAAATGTCGCGATAAAGCAGCTTATCGATGCCCATTTGAGGGATTGTAAAGTCCAACAGTCCCGGAATCCTGCAGATAGCCAAGAGGTCTGATTGACGATTCGTCAAGTCAAGGACGAAGCGTTGAAGAGCCGACACTTCGTTAATGGCGGCAGCCCGCTCCGATGCCGACCGAAAACGAATTCGATCCGGGCTGTCGGTTGGTTGGGCTTGGAGGTTTGGATTCAGAGAGAAATGCCGAGTGATGAACCAACGGCCGGAGCGACGAATCTGATCTGGCCGTACCAAAGGGGAGATTCTTACACTCAACGCGTTGGCTAGTTGGTTACAGTGCAGCCCAAGGAGACCTTGCGAGTTCGTCGGCGGAAAGAGTGTTGTTGGTCTATGAAGGAAGCCGATCAAGCATTGGACGGGGAACTGCAATGCGGATAAGTCACTTGAGAAGATCTCCTCCAACACGAAGGAATCTGCGTTGATATCTTCCCAGACTCGGGCGGGTGCATATAGAGCTTGATTGAGAGGTTCTAGCAGATCCGGCTGCGTTCGAAGGATATCTTCGGTATTCGTATCCGCGATGGCACGATGAACGGCAAGTTGGTAGAACACTTGGTCAGCATAGATAGATATGTCCAGCAATCGGCGCCCCGGCGCCAAGAAGACAGTTTCGTCCAACTGCCGATCCCTAGAGAGCACATCCTGCAGATCTGCAAGATGGCCCTTGGCGCGGAACAAGAAAAGGTGCTTCAGGAAGGTCAGTTCTCTTGCGTATTCATCGTTGCTCGACTGGGTATTTTCGAGGGTAAGAACCTCCTGTAAATACTGCAACAAGCGATCCGGTGTGTGACTCACGAGAACCCGATTCGTAAAGAAGGTATCCACACTCTTGCGCTCGCTTGCCTGACCCTGTGATTCGCGAACGACTTTGTCATAGTAACGGCGCCCTGTCAAGAAACAAACAAACGCTTGTTCCGCCACAAAATACTTCATGTCGCGGATGAGTCGATCCATCTCCGCGTCAAGTTGGTCGCGTTCTTGAGGACCCCGCTCCAATTCCTTGTCGAGTTCGTCAATCACAATGATGGGGAAGAGACCAGCATCCTCCACACGGCGCAGCAGGGCGGGAATGGTTCTATCGAGAGAAGCCAGACTGGCATCCGGCAACATAGCGTTGACGGAATTTCGCGCGGCGGCAAAATTGAGCAGAATGGTTGTACAAAATCCCGATAGTAGACCGGCAAGCAAGGCCACAGGGAAGTTCTCGACAGATCGGATCAGCGCCATGAACACGAGAGATCCAACGAACAAGCCGGCAAGAGGATGTACCAGCTTTCCTCCATCGAGCATCAACCGCGCGAATACTCGCCAGAATGTAGTTGTTTCACCATTGTCGCCCTTGTCTTTAGGTCTCGACGCAACTGTGGTTCCGTCGTCGGAGGCTTTCTGTTCTCCAGGCCCACCATCCTTGAGTTCATCGGACCGATGTTGCCGTATCTCGCGACAAATCTGAATCGAGGTGGAGACCGCCAGCATTTCTCGCAGTGCCTGATCTGCAGGGGGCTTGTCCTCAGGGGTGGCTAACACTGAGCCGAGAGATCCGTCTTTCGACAGGAGTGTCCACATCTCTCGGATCTTCTGTGCCGATGGGCCATTATCGAGATCGAGACGAAATTGCGCGGCCTGTTCCTGTTGTTCGGGGGTGCTCGCTCTGCTTTGAAACAACTCCCCAATCTCATCCGCAAGCGCACGAAATAGCGCCTCCGAGATGAGCCGCATGGCATTCCTGGAAGGGGGATGGTCCGATGAGGTTACATCGAAGAGTTTGGGGCCGTGGACGCGAACGACCAGGGGACGCGGGAAGCGGAGGATTTCGTGCAGCTTCTTCGAATTCCAGCCCGTCGGTGGCTTCGCTTCGTCTTGAAACCATCTACTTCGCAGCCACTCGGCACCCTTCTGCACCAGCGATGTCTTGCCTGATCCGGGGTCTCCACCGATAGCTGGGTTCGCTTCGTCTTGAAACCATTTACTTCGCAGCCTCTCGGCAACCTTCAGCACCAGCGATGTCTTGCCTGATCCCCGGTCTCCACCGATGAGGATGCTGCACCCGGACAAGCCACGCTCCACATACGATGCCATTAGCCGCTCCAATCGGGCTATCTCCAGGGAAATATCTGGAGGGGTTTGGCTGCGATCAATTCCGACCCACGGTGCGGTTGGGTTGCGATAAGACGCCCAAGTCAAAGGATCGTACGTCCTCGCGATTCTAATCCTGGGTGGCACCCAAGAGGCTTCGCTACTCCCGGCAGTCAAACCCGGGCCCTTGCTGGGAGGCGGTGGCTGGTTCATCGCTACTTCGACTCCGTTGCCCCGGCATTCGGCTGCTGAACTGTACCAGGGGCAGGACATGGAGCGCTCGCCGTGGCGGACTGTTTCGCATCCGCGGGCTTAGCAGAGCTTACAGTAGGCTTACTATCCCCAGGCTTTCGCACTCCGGCCCGTACAGTCTCGCCGCTAGCCGGTTGCGCCGGACATGGGGTGCTGGAAACGGAGAGATTCTGCGTAACTCCGCCCGCTTTTCCGGTTTCCGGGACAGAATCCTGTGGCTTGGCGGCTTTGGATAAGAAGTAGGCGCTGTAGACCCCAGTGAGACAGAAGCAAGATCCAAAGAACAGGGTGGAAACCAAGGCGACCATCGCGGGCGAGATTTGCCAGCCGCTGCGAGAACCACCGAATCCTCCCCATGTGCCGGACACCTCAAAACGGCGACTGAAGCATAGGCAGATCAACACCGCAATCAGCGATAGGCCAGTAAGAATCCCAAGGCCGAGGGGCATCTGGACCGTTAGGATGTCGACGACTTGCTTCTGCCAGTCCTGAGGTTGCATATAGGTCAATGATTGCCTCGTATGTTATCATGCTTTCCCAGCCTGAATAACTTTATCGCCAAAATTCGCGAATCTGTTCTGTCTACCATGTGGTCTATTGATGACGCAGCAGTGTTCTCCCCGAAGGGTTTGAACAATCTGGCAGCGGAATGCAATCAGGATTGTCAGGCCCTAACTTCACCCATCACCCGTCCCGCAATTGCCTTTGCCTCTGGCCGACCGCTCCGCTCGCGCCCCCCTCCCAACAGTACCCTCCAACCCACAGTGACGTTACCCCGATTTCCCCCGTACCACCCATTGTTGTCAGCACTCTTCTTCGATTGTTTGTGTGCAAACACCTGTAATGCGTCTGTAAATAGCCCGCCCCACCCTAAGGCCTTCACTCCTCCCTCCCTATTATCAATAACATAGAAACTTCCGCCATCCATCCGTACTATTGCCTCAAACACCCCCGTTGCTTACCCTCAACTTATCGATATATAAATGTCATACGAACCGCCTGCCCGCTAGTACTCACGGCAGCGGCTTCGGAAGGAGAAAAAGGATCATGCATGACAACAATTTCTGTCTTCGGACCTGGAGACGGAAGTTCAGTGGACTCGTCCTCGGAGCGTCCCTTACCAGCGCGCTCTGCGCACAAGGCACGATCACTGAAATCCACACTCTTCCCGAGCAAGGGCTCGGCAGCTTTCAAAATACCTACCTTCCCGGCACGGTCCTCTACGACCACGGCTTTAAGCTCGGCGGCGTAGGCAGCGATCTTTGGAAAGGGCCGGGCGATGGGCCGGGCGTCTTCTGGATGATCACCGACCGCGGTCCCAATCCGCAAACGGCGGCCCCGGTGCGGCGGTCCTTCCCCGTGGCGGCCTGGACTCCGTTCATCCTCAAGGTGAAGGCGGAAAACGGTGTCATCTCGATCCTGCAGGCGATCCCGCTGACGGGCAATGGCGGCGGCGCTGTCACTGGGCTGCCCAATGAGCCGCTGGCGACCTCGCCGGCGAATCCCAACGCGCTCGGCGATGAGCAGCCGTACAACTGCGACATCACGGCAGTGATCCCCGGCAACCACGACGGCCTCGATCCCGAGGGCCTGGTGCGCGACGTGCACGGCAACTTCTGGGTGGCCGATGAGTACGGTCCCTCGCTAAGCAAGATCAGCGCCGCGGGCCTGGTGTTGAAGCGCTTTGTCCCGGTGGGCCGCGCCGCCGTTTCCGGCGATCACTATACGGTGGTCGGCAATCTGCCCCAGATCCTTGGACGCCGCCCGCGCAATCGCGGCTTTGAAGGGCTCGCCATCACTCCCAATAATAAGACGCTGATGGCCGTTGTGCAGAGTCCCCTGGTGAACCCCAACACTGCAACGGGCAACGCTTCGCGCGTAGTGCGCATCATTGCCTTCGACGCCGACACGGAGACCCCGGTGGCCGAATACGCCTATGTCATGCAGGGCGTGAACGAATTCAACAACACCAATCCGACGGAGATGAAGATTTCGGGCATTGCCGCGCTCGATCAGCATCGCTTCCTGGTGCTGGAACGCACCGACGCCGTGGCGAAGATCTACAAGGTCGACGTGCGCCAGGCGACCAACATCCTGGGGACCAAGTGGGATCTTTCGGCCACTTCGCCGACGCTCGAATCCCTGGCCACGTTTGCCGCCCCCGCGACCACTACCGACACGCTCGCCGCTAACGGCGTGACGGCGCTGGCCAAGGAGTTGGTCATCGATCTGTCGACGCTTGGGCCGGCCATTCCTCCGAAAATCGAAGGTCTGACGGTGCTCGACGGCAAGACGATCGCCGTTTCCAACGACAACGACTTCCAGGTGGGTCCCCCGACTTGCGGCCCGAATGTGCCGCCTACGAATCCCGCTGCGCAGAGCAGCATTTTCGTAATCAAGCTGGATAAGCCGATTAAATAATCGAATCGTACCTCCGTGTAGCCCAAAGGCCGCTCTGCTTTTGATCGAAAGCAGGGCGGCTTTTTTTATTGCCGGTGGCGGCGCTCCCGATTGGCGGTGAATCCATAGTGCCCGGCGGCGAGTCCGAATCGCGGGTTGCGCCGGGCAACCGTAAATGCCGCGCACGCCACGCACAACCCGCGCCTCCGAATCCGCGTGAATCCCATTCATCGGCGGCCCTGCCGCGGAATGCCGCGGCTTTCAACCGCAACTCACCGCCGCAGCCGGCGCCGCAGCAACACTCCCGCCGCCCCCAGCGCCGTCAGCGCCGCCGCTGAGGGTTCCGGCACCGGGGAGAACGACAGGTTGTCCACACCTTCGGCCTCGGTGGTCGTTTCAAATAACAGATGCGTGAACCCGCCCGCCACCGAGACTTGCAGAAAGTTCCCCGGGGCCGTGGTCGCATTGTCCAGCCCTGTGGCGATCGCCAGAATCTGGTACTGGTTCTCCGCCAGACGCCGCAGCGCCATCAGCCTCACAACATCGGCCCCCTCCGCCGGCGCCGTGTCCGTGAACAGACTGGCTGAAGTTACCGGCGTGGCGAAGGTGAACAGCAACTCATCGCTGGCGAACACGGCGTGACAGGTCGGATTGCAAACCCGGTGGTACGCCGCCGCCATGTTGGGCGTGGAGACCGTGGTCGTGACGTGGATGATCGAAAACGCCCCAGCCCCGGCCCCGTCGTTGCGCAGCGTGGCGCTGAACGTGTCGCCCACCGCCTTGCCATCGGTGGCATTGACAATGGTTTGGATGGTGACCCCTTGCCCCGAGTAGTGGTTCGATTGGGTGACCATATGCGTGTTGAGCGGACCGCTGACATCGTCGAAGTTGACGAGTCCTGCGGGTAGAACAATGGCGCCGCCGAGAAAGACGCCGGCGGCGAGAATCGCCTGTTTCATGAAAGTGGACCTCCGATACCGGTTCGATGCGGCTGTCATGGAGACAACCTGTAAAGGAACGAGGACCGCTTTCCACCGATATTAGCGGCGGCGCGATAAAAAGAAACGAACGCGATCCGGCCTGCGCTTCCTCCCGCCCCGCGCTCCTGTGATACAACAACCTAAAGACCACCTCATGGGCAATACCATCGACCGTCGCCAATTCCTTCAATCCTCGGCTGTGCGCGCGGGGGCCGTTGTCACCGCTCTGGGCGTGGATCTCAGGCCCGCCATCGCCGCCGCTCGGGAATTGAAAATTTCGCGCACCACGCAGACCAACAGCGTCTGCCCCTATTGCGCCGTCGGGTGCAGCGTCATCATTCACACCCTCGGCGACAAGGCGCGCAACGTGCATCCCACGGTGGTCCACATCGAAGGCGATCCCGACAGCCCCGTCAACCGCGGCACGCTCTGCTCGAAGGGCATTTCACTCAAGGAATTCGTGGTCAATGACCGCCGCCTGACTCGGCCGCTGCACCGCGCGCCGGGCAGTTCCGAATGGAAGCCGGTTTCCTGGGACGACGCCTTTGCGAAAATGGCTCGCCTGATCAAAGACACCCGCGACCGCACCTTCGTCGAAAAGGACGAACAGGGCAGGGAAGTGAACCGCCTGCCTTCGGTTGCCATGATCGGCGGCTGTACCGACACCAACGAGATCAATTATCTGCTCAGCAAATTCCGCTTCGGCTTGGGCATTCTTTCCTACGAGAACCAAAGCCGGCTTTGACACGGCCCCACCGTGGCCAGTTTGGCCGCATCCTTCGGTAGAGGCGCGATGACCAACGGTTGGACCGATGTGTCCAACGCCGATGTCATTCTGGTGATGGGCGGCAACCCCGCTGAAAACCACCCCGTCGGCTTCCGCTTCGTGATGGAAGCGCGCCGCAAGCGCAAAGCGAAACTCGTCGTGGTGGACCCGCGCTTCAACCGCACCGCCGCCGTCGCCGACAGCTACACGCCGATGCGCGCCGGCACCGACATCGCCTTCCTCGGCGGACTGATCCATTACGCTATCGAAAACAAGCTCTACCACGACGAGTATGTGAAGCTGCACACCAACGCGCCGTTTCTGGTGAAGGAAGGCTTCGATTTCGCCGAGGGCTACTTCAGCGGCTGGGACGGCGCGGCGAAAAAGTACGACCGCGCCTCCTGGCAATACGAAACCGATGCCCAGGGCTTCGCCAAAGTGGACCCCGCGCTCGAGCATCCGCGCTCGGTGTTTCAACTGATGAAGAAGCACTACGCGCGCTACACGCCCGATGCCGTCGCCAATATCTGCGGCTGTACGGCGGAGGAGTTCCGCAAAGCCGCGGCCGTCATCTGCTCCACCGGCCGCGCCGATCGCGCCGGCACCATCCTCTATGCGCTCGGCTGGACGCAGCATAGCCACGCCGTGCAATTGATCCACACCGCCGCCATGCTGCAACTGATGCTCGGCAACATCGGCATGCCCGGCGGAGGCATCAACGCGCAGCGCGGGCACGCCAATATTCAGGGTTCCACCGACATGGGCTCGTGGAACAATCTGCCGGGGTATCTGAAGATCCCGCGGGCGAACATGGCCACGCTCGACGACTACCTGAAGGCCAACACCCCCAAGCCGCTGCGCCCCAATTCTCTGAACTATTGGGGAAATACACCTAAATTCATGGTGAGTTTGCTGAAAGCCTACTACGGCAAACACGCCGCCAAAGAAAATGGCTTCGCTTATGGCAATATCCCCAAGCCGGGCGAGACGGAAAATTACGGCTGGGGCCAGTTCTTCGACAAGATGCACAAGGGCGGCATCGAAGGGTTTATCAGTTTCGGCATGAATCCCGTGGCCAACGGCCCGAACACGCCGAAGATGCTCGACGCCCTGTCGAAACTGAAGTGGATGATCGTGGTGGAGAACTTCGAAACCGAAACCGCCGCCTTCTGGAACGCGAAGAAGCTCGGCGGGAAATTCTATCCCACGTTCGTCGACCCGGCCCAGATCCAAACCGAGGCCTTCCTGCTCCCCGCTGCCTGTTTCGCCGAAAAAGACGGAGCCTTCGTCAACTCCTCGCGCTGGCTGCAGTGGAAGCGCGCGGCGCTGCCGCCGCCGGGCGACGCCAAGCCGGATCAGGAAATCATGTCGCGGCTCTTTCTCGCTGTGCGCGATCTGTACGCCAAAGAAGGCGGCAAGGCGCCGGCCCCGCTGCTCGAAATGAATTGGGACTACACGAATCCGCGCAATCCGTCGCTCGAAGAAGTGGCCCGCGAAGTGAACGGGCGCGAGATCGCTGGCGGGCGCCAGTTGAACGGCTTCGGCGAATTGAAAGACGACGGCTCCACTCTGTGCGGCAACTGGATCTATTCCGGCTCGTGGACCGAAGCCGGCAACATGATGGCCCGCCGCGGACAGGACGATCCCACCGGTCTCGGCATCTATCCGAACTGGAGCTGGAGCTGGCCCGCCAACCGCCGCATCCTTTATAACCGCGCCGCCGCCAACGCCCAGGGCCAGGGCTGGGATCCGCTGCGCACGCCGCTGCGCTGGGACGGCGAACGATGGCGCGGCGATGTGCCCGACTACAAGGCCGACGCCAAGCCCGCCGACTACGGCGCCTTCATCATGCTCCCCGAAGGCGTGGCCAAGCTCTTTGCCGCCGACCTGGTGGAAGGCCCGTTTCCGGAACATTACGAACCGGTGGAATCGCCCGTGCCCAATCCGCTGCACACCAATGTTTCCTCCAATCCGATGGCTACCGTTTTCCACGGGCCGCTGGACAAACTCGGCGACGCCAAATCCTATCCCTACGTCGCCATTACTTACCGCCTCACCGAGCATTTTCACTATTGGACCAAGCATGTCGCCTCCGGCAGCGAATTGCAGTCGAACTTTTTCGTCGAGCTTCCCGAAGAGCTGGCATCGGCCAAGGGGATCGAAGGCGGAGACATCGTGAGAGTCACCTCCGCGCGGGGCAGCGTGGAAGGGCCGGCGCTGGTCACCAAACGCATCCGTCCTCTGAAAGTGGCCGGGCAAACCGTGTATCAGATCGGCATCCCGATTCACTGGGGTTTCATCGGACGCGTGCGCGGACCGCTGGTCAACAACCTCACCCCCTCAGCCTACGACCCCAATTCCGGAACCCCCGAATACAAGGGCTTCCTCGTCAATCTGGAGAAAGCCTGATGCAAACCGTCGCCAAATTGATCGACACCAGCCTGTGCATCGGCTGCAAGGCCTGCGAAGTGGCCTGCCAGCAGTGGAACGATCAGGAATACACGCTCGGCACGTTCCAGAATACTTACCAAACCATGCCCGATCTGGCGCCGAATTTCTGGAATTTGATCAAATTCCGGGAAACCGAAATCGGCGGCGCGCAATCGTGGCTGATGACCAAGTACCAGTGCATGCACTGCGCCGACGCCGGTTGCATCAAGGCCTGCCCGTCCCCCGGCGCCATCGTCCAACTCGGCAACGGCATCGTCGATTTCAACCGCGATAACTGCATCGGCTGCGGGTATTGCATCACCGGCTGCCCGTTCGATGTTCCGCGCCTCAGCCCCAAAACCAAAAAGGTCTACAAATGTTCTTTGTGCAGCGACCGTGTCGCCGTCGGGCTGGAGCCGGCTTGCATCAAGACATGCCCCACCAACTGCCTTACCTTCGGCTCGCGCACCGATCTGCAGTTCCTCGCCGCTAAGCGGGCCGAAGAACTTCGCGCCGATGGATTCGCCGGCGCCGGCGTCTACGACGGGCCTGGCGTGGGCGGCACGAATGTGCTGTATGTGTTGAAGCATGCCGGCAGGCCGGAGGAATACGGGCTTCCCAAAGACCCCACCATCCCCTGGACGGTCTCGCTGTGGAAGGGGCCGCTGAAGTGGCTCGGCAATACGGTCTTCATCGGCGGCATTCTCACCGCGCTCTTCCATTTCGTCAAGTTCGGACCCAAGGAGGAACACCATCGTGGATAAGCGCGTCGAACGTTTCTCCGCGCCCGAGAGGCTCACGCACTGGCTCGTCGCCCTCTGCTATCTCTACGCCGCCTTGAGCGGATTGGCGCTGTGGTCGCGGGCCATGTGGTGGCTCGCCCCCGTGACCGGAGGCGGAGAGAACCTGCGCGCCTGGCACCCCGTTGCCGGCGCCGTCTTCGCCGTCGTGCTGGCCGTGCAGTTCCGCCGCTGGGCCGCGCAAATGAAGATCGACGCCGATGACCGCCGCTGGCTCGCCGCTTCCCCGCGCTACGCCATGCACGATGAAACCGGCGTGCCCGAATCGGGCCGCTTCAACGCCGGTCAGAAGATGCTGTTCTGGCTCCAGTCGTCGAGCGCCGTAGTGCTCTTCGCCACCGGCATCGTGTTGTGGTTTCCCGAGTCGATGCCCCGCGCGGCGCGGCTGGCGAGCATCCTGCTGCATCCGCTTGCCGCCGTCGCTTCGATGGGCGGCATCATCGTGCACATCTATATGACCACCATCGTTGTCCAGGGAGCGCTGCACGCCATGACGCGCGGCTACGTGAGCCAGGCCTGGGCCCGTTCCCACCACGCCAAATGGTACCGTCAACTCTCGGACCGCTAGACCGCTTCGCACGGCGTGCCCGCCGCGCTCGGCAATTGGCCGCCTCGCACCCGGCCTCGGCGCCTTCGCTCGACCTGTTCGCACGCCTGTCGGAACTGCAATCGCGCCGCGCATCGCGCGAAGAGTTCCGCGCTTTGACTCCAAACATTCCCCCGGAAGAATGGTTGGACCGCATCGAGGCTGAGTTGCACCTCATGCCTCAACCTCCCGATGCGCCGCATCTTTGTCCGCACTGCGGCAGTCCGCCGCAACTGGGCATTCTACGTCCGCAGGGCGACGGCCACGCGCTCTATCTGGCCTGTGCGCTGTGCCGCCAAGAGTGGCCCTTTTCCCGCAAAACATGCCCCAATTGCGGCGCCGAGGCCATCTCCTTCGCCACCGCTCCCTCGCTTGCCGGCTACCGGACGCTGACTTGCGATTCCTGCAAGATCTACCTCCACCTGCTCGAGGAATCGAAGCTGCCCGGCTTGATTCCGGAAGCCGACGAGATCGCCGCACAGCCGCTGGATATCTGGGCCATCGGGAACGGTTACCGCAAGCTGACCCCGAACCTCGCCGGCATCTAGCGCCACGCTATCCTGAAGATACAAGCATCCCCATGAGTTCGAATTCCATCGCCATGCCTTTCCAGGAAGTCGTCGAGGCCGAAGGCCATCTCATCGACTCCCACATCATGGAGCAGATCTTCGATTCCGTCGTCGAGCACGAAGGCCGCTTCGAGGTTCAGCATTTCCACATCGGCCGCACCAACAGCGATCCCTCCCGTCTCAGGCTCAAAGTCGAAGCCCCCAGCCCGGAGCGCATGCAGAAGATGCTCGCGCAACTGCTCGGCCTGGGCTGCACGCCCGTCGACGGCGGCGACGCGCAGTTTGAAACCGTCGAAAAGGATTGCTGCGCTCCGCTCGATTTTTACTCCACCACCAACCACCGCACCATGGTGCGGCATGACGGCGTGTGGTTTGAGGTCGGCAAGCAGCGCATGGACGCCACCGTCGTCTTCGAGAACGGCAATGCCGTCTGCCGCAAATTGCGCGAACTGCGAAAAGGCGATCGGGTGGTGACCGGCATGCGCGGCATCCGCGTCATCCCCGAATCGAAGGAGCGCGACCGGCTGCAATTCGCCTTCATGTCGAGCGACATCTCTTCCGAACGCCAGGTGGAAACCGCCGTCCGCCAGACCGCATCCCTCATGCGCGCCGCCAAAACAGCGGGGCACAAAATTGTTGCGGTGGCCGGGCCGGTCGTCATTCACACCGGAGGCGCGCCGCACCTGGCGAAACTGATCCGCGCCGGGTGGGTGAACGCGCTGCTGGCCGGCAACGCGCTCGGCGTGCACGACATCGAATCCGCGCTGCTCGGCACCTCGCTCGGCGTGCGCACCGCCGACGGGCGGCTGGAAGACCACGGGCACCGCAACCACATGCGGGCCATCAACGCCATCTATCGCGCCGGCGGCATCCGGCAGGCCGTGGAATCTGGCGCGCTCGCTTCCGGAGTCATGTATGAATGCGTGCGCAGCAATGTGCCCTTCGTGCTCGCCGGCAGCTTGCGCGACGACGGCCCGCTCCCCGACACCATCACCGATATGAATGCCGCCCAGGACGCCTATTCCGCGCAGTTGCAGGGCGCGGGGGTCGTGCTTTGCCTCAGCTCCATGCTGCACTCCATCGCCGTGGGAAACATGTCGCCGGGGTGGGTGAAAATTGTCTGCGTCGACATTAACCCCGCCGTCGTCACCAAGGTCGGCGACCGCGGCTCCGGCCAGTGCGTCGGCGTTGTCACCGATGTCGGCCTGTTCCTCGAATTACTCGCCCGTAACCTGGTAACCCAATGAAGAAGAAACCCGCTTATACCGATGAACACGCCGCATCCGGAGTGGATGCGCCGCTTCCCGAAATCGAAACATGGCCCAATCAGTTCCCTCATTCCGGCTATGAGATCGAGATCGAGATTCCCGAATTCACCTCCGTCTGCCCGAAAACCGGGCTCCCCGACTCCGGAACATTGACCATCCGATATGTTCCCGCCAAGCATTGTCTGGAGTTGAAATCGCTGAAGATGTATTCGCTCGCCTACCGCAACCTGGG
>JAEUQG010000009.1 GCA_016789755.1 Bryobacterales bacterium
ATCGGCAAGGACGGGCGGCTGACGCGGGAGGAATCGGAGAAGCTGAAGATTCATCCGGTGGTGGGGGCGGAGATTCTGGAGCGGGCGCAGTTTCCCTATCCGGTGGCGCCGATGGTGCGCCATCATCACGAACGGTGGAACGGGGAAGGATACCCGGACGGGCTGAAGGGCGAGGCGATCCCGATCGGGGCGCGGATTCTGGCGGTGGTGGATGCGTTTGAGGAATTGACGGCGCGGCGCGGCAACAAGGCGGCCGTTCCGCCATGGCAGGCTGCGGCGATGGTGGCCACCGATGGGGGCACCCTGTACGATCCGCGGGTGGCGGCGGCACTGGTGAACCGTCACGAAAAGCTGATTCAGCGGGCCGAAGCAGTGACTCCCGAACACCTGCGGCTGTCGCTCGACTTTCCTTCCGTAGGGCCGAAACGGCCGATTACGAAACGTCCGGTGACGAAGCAGGGCGGGGAAGCCGGGGATGCGGGCGGGTTCCTGGACTCCATTGCGGCGGCGCGGCAGGAGGCGCAGATGCTGTTTGAGGTGGCGCAGGAGTTGGGCAACTCGCTCAGCCTGGATGAGACGTTGTCGGTGTTCGCGGTGCGGTTGCGGAAGACGATTCCCTACGATTCGATTGCGATTTACGTGCGGCGCGAAGCGACGCTGCGTCCGGAGTATGTGAGCGGGGAGAACGTGAAGGCGATCTCCAACCTTTCGATTCCCGTGGGGCAGGGGTTGTCGGGGGGAGTGGCGGAAACGCGCCAGCCGGTGTTGAACGGCGATCCGCTGCTGGAGCCGGGGTATCCGCAACAGGCGGTACGGCCGACTGTGCTGCAGTCGGCGTTGTCGATTCCGTTGGAAGGCACCAATGGCGTGGCGGGGGTGCTGACCTTGTATGGAATCGAAAAGGGCGCTTTCACACACGACCATTTGCGCGTGCTGCAGGTGATCAGCGCGAAGGTGGCGGTGTCGATCGAGAATGCACTCAAGTACCGGCAGGCGGAGAGTTCGGCTTCGACGGATTACCTCACCGGGCTGTACAATGCGCGGAGCCTCTTCCTGCATTTGGACAGCGAACTGGCGCGCTGCCGGCGCTTGGATTCGCCGCTGGCGGTGCTGGTCAGCGATCTCGACGGGTTCAAGCAGGTGAACGACCGGTTCGGGCATCTGGAAGGAAACCGGCTGTTGCAGCGGGTGGCGCAGAAGCTGAAGGAAAGCTGCCGCGAGTACGATTGCGTGGCGCGCATGGGCGGCGACGAATTCGTGCTGGTGCTGCCGGGGTTGACCACTGAGGCGGTGAAGAAGCTGGTGCCGCGGCTGCGGGAGACGGTGAAGCTGGCGGGCAAAGAGGTGCTGCAACAGGACGTGATCGGGTTCAGCGTGGGGGAGGCCTACTATCCGGTGGATGGCAGCGATGCCGAGAAGCTGCTGGCGGAGGCGGATAAGCGGATGTACCTGTTCAAGTCGAAGGCGAAGCTTTTGGCGGCGAAAGAGGCGGGCTACGACTTCGATACGAAGCTCAATCCGCTGTAGGCGTGCGGGATCGGATAGTGTAGGAGAATCATGTCTCCTCAACGCAGGCGCCTGGTACTGGCGATTTCGGCAATCATACTGTTGGGCGCCGCCGGAGTGGCGACGCGGCAACCGGCTTCCGGACAGGCGGCGGTTTCGCTGTCTCGCCCCGGGCAGGAAGACCTCAGTTTCTGGGTCAATCACAACGGGCTCGTGCAGTACGATGCCGAGGGCGAAGTGGGATTTGGGGACATGGCCCGCATTCTGCTGCGGCGGCGGTCGAATGCGGCGCTGATTACGCCGCTGCGGGACCGGTTTACGTTTCGTGTGAAGGACGCAGCCGCGCTCGACACGCCGGATCTGTTCCGGCTGGAGATAGCCGGAGGTACGCCGCGCTGGGTGGCGGCGCCGGCGGCGCGCTTCGTGGCCGGGTCTTCGCGCACGTTTCAGATTCCGGTGGTGATTCGCAATCGCGATGCGCAGGCGCAAACGGTGGCGCTGCGTTTCGCCAATGCATCGATGGAGAGTGCGGCGGCGATCACAGTGGCGGGCGGCGCGGCGGCTGGGGCGGTGCTGCGCGCGGTGGAGACAGGGTTGGGATCGAGCACCGGCGAACTGACGGCGACGGTGGGCGGCGAGAGCGCCGATACGGGAGTCCATTTCGACATCCGGCCGCTGGTGACGCTGCGGGTGAAGGTGGCCGATGAACGGGGGCGGCCGACGGTCGCTCGCGTGTACCTGACGGGGTCGGATGGACTATCGTACGCTCCGGGCGGGTCTTCGGCGCGGATCATGGCGATGAGCGCGGAGTATTTTTTCCATGCCGATGGGGAGTTCGAGATCCGGATGCCGGCGGGGGAGACGCTGATCGAGGCGGCGAAGGGTCCGGAGTACAGGCTGGAGGCGCGGCGCGTGGTTCTAGGCTCGGATGGGCCGGCGGAGGCGGCGTTGCGCTTGCAACGCTGGACGGCGCCACGGGAGAAGGGCTGGTGGTCGGGCGATGTGCACATCCACGCCAACTACACCTCGCCGCATCATCAGACGATCGAGCCGCGCGATGTGCGGCTGCAGGTGGAAGGCGAAGATCTGAACTACGCCAACATGATGGTGGCCAATTCCTCGGGGGCGTTTCTGCACGACCGGCAGTATTTCGAGGCCCGCCCGCACCGCCTCTCCTCGCCCGGGCACTTCATCTATTGGAACGAAGAGAACCGTTCGAGCGCCTACGGGCACATGTGCTTTCTGGGGCTGAAGAAGCTGGTGGAGCCGTTCTATAACGGCTTCCGCAACACGGCGTATTGGGACGACTATCCGGCCAACTTCACCTTGTCCGAACAGGTCTTCGAGCAGGGCGGGGCGGTCAGCTACGCGCATCCGGGCATGCAGCCGGTGTTTGAGGGCGCGAGCATTCGCGAACTGCCGGTGGATCTGGCGCTGGGCCAGCAGACGGCGATGGATGTGCTAAGCAATAACGACGAAACGGCCACGACCGAGATGTGGTACCGGCTGCTGAATTGCGGATTCCGGGTGGGGATTTCGGCGGGCACTGACGCTTTCACCAACGTCGCCGATCATTACGTGGCGGGCGGCAACCGGGTGTATGTGAAGACGGGGGAACGGTTCGACTACGGGGAGTGGCTGGATGGCTTCCGGCGCGGGCGCTCGTTTGCCTCGAACGGGCCGGTGGTGGCGCTGACGGTGAACGGGAAAGAACCGGGGGAGGAGATTCACTCCGATGGGCCGCTGGAGGTGACGGTGAATGCGGAGGCGTTGAGCCAGACGCCGCTCGACCGTGTGGAGGTGATGGTGAACGGCAAGGCGGCGCGGGTGGTGGAAGGCGGCTCGGCGAGCTTCCGGCTGGCGGTGAAGGAAAGCTCGTGGATTGCGCTGCGGGCGCTCGGTCCGCCTCACCGGCTGGTGCTGAACGACACCCAGGCCTATGCGCATACGAGTCCGGTGTATGTGACCATCGGGCGGCGTCCGGTGCGGATTGCCGCGGACATCCGGTTTTACCGCAACTGGGTGGAGAAACTGATTGCGCGGGTGGAGAAAAACGGGCGCTTTGCGACGCCGGAACGCCGGAAGGAAGTACTGGCGCTGTTTCATAAGGGACTCGATTGGTACCGGAGAGCGGAGGGAAAATAGATTTCCGGCTTTCGGGCTGCTGCATTTTTTTATATAATCCCGAATCAGTCTAAGGAGACCTCTGGATATGACGAAGCGGGAATTTGTTGGGGCGATGGCGGCTGCCGGATTGGCGCACGCCTATCAGACGAAGCAGGGCAAGGCGGCGGCGAGGAGAGCGAAAACGACGAAGCTGTTCAAGGCGCCGGAGGGATTTCCGAATGCTTTGGCGGCCACTCCCGAGGGTCTTTGGATCGGGGAGCAGAAGCTTTCGGGGGCGCAGGCCGGATCCTACAAATTGCCCGAGCCCAAGACGTTGACGGAGAACGCGTGGCTGGTGGATTGGAACGGGAAGGTGCTGAAGACGGTGACGACGCCGTCGCGCAACACGAGCGGCATGGCGGTGGGGGGCGGCTATGTGTGGATGATCGCCAATGCTCCGCCGCAAGGGGTGTTCCAGGTGGATATGAACTCCAAGCTGGTGAGCCACCGGCAGATTCCGTTGGGTGCCCCGGGGGGCGATGGGGGCGGCTCGCACGGTGGCACCTGGCATGAGGGGAAGCTGTGGATCTCGTCGTTGCGCCTGCGGGGGAATCTGCGGGTGGATCCGAAGACGTTTCAGCCGGAATACATGATTCCGTTTTATCAGGCGCCGGACCGTGTACGGTATCACGACATTACGATCGACAACGGCTCGATGTGGCAGGTGGTGGGCAACGACAGCAAGGGGTACAAAGAGTTCCGGCCGGCGCTGGTGCGTTACGATCTGGCGACGGGGCGGGTGGTGGAGACGGTGGAGTTCGTGGCGGGCTCGTGCGATCCGCACGGCCTGGCGATGCACAATGGGAAGCTGATTGGATGCGATGCGGGGATTCATCCGGGGTGGGCGAACTACGACAGTCCGACGGCGGGGTGGATTTTCCAGATTGACTTTGTGTGAGGGATCGAGCGGCAGCGAAAAGTCGCGATTCCCCTCTATCGATCCGATGAGTATGATGGAGAGGAATAGGCATCCCTTGAAGCGGCTATCGGCATGGGCGTACGCAGTGCTTGTGGCGTGGGTATTGCCGCTATCCGGGCAACACGTGCAGAACTGGCGATTCTGGAACGGGGCCGACGGATTGCGGGAGCCGTATAGCTTGGCGATCAGCCAGGCGCCGAACGGGGAGATCTGGGTCCGGCACGGGTCGGTGCGCGAGATGAGCATTGTGGGGGAGAAGGGAGTGCGGCTGGTCCCCGATCCGAGGCGCGCGGAGTTGGTGAGCCGCACGTTGCGCGTGTGGCCGGCCAAGGATGGGACCGCTTGGGCGATTGAGGGCTCCGGCTTGATGTGGTTTCGGGAGGGGCGGTGGACGGAGGTGTTGCGGGAAAGTGCCGGCGATCCGTTCCTGGCCGCTGTCCCCGCGGCGGGGTCTGGGGCGTGGGTGCTGAGCCCCGAGGCGATCTCGTTGTACGAGCCGGGCACGCGGATACTGCGCGGCACTCGCTGGTCGAGGGCAGGCGCGATTGGCGCCTTCCGCACCATGGTGCCGGGCTTTGAGCAAGACATCTGGATTACGGCGGACGGCGGTCTGGTGCGGTTTTTTCCGGCGACGGGTCGGTGGGAGGAGCGCTCGAGTGTGGGGCTTGGGGTGACGGAGTTAGACAATCCTTTTCCTGCCGCGGGAGGCGCCGTGTATGCGACGGGGGTGTCCGGGGCGGGGCAAAAGGCGGCGCTACGCTGGGACGCAGGGGGATTGACGGTGCTGTACCGCAGTTCGGCGCTGCGGCTGTTTGCCTGGCGCGGCGCGGGCGCCGAGTGGCTGCTGGAGGATCAGATTCCGTACCTGCTGCACGATGGGGTGAAAGAGAAGGCTCCGCGGCCCGATAATTTCCCGACGGCAATCCACGGGTTGTCCACGGCGGAGGACGGTTCGTTTTGGCTCAGTTCAGTGGACGGGCTGGCGCAGTTTCATCCGGGGACCTGGCGCACGCCCGTGGCGCTCCATGACCTGGAAGTGCCGTTCCACACCATGGGCCAGGGGCCAAACGGGCACCTCTGGTTCGGGGCGGACCGGCAATTGGTGGAGTTTACGGGCAAGGAATGGGTGGTGCATGCGTTACCGCAAGGGGTGACGACGGACGTTCTGCAGTCCGATTGCCTTTGCCTGTTGCCGGATGGGCGCGTGGCGGTCAAGGGATACCACAACCGGGCCAACCGGATCGTTCTGTACGATCCGGCGAGGAAGGGGTTTCGCATCGTGGCGCATCCGGACAAGAGCCGGGAGATCCGGTTCATCGCCTGCCGCAAGGACGGGACAGTGTGGGTGCGAACGGCGCCGGCGCTTCATCTGGAGGTGTTCGATGGCGAGCGATTCACCGTGCGGCACCGTTTCGGCAGCGAGTGGAAAGGGGCGGATTTGAAAGCGCTGCTGGAGACCGGGGAGGGGGACCTTTACCTGGGAGGGAACGAAGGCGGAGGAGTGGTTCGAGGGGGACGTTTGATTCCGTTTGCGCGGGGGACGGGATTCGACGGGGCGGGGGTGTTCTCGTTTCTGGCGTTGCCGGATGGCGGGCTGCTGATCGGCGGGCGGCACCGTTTCATGGAGTACCGGGGCGGACGGTATCGGACGTTGGCGGACGGTTTTGACCGCATCCGGAGCCTGCTGCGCACCCCGGACGGGGCGGTGTGGCTGGCGGCGACGACGGGGATTCACCGGTGGAAAGACGGCACGCTGATGGGGGTTGGTACGCCGGAGGGACTGCCATCGGCGGTGGGGCACCGGGTGATGCTCGACCGGGAAGGACGGCTGTGGGCGGGCACGGGGCGCGGGCTAAGTCTGTACTATCCGGAGGCCGACAGGCAGCCGCCGGTGACGGCGATGCGTCAGGTGAAGAATCCGGCGGAAGCGCCGGCGAGCGGATTCATCCGTCTTCATTTCGCCGGAGCGGACCCGTGGAAGCTGACGACTGCCGAGCGGTTATTGTACCGCTATCAACTCGATGCGGAAGAGTGGTCGCCGTTCCGGGCCGAAACGGCGATTGTGCTGGAGAATCTGGCGGCAGGCGGGCATGCGCTCAAGGTGCAGGCGATGGACCGCAACGGGAACCGGGAGCCGGGATACGACACGTTGACCTTTTCGGTGGCGGCGCCCTGGTACCGGAT
>JAEUQG010000086.1 GCA_016789755.1 Bryobacterales bacterium
AATTGCCGCAGAAGTGGCAGGCGGGACGGCCGAACATGGCCTTGCTGAGCGTCGATTTGCGGACGTGGATGACCTTGACGCCCAGTTTCTCAGCGCCGCGCTTGACGATGAGGTCGCTGCATTTCATGGGAACCGGGGGAAGGAACTCGCCGTCGGGGAGATCCTCCAGTCCGTCGCGGTTGCCGCAGACGCCGATCTCGCGCTCGATCTTTGTGTAGTAGGGATCCAACTCTTTGTAGTCGATGGGCCAATCTTCGCCGGCGCCCTCGAAAGTCCTTCCCTTAAAATCCCGCTGGCTGTAGCGCCATGCCACTGCATTCCAAGTGAGGGACTTGCCGCCGACCCCACGGGCGCGCTCAGAATCGAAACCCTGCTTGCCGGGTTTCATGGTGGGGATGTGCCGGTTGGGGAAGTGAAACGGCATGGCGTGGGTGTTGAAATCGGTGCGCGTGTTGATGCGGGGCCCGCCTTCCACCAAGGCGACATCGACACCGGCGCGTGCGAGATGGGCGCTGAGCGTGCCGCCGGACGGGCCGCTGCCCACTACCACTACGTCGTAGACTTTTGAAGCCATGAATGGGATTATATCCAGGTTCCCATGCTGATCCGTCGTGAAAACGAAATCGATGCCGCGGCCATTCGCGCGGTGCATGCCGCCGCCTTCGGGCAGGCGCTGGAAGGCGATCTGGTGGATGCCCTGCGTGCCGAGATGCTGAGCGATGTGTCGCTGGTTGCAGAGCAGCACGGAACGTTGGTGGGACATGCTCTGTTGAGCCGCGTAGAAATGATCGTGGAGGGGCGGTCGCTGCGCGCTGCCGCACTTGGGCCGGTGGCGGTGATTCCGGAACTGCAGAACCAAGGAATCGGGAGCGCGCTGATTTCCCAAGCACTCGACGTAGCGAAGGGAATGGGCATCGGGGTTGTGGTGGTACTGGGGCACACGGCTTATTACCCGAGGTTCGGATTCTCGGCGGAACGGGCGCGCACGCTCGCTTCCCCTTACACCAGCCACGGAGACGCCTGGATGGTGGCGGAATTGCTATCCGGCACGCTGCCGGCCGGGACGGGAACGGTGGCCTTTCCGGCGCCGTGGGCGATGTTCGACTAACGGCCGTGCACGAGGTCGAGCGCCTGTTCGATGAGAATCTCGCCGGTCATTTCTCCCAGGGAGACACGCGAAACATAGTCGTAACGGGGGAAGCCGGCGAAATCGACCTTGGTGAGGATGTAGCCGAAAGCATCGTTCGTCAGCCCGAGAAGGAACTTGTGCTCGCCGCCCATCTTGCGCTTCAGATAGAAGCCGATGTTCGGCAAGGCTTCCCCGGGGATGGTGATCATCTGCGCGGGCCCCAGGTTGATGAGATTGATCCGTGCCGTCACGGTGCGGTCGTCACCGTGCGGGTATTTCAGCGGCGAGTGCAGCACCACTTGCCACAGATCATCGGACTCGACGGGGAAACGCACCATTCTGGAGCGGACTTCGAGCGGCGGGGATGCCTGCCATGACGCTTTCTCAATGATGCGCAGCGACTCGCGGGCGAGCAGTCCGCCGATCCGCTCGCACTCTTCCCAAGTGCGTGCGTCGTTCCAGTAGCCGCGCAGGGGATCCTTGATTCGATCCAGGTCACGGTTATCGGCGGTAATCATGCCTCCTTGGGCCCCGTTGAAAAACAGTGCCATGCCTCCGGCGGCTTGTTCGATACGGTCGCAGAGCGGCCCAACAAGGTCCGGGCTCACGATGCCGAGTTCGCTGCCGAGCACTTCGGGGTGGACGGCGTAGTTCACCAGCGTGCCGATGATCTTGCCGTCTGTAGCCCGCACCTGCAAGACCGAGGCGCGGCGGTCGTAGAGATCGGGTGCGTAGTAGTTGTAGGCGATCTTGCCTTCGGCGTTGCCCGAGGCGACACGAAGTTCGGCGGGCTGCATCTTGTCGAGCGCTTCGTTGACGGCCGCGGCGGCTTGTTTGGCTACGAAGTCCATGTATTCGAGCGAACCGGTGTGGCCGCCCTTCCCATCGGGATAGGCGTAACAGTCGGGAGCGCTGTGCGTGTGGGTGGAGCCGATGACGATCCGTTCGGGAGAGAGGCGCGGAACAAGGGCGCGGGCGCGATCGGCAAGGACGGAGGGGAAACCGAGCAGGTCGAGCGCAACGAGCGCGACGGTTTCGCTGCCGGCGCGGAAGACAATGCAGCGGGCGGTCAGTTCTCCAAGCTTGGACGTCGAAGGTTTGGTGGGGCCCATCCCGCCGCTGACTGGGAGAAGCGGATCGGGCGTGACGATGCGCTTGGCCACTCCCGCCTCGAAGGCTGGTTGGGCGAATGAGGCGCCTGCGAACGGCAGACCCAGCAGGAACGAGCGGCGATTCATCCCCTCATCATCGCAACTTTGCGGGGACCTGGAAATCGGGACCTGAGTAGAAGAATTCCTCGGCGAGTTTGTAGGCGCTCTCTCTGGCCGCGATTTCGCCGAGCTTGCGGACATTGATCTCCACCAGTTTGCGGACAGAATCCTCGTTGACAACATCGAGCAGCGGCAGCCTGCGGGCCGTGTCGTCAAGACGCTTCCGGATGCGCATCGCCATGCTGTAGTTGATGGTTTGCAGTGCTTGCGCGGCGAGCAGTTTCCTGTCGAACGTCGAACCGATATCGACTACTTTCGGCTGCGGTGCGAAGGTTGCCGTGCTTTCCGCTTCGCGGCGGCGCGGATCGAACGGTTGTGCGTAATAGAAGAGTTCTTTCACGACATGGGTAGAAAGCCCAGCCTCAGCAAACGGCGGCTGGTGATTGGCGAGGGCGGCGATGCGTCGAGCCTCTTCCGCCGCCATGCCCGTATAGTGGCGGTCCAGCACTTCAACATACTCCGCGTACGGGTTGGGGATCAGCATCGCATCGGGCTTCAGCAGGCGAACGTAGAAGAGAATGCGATCCCTGATCTCCGTCGGCGATACGCCGCCGAGTTCCCCTGCACGATAGCCGAGAGAGTGAACCTGGGCGATGCCGAGGAGTTTCGCGGCGCGTTCCACCTCACCCTTGACGCGGGATGCTGTTTCCTCGGGCGACAGGTTCCAGGAATCCTTGTCGTCGTTGGTCACGCGCACAAGGACCACGCGGTCTCCAGCGGCCGCCATTGCGGCGATGGCGCCGCCTGCCGCGAGTACGAAGTCCGGCGCGTCGGCCGTCACCACAAGCACGGTCCTGGCCTGGACCGCCACGGCCAGAAGAAGAAGCAGAATTGCTCTCATCGGTTCACCACATTTGCGTTCAGATAGTCCGTCAATCCCGGGAGGTAATCGAACTCCCTACGCTGCCAGTAGACTTCGGCGTACTTGACACCGTTCTCCGAGCCGCGTTTGCGCGAGATCCAATCCATGTACCACTCCTCGATCAATACGGCTGCCTCATCGTCAGTCTTGCCGGCGAACTCGGGCACCGCGAGTCCTTCCGCCTGCAACTGCGCACGTATGGAACGGGCCATGCCGGGGCTGGCGTAGACATTGCGGTGGGCGACGTAGGCCTTCTGCTTGCGCCTGACCTGATCTTCGTTGAGCTCAACGGCAACGTTGGGGCGATGCCCGCGGCCGTAATCGACGCGGGCTTTGAGGAAGAGATGAGGGACACGATGCGGTTGCAGACCCAGTTCGAGGTGTTCGGGATGGACGTTGGCGAGGCCGGCCATCCACACGGCCTCCGCCATGGCTCGGGCCACCTTTCGATGATCGGGGTTACGGTCGTAGTGGCCCCAGGGGTCATGCCCCAGGACGGCATCGGGGCGATGCTTTCGGATGAGGAGAATGATCTGTGCGCGCAGTTCCAGCAGCGGTATGGCGTCCATGTAATCATTGCGCCAATTCAAGCTGTACACACCTTTCATCCCGAGGATCTTCGTTGCCGCCTCGGATTCGCGAAGGTTGTACATGTCGTTGTGAGGATAGCCGTGCGCGCCGTCCTTCTCGTCGTTGGAGGAACGGATGAACCAGGACTGGTAGCCCGCGCCGGTGAACCTGGCGATGAGTCCGCCCATTCCATAATCTGTGGTGTGGTCATCGTGATGCGGCTGAATGACCATCATCGTCTTGCCTGGCGGGATTGTGGCAAGCGGCAGTTGTTGGGCGAAGGTGAGGGTAGTGCAGAGCAGCAGTGCGGCTTTCATTTCGCCCTCGCGTTTTCGAGAAGGTAATCGCGCAGGCCGGGGATGTGGTCCCATTCTTCGATGCGGTAGAACAACTCGGCGTACTTCACTCCGGCGCGCTTGCCGGCTTCGAGGCTCGGGGCCTCCATTTCGCCACGTTTGACGCCGGGCGAAGTGGGAACGCCGCGCACGTTGCGATGGGCCCAGTAGGCTTCCACTTTGCGCAGCAGTTGGGCCTCGTTGAACTCGATGGCGATGTTCGGCGTGTGGCCGCGGCCGTAATCCGCGCGTTGCGAGTAATAGACAACCGGGACGCGATGGGGCTTCAGTCCGGCGGAGAGATGTTCCGGGTGGACATTCTCCAACCCTGCCATCCACACCGCTTCTCCGATGGCGCGTGCTACGCGGCGGTGATCGGGATTGCGGTCGTAATGGCCCCACGGGTTCCAGGACATGACGGCATCGGGGCGGTATTTGCGGATGAGGAGAATATACTGGGCGCGTACCTCTTTCAGCGGCACGGAGGACATGTGGTCATTGCGCCAGTTGAGGCTGATGACTTTCTTGAGTCCGAGGTGTTGCACGGCTTCCACCGATTCGCGCAGGTTTACCTGGTCGTTGGGGCCCCATTCCCGGCCGTCCTTTTCGTCGTTGGTGGTGCGGACGTAGTAGCCGCTCCATCCGCTATCCGTCAGGCGGGCGAGGAAACCGCCGAATCCCCATTCCCAGGTGTGGTCGTCGTGATGCGACAAAACGACCAGAAATGTTTTGCCCGGCGGAGGCTGGCCCAGTGGCACGGCATCCGCGGCGAAACACGCCGGCAGCAGCAACGCTGCCAGTGCGTGATACACTTTCCCCATTCCGATGCGTCTCCTGTGTTTCCTGTTCTCGATCCCGTTCCTCATAATGGCAGACGACGGCCGCCGGATACTGGTCGTATCCGCGTCCTCGGCAGATTATATCTATGGCGCGGGCGCGACGCTGGCGCAATACGTCGAAGACGGCTGGCGCGTCGATGTTGCCCTCTTCGCCAACGAAGAGAAAATGTCGCAGGGGCTTAGTCCCGCACAGACCCGGCTCGTGAACATGCAGGAGGCGCGGGCCGCCGCCAAGCAACTGGGGGCGGCGGATGTGATCCTCATGGATTTGAAGTCCGGAGAACTGGGCCAGGTTTCCGCCACCGAGATGCGCGCCCAATTGTTCGCGCTCATTCGCGGAGTGAAGCCGCGCATCCTGTTCATCCCAGATCCTTATGTTCACTACCAGGACGACCAGGATGTCGTATTCACGGGGAACATGGCGGAGGAGGCGTGGGGATACTCCGGTGGCGGAACGTTCGCCAATGAACTGGCCCGCATGGGATTGACTCCCTACGGCGCGCCCGAGGTTTTCTACTATTCGGCCTACCGGCCCTACCGCAAGAACGAGGGAGGCGAGACGGAGCGCGCGAAGTTTGTACATCGGAATATCGCCGGGAAGTTGGAGCACAAGATCCACGCTGCTGAGTTGCTCCATCAGCGCAACCGCGCCTGGCTGGCTCTGCGCGGGCGGCCTGCGGACGATGCATCGGCGCGGCAGCATGCGCGGCTTTTCATCGAAGAAATGGCGGCGGCTATCGGAGCGAAGTACGGCCTGGCGCAGGCGGAGGAGTTCAATCATGTAGCCGCCGCGGGCAGCCCCGCCGTTGCGCCGGCGTTTACGAAGCGGCAGGAGACGACGCAGGGCAATGTGCTGGTGATTACTCCGTCCATGCGGGATGCATTGTTCGCGGCGGGAGGCACGCTGGCGCGAATGGCGGCGGAAGGCCGGGCGGTGTTTGTGGCCGTGTTCGGCAACGAGGAGAAGATGTCCGCGGGTCTCGGCCCTGCCGAGACGCGAATTGCCAACAACCAGGAAGGCGAGCGTGCGGCGAAACTGCTCGGAGTCCGTGAAGTGATCCAACTTGGGCACAAGAGCGGGGAACTGGGAATGCTCTCCTCCAGTGAGTTGCGCAATCAGGTCATGGCGCTGACGCGGCTCTACAAGCCGGAGATTCTGTTCTTTCCCGATTGGTATGTGCACTACCAGGACGACAACGATCTCTACCGCACGGGACGGATGGCGGAGGAATCTCCGTATGGCGGCTCCAGTCTTTTTCTGCAGGAGATGAGTTACCTGGGATTCCCGGGCGCGGCAGCGAGGCAGTATTACTTCTTCGTTCCTTTCCGGCCCTATCGCAAAGGTGAAGGTGGAGAGGGTCCGGCCGTCATGAAGCAATCGGAGATCGGCGACCTTCTGGAAAAGAAAGTTCAGGCGGCACTTGAGTTGAAGACGGCGAATGAAGCCTGGGCGGCGGAATTGAGCGCGCGAAGCGGCCGCAAGCTGGCCGCCGAGGCTTTGGTGCGGGCGTTTCTTACAGAGATGGCGGAAACTGTGGGGGCCGCGCATGGCATGAAGTTCGCTGAAGAGTTCAACCATCTGCGCCCGGTGACAGGCATTCCGGCGCACGTACGGGAGAAGGCGCGACGGTCTAACTAGACAAGCGCTTCGCGCTTGAACACTTCGGGATATAGAAGTCGGAAGTCAGGAGCCGGAAGTCGAGGAAGTCAGAATGGCGGTGGTGTACGCGTCAAGGCGCCTGCTTCTTCAACGGACCCTTCGGCTATATTCAGAAACCGAGCCTTATCCGCCTTGCTGCGCAGTGAGAGCGTACACTTCCAGCACAAACTCTGAGCCTTCCGCCATACCGAGTAGAAGGCGTTCCCAGCGCCATGCTGCTGGTATCTCAAACACAGGAGCATGCCATGAACGCCTTTGTTGAGCACCACAAGAAAAAGCATCCAGTTCGGATACCGTTGCTTTGACCGGCTGTTACTCAGCGGCCTGATCCAACCATTCCAACAAACGCGAGCGCGTGCTCGGCTTCTTTAACGCCTACCGCGAAGGGAAGCGGGTGACCCGGAAGACCTTGACGGACATCGCCGACCGTTCCAAGAGGTGGCTGAAGAAGCGGCCGGCGAAATGGGCTGCACCGATTCCGGAACCTCCTGATGGCGACGGGGACGAGAGCCGGCACGCCGGCGGCAAGTTCACCGCAGCCGATCTCTACGTCCCGGCACTCGATGCTTCTTGTCAAAACTACGCGCCAAGGGATTGGTCGAGCGAATTCCGCGTTCGCGCCGTTACCGGCTGGTGGGTAAGGGCTACTCCATTTGCGTGGCGTTCCTCAAACTGTTCGAGAAAATCCACGCGCCCCTCACCGCAGGACTGCTCAAGCCCTTCCGCGGAGATCGCATCCTGGCGGAGGAGAAACGCTGCGAACTCGACCGCTAATACCAGCACGTCTGCGATGACCTGGACGCACTGCTGCGAGCGGTTGGCCTCAAGGTCGCGGCATGAACCCGTAACGAGAACAAAATTCTCGTTGCGACCGGTATAACGGCACTAACGCCTGAGAGTAGAAAGAAAAAATCCGCGGAGAGGGTCGTCTTCCGGGAAGGAATCTGCGATCGCAAACGAGAGCCGATCGGCCAATTGCCGGTGATCCCGCGCGGTGGCTTCATCGCCCAATTGCCCGGCAAGCGACGCACTGATCGCATAAAGGCGCCAACCGTAGCGTGGAGGGTCGCACTGCCCGTCAGCGGAAAAGGCGTCTTCCAGATGTTGCCGCGCCCCGTCCATGTCTCCGGCCTGCATCGCGAATTCGGCGGCATGGGCGGATGCCTCCGTGCGCAGTGGCAACAGCTTGGTTCCATGGATTTCGGCAAGCAGCCGATTGACGGAGGCGCGTGCGTCGCTCCACCTGCCCTGCGCCGCCTCTGCCTGAGCAACTCCCAGCAGAGCGGAAAACGAAACATGCGGATAGGAAGGATTTGCGGCACTCAACGCCAACTGGCCCTGGAAGTACCGGTTCGCCTCCGTGGGATTACCCATGCCCAATTCCGCCATTCCCAGCGTGAGCAGCGCCGTTGACCGGATGACCGGAAGCACCTCGGGACCCGTGAGTTGAGCGCAAGCGCCGCGCGCGCAAGCGTAGTCGCCCAGCCGGACGCGTATGCCTGCGATCCACGCTCGCATCATCGCCGCCCAATGTGGGTGAGCGTTGCGAACAGCCAGGGCCAGAATGCTCTCGCCAGCCTGCAGGGCTTCCCGTTGCTTTCCCAGATGAAACAGGGCTTGAATATGGGCAAACACCTTCATCGCCACGGTGGAAACCGTAGCATCCCGGTCGCTGAAGCTCACCAAACCGGCAGCCTCACGGAAGCGGCCTTCCAGCAGCAGAGTGTTGCCGCGCAAGATGCTGTCGATCGGCCGGATGGTTGCCGGATGTTGAACCGTCATCTCCGCCCAGGTCCGATGGCAACTGTCCGAATCCTGGTGGCTCCATCCCCCGCAGACAATCCGCATCGCCGATGCGAAGTGTGAGATGCGGGAAAGATGCGGAGGCCCGGCTCGCCTCCCCGCCTCCATCGCCCGATCGAGAATTTCCGCAGGATTGTGCTGGTTGCCCAAGGAAACTGAAACCACCAGGTTCTCCAGCGCTTCCACCTCGGCAACAGGCAACCGCAACTCCCTTGCCCTTCGCGCGGACCGCTCGAGGTTCTCGATTGCAAGCCCGATTTCGGTGGCATCGTTCTGAGTCATGCCAATACGGAGCAGACAGGCTACTTCCAGTTCTCCCTGCTCAGCGCCGTGGATCTTGGCGGCCAATTCCAAGGCGTGCTTCTGCTGCTGTATCGCCTCGGAAACTGCAAAGCGCCCGCGCGCGTTCTCTGCCGATTGGAGCAGATATCTCACTGCGCCCGCGTAGCACTCCGCCCGCTCAAAGTGCACCGCGATTTCGGAGGCTCGCTCCTGTACCGCGGATGTCTGCGCCAGTGCCTCCGCCAGTTTCCGGTGAAATCGCTTGCGCTGCGTCGGCCGCAACCGCTGATACAACGATTCACGATGTATCGCATGACGGAACTGATAGTGGCCCCCGTTGCCCGGCATGACCAACCGGCCGGTGGAGGCCAGAGCTTCGCAGGCCGCTTCGCTCGCTTCGATTCCCAAGTCCAACATCGCGGCAATGCTGTCTGCCGAAAATTCGTATCCTGCAACGCACGCAGCCGAAACAATGGCTTGATCGCCGGCACTCAGCTTCTCATACTGCGATTCCACAAGCTGTTTGAGGCTTTCCGGTATCCCCGCGGAGCGCATCCCTTCTGGCGAGAGCCGGTTCATGGCCGCCAGGTGATCTACCGTCAGCACCATGAACAAGGGGTTGCCATCGGAGTGCAAGTGGATGAGTTGAGGCAGCGCGTCGCGTGTGTCCGCGCCGGTCCGGGAACTTAAATACTCCCCCACCTGCGCTTCATCCAGCCGCTGCAGTTTGAGTTCGTTACACAACCCGCCCAACAGCAGATCCTGCTTCAGTCCTTTCAGCGGACTCTGCGAAAGGGCAACTTCCACGGACCGGAACGTACCGATAACCATCAAGGGTACGGCCCCATGCCGCCGTGCTAGTGCCGACAGAAGATCCAAGGTGGAAAGGTCGGCCCAGTGCAAGTCTTCCAGCGACAGAACCAGGGGCCCCTCCATGGCCAGCGCCTCGATCAAATCGCAAAACTCCCTCACCATGCGGCTTCGCGTGGCGCCCAGAATCT
>JAEUQG010000097.1 GCA_016789755.1 Bryobacterales bacterium
CCCCGCAACTCGCGCTTCAGCGCCGTCACCGGCTCATGGTGCGTCACCCCCTTCCGCAACCATTCCGGCAGCCGCGGCGAAGGCATCGGGCGGATCTGTACCAGCGAATCGCCCACTCAGTACTTCCGTAAATAAGGCTTCTGAAATCCTGCCGCTTCCAGATCCGTGCGCGTCTTCGAGATCGTTGCCGGGTCGCTCAGCGGGCCCACCAGCACACGGAACAAATCCGCGCTCGGCCCAGGCGCTACAGTCGCCGAAAATCCCTTGCGCTTCAGCACATCCACGATAATCTCGCAATCCGGCCGCGTCGACGCCACCACCTGCAAGAATGTCTGCCCCGCCGCCGGTTCGCCCGTAGGAGCCATCACGGCTCGCGAAGTTACCGTGCTCACCTGCGCAGGGGCCGGCGTAGGCGTCGGCTCGGCCTTCTTGTCCTCCTTCTTCGCCACCGGCTCCGGTGTGGGCTTCTGCCTCTCCGTCAGCGCGCTCGGCTTATCGGGTTCCACCACCAGTCCGCTCCCCGCGCTCGAAGGCCGCGGCGTTGGCGTCGGCTCAGACGGTTCCACGACCATCGCTCCCGACGGCGGTTTCCCTGAGGCGGCATCCGGCAACGCCGAATTCTTCCCCACAATGTAACCCATCGTGAAGAACACGCCTAACAGCACGACTACGATAAAAAACACGCTCAGCAACTGCTTGTTGCCGAGGATCAGTTCGAATTCGCCGTCTTCGCTTCGCGCCATCGTATCCCTACAGTCGAGAATATATCGGCGGCAAGCGCCAAGACAACTAGAGCCGCGCGGAAGATAGAAAATCGCGAGAGTTTTCCCCGTCCCAAGTCACTGCCTTTGTTGAGGTCCGCCGTGCGGAATATTCATGACCAGATCTTCAAGGTGGTGACGGAGTCCGATCCGCGCGCCTTACTGGATTTAATTGAGGCGTTGCCGCTGGACGCGCCAGCGAGGGTCGTTCCTCTCGAACGCGAATTGACCCGCGCCCCCGTTTACATCGACACTGCCTTCCTCGTCGAAGAACATGAAACCCGGCGCATCGAACACATCGAGGCTTTCGCCCAGTTTCAGCGTCAGGATAGCGAACGAGTGTCCCGCTACGGCAACGAACTCGGATTGAAGTTCCTCCTTCCCGTCTTCAGCACCATCCTGCTGATGGTGGAGGCCTACGACCCAGGGCCCATCCCACGCGAGGGAACCTTCGTGTTAGGCGCGCTTACGGTCACTCTCCGCTTCCGTATCCTCCGCCTCTGGGAAATCGACGCTCGCAAACTGCTCGACACCGGCCGTAACGCCCTGCTGCAATGGGTCCCCCTCACCCGTTGCCGGCAGGAAGACTGGTTTGACACAACACGCGCCGTCGCCAGAACGGGCGACCCGCAACTGGCGTCGAATTTTCATATGATGGGGGCATTGCGCTATGGTGAAGAGGAGTGGCACAGATTGCTTGATCGAGGTGCATTGATGATTCGCGATGAAGTCTTCGAACAAACCTGGTTAGGCCAGAAATGGGTCCGCAAGGGTCTTGAGAAAGGCATGCAGCAGGGTCTGGAGAAAGGCATGGAGAAAGGCATGGAGCAGGGCTTGGAGCAGGGCTTGGAGCAGGGCCTGGTAAAGGGCCTGGAACAGGGACAACTCCAGCTACGAAGCATCATCAACGAGTTACTCACCTCCCGCTTCCCCCTCCTCGGCGACCAAAGCGGTTTGCTCGAAAACATTCGCGATTTGGAAGCTCTCCATTCCATCTTCTCGGCCTTGCTCAAAGCCCCCGACGAAGCCGCCGCGCGCGAAATCCTCTCCCGCCTTTGAGCGGGCATGACACGCTTCGCCCTAGGGTGCGAAGGCCAGCAACACGTTTCCGGGCATGCCTCCCAGCGCCCCATATCCGCTGTTGACAAACATCATACCGTTGGCAAGCACAGCGCCGGCGGCGGAGATGGATCCTCCCGTTGCTTTGACTCCGTTAACGGTGTCATAACCCCGGAGCGTATTGTACTCCCAGACCACTTTTCCGGTCTTAGCATCGTGAGCGCGCAGGACCCCGTCCATCGATCCGGCCAGTACGGCTCCGGGGATGACCGTGAGCGGCGCCATTAGCGCGGGCGTGCAGCCGGGTCTGCCGGCGCAGGCCGTAGCGGACGGTGCTGCATGCCACAGGCGGGCGCCGGTGGACAAGGCGAGCGCGAAGAGGCCGCCGGCCTTGGCGCGCAGATGCACATCGGAAAGGGCGACGTAAACACTGGCACTGTCGGCAGCCATGCCCCACTGCACTCCGCCGAGCGCACCGCCTTGGCCGATACGTGTTTGCCAGAGGATCTTGCCATCGTCGTCCGGATCGAGACCATGCACTACTCCGGATTTCTGGCCCACCACCAGGACGCGCTTGCCGTTGCCCAGTTCCCGGAGGATGGGCGACGCGCCAATGTCGACATCGGGTCCGTTCTTTTCCGGGCAATTGGCTTTGTTCGGGCTCACGCAGGCGAAATTCCAGCCGTCGTTCTCAGCCAGTTGGCGTACCCATCGCAGGGCGCCCGTGTCCATGTCGAATGCGATGACGGCATCGGTGTACTTGTTGGCGGGGTCGGAGTAACCGTTGCCGGTGCCGGCAATGACGAGACGCTGCTTCAGATCCAGTGTGGGAGAAAGCCAGACCGCCGCCCCGGAAGGCCCATGGAGTTGCACGCCTTCGGCGTTCTTGCGAGTGGGCTTGGGAGGATCGGGGATAGTGTAGGATTTCCAGGCGAGCTTGCCGCTTTCGATGTCGATGGCAACGACACTGCCGCGGAACTTGCAGCATTCATACTTCGCAGCGCCACCGGTCACCTCTTCAATACTCGAGACCGGGACGTAGAGGCGGGAGCCGTACATCTTTGGGGATCCCGTGATGCGGGCTACGGGATGTTCGTCCACTTTGAGTTTCCACACCAATTGGCCCGTTTTTACCGCGACGGCGTACACGTTTGCTTTCGTGTCGCCGAATAGTGCGGCGGGATTGGCATTGGACACCACGCCGAAGGTGATGGCGCTGCGCACCGATGCGGCGGCTTTGAACGTCCAGAGAATACATCCCGTCTTGGCATCGGTGGCATAGACAACGCCGTCGTTGCTGCCGAAAAAAAGACGGCCGGCAAAGAGGGAAGGCTGAGCGGCGGCAACGGGTGAGTTGGGCAAGCCGAAGGCCCATTTCAATTGAAGCTTGGGGATCTCGGCAGCCTTGATGCCGGCCATTCTCTCGGGTTGAAAGCGCGTGTTTTCCGGGTCGACGCCCCACCCATTCCAATGAGTGGCGTCGGTGCGGGGTTCGTAGTTCGCGGCGCATCGGCCACCGGCAGCGGCACCGGACGAATCGCGGGCAAGGAAGGCGGCCACCGCGGCACGCTCCTCCGGGCTCAGGGCGGCGCTCTGCTCTTTCATGGATCCGGAGTCCATCGACTGGCGAATCTGCGAGGCCTGCAGTTTGGCCAGCGCTTCCGGCAGCGGAGCCCGGTTGACGGGAGGGTCTTTGTGGCAGATGGCACAGTGTTTCTGGAAGAGAACTGCGCCGTCTTCCGGGGCGGCAATCAGCGGCGCGACGCAGATGATTGCGAGCAATGGAATTCGTTTCATGCCTCGCCACATTATAATCGAGGGTAATGAGACGAAGGGATACTTTTCCATCCGCGGCCGCGGCGGCAGCGCTGCTCGGCGTGCCCTTGGAGGGAGCAACGGCGGGTTTGTCCGCGCTTCCGGACGAGAAACTGCTGGCGCGTGACCCGGACAAGTATTGGAAGAAGATCCGCGACGAACAGTTTCTTCTGCCTAATTGGCGGGCGTTTCTGAACAATGGCAGCTTGGGCGTGGCCCCGCGCCCCGTCGTCAAGGCCGTAGCCGATTACTTGCATTCTTCGGCAGCGCTCGAGATGGACTACTATCCGCGCTGGGGCTACGAATTGATGGATGAGTACCGTCAGGAATTGGCGGATTTTTATGGCTGCAAGCAACCTGAGATAGCCTTCGTGCATAACGCCACCGAAGCGATGTGCACCATCGCCAATGGGATCGATTTGAAGGCCGGCGATGAGGTGCTGATGACCGATCAGGAGCATCCCTCGGGCCGCGGATGCTGGCAGATGAAGGCGGCCCGATACGGAGTGACGCTACGCGAAGTGGCGCTGCCCATTCCTCCCAAGAACGCTGCCCAATTAGCCGATGTGATGACCAGCGCCATCGGGCCGCGCACGAAGGTGATCAGCTTCAGCGGCATTCTCACCACAACAGGGCTGATCATGCCGATTCGCGAAATCTGCGATTATGCGCGGTCAAAGGGCATCGTCAGCGTCGTCGATGGGGCCCATATGCACGGGCAGATCGGGTTCCGGACCTCGGATCTGCATTGCGACTACATGGCGGGAAGTCCGCACAAATGGGCCTACGCGCCGGCCGGATGCGGGTTGCTGTATGTCCGTGAAGAGAATCTGGGAAAGCTCTGGCCGTCCATCGCCAGCGGCTCATGGAATGAACAGAAGCTGAACGCTGCCCGCTTCATGAACGTCGGGACGAACAACCGGGCGATTTTCGAAGGGATGATGGCCGGGCTGCGGTTCCTCAAACAATTAGGGCCCGAACGCGTCTATGCGCGGATTCATGAATTGGCCCGCTACACCTCCCGCAAGGCATCGGAGTCCAAGCACGTGGAGTTGCAGTCGGCCGCCGATGACAAGCTGTACGGATCGCTGGTGAGCATCAAACACAAACGCACGGACTTGGAAGGATTCCACGCCTTGCTGAAGAAGAAACGCATCTGGGCGGTGCTGGGGCCCAAGCCCCGGATGAGCTCGCATATCCATACGCGAAAACAGGACATCGACCTTTATTTCGAGACGATGAACGAGGCCTTCGGGGGCTAGGGGTTGCGCATGAGGGGGAAGACGAACATCTGGCCCGCGCGCGTGAAGGCGGCTTTGTTGAGTTCTCCGGCCCGGGCGCGGTTTTGTTCCAGATCGGTGGGCGGATAAGGCGTGGGGATCGTATTGCGGATGGCGCCGTGTTTGTCGATAAAGAACTGACGCTCGATCGCCGCTCCGTTCGATTGCTTGAAATAAAACAGCGCGTTCTTGTGGAAGTAGTAACGGCGGCGCACCTGGCTGCCTTCGTCGGGGCCTTCTTCGATCAGTTGCAGATCCATTTGCTGGAACCACGCCTTGTACGGCGTCCCGCCGGCGTGGCCCGTGATGTGGCGCAGTGAGCCAAGGTTGGCATCGATGGAGTTCATGCGGCCTTCGCCCATTGAGCCGAGCCGGCAAGCGGAAAGCGCGGCTATGACAAGGACGGCGGCACTGAGTTTAGCGGTCTTCATCGCTCTTCTTCCAGAGTATGATAGTTGACATGAAAGCCGGGTCTTTGTCCGTCGCGCTGGCCTGCGCATCTCTAGCCCTCGCGGCTGATTTTTGGGCGACCAAGCCGGCCGCCGACTGGAACGAGAAAGAAGCCAGGCGCATCATGTCCCGCTCGCCCTGGGCGAAAGAAGTCAGCATGCAAATGGGCGGTGGCGGTGGCGGAATGGCTGGAGGTGGCGGACGCAGTGGCGGACGGCGCGGCGGCGGCGGAGCGGCCATGGGCGGCGGGGGCATGAGCGCGGAATCGAGTGGCATGGGCGGCGGTGGCGGCATGGGCGGTGGCGGTGGAATGGGCGCTGGAGGAGGCATGGGCGGTGGTGCTGGGATGGAGGGCGGGGCGCCGCCTGCGCCGGTGACCACCATCGTTTGGGACAGCGCTCCTCCGGTGCATGAGGCTCGGGTGAAGTTGGAGCAGCGGGATTACGCGGAGTTACGGGCCAAGGATTACTACGTTGTAAGCATGGTGGGGTTCCCCATGCGCGGACAGCAGGGCGATGCCCAGCAGATGCGCAAGCGGCTGGCCGCGGGAGCCGCGATCGAGCGCAAGGGCAAAGACGCGATTGCTGCTTCGGATGTGGGGTTCGTGCGCGCCGGCGAGAAGATGACGGTCGTCTTTCTTTTCCCGCGCACCCCAGCCATCGAGCCCGCTGACAAAGATGTCACCTTTCACTTCAAAACGGGGCCGATGGAAGTGAAGGCGAAGTTCGCTTTGAAGGACATGGTCTACGGCGGGAAACTGGCTTTGTGACCAACCGGCGTCAGGCGCTGCTGCTGTGTGCGGCGGGTTGTTGCGCGTGCACCGAACAAGCGCGGCAAATCCCTGCGTCCGCTGTTCGCGAGCCTGAGGCCAAAGCGCGGCCGCCGGCCGAGCCCTTGCAGATCGCGGAGTTTTCCCAATCCGGCCTGCCCTTGGGCACGGCGCAAGCGCACAAGCTGATTCTGCACGACGAGGAATGGGAGCGAAGACTCACTCCCCTGGCGTTTTCCGTAACCCGGCGCAGGGGCACTGAACTTGCCTTCACGGGCAAGTACAACAAGCACGGCGAAGCGGGCATCTACCGTTGCGTGGGGTGCAACACGGCGTTGTTTCATTCGCAGACAAAGTTCGACTCGGGCACGGGGTGGCCGAGTTTCTACGACGTCATCGCGCCGGAAAACGTGTACACGGCGCAGGACAACAGCCTGGGCGAGCCGCGGGACGAAGTGGTGTGCCGCCGTTGCGACGCTCACTTGGGGCATGTGTTTCCGGATGGCCCGGAACCCACACGCCTGCGCTACTGCATCAACTCGGTGGCGTTACGGTTTCAACCGTTCGTATAGATGAGCCTGCTGGCGGCCGATGACGGACCAGTCGAACTCGCGCTCAACGGTGAGGCGCGCCTCCTGCTCCATCGCGCGGCGCACGTGCGGATCGCGCAACAGGCGGCTGATGGCGCCGGCCATCTCGATGCCTGTTTGAACCACGGAGACATCCCGGCCCGGGCTGAGGCTCAGTCCGTTAATCCCGGCGGGCGTGCTGACAATGGCCTTGCCCATCGCCATCGCCTCCATGATCTTGATGTTCGTGCCGGCGCTGGCAACCAACGGCGCAATCACCACGGCGGCGCGTTCATAGGCGGGGCGCACATCGGAAACGAAGTCCTCGATTTCAATATTGGGCCGGTCAAGGTCGATCCGCACGATGTCTTGATACCGCTCGAGAAAATATCGATGGCGCGAGCCGGCGATGATGTGCAGGACAGGCTGATCTTCCGCCAGGTGCGGCCAGCATTCGCGCAGGAAGAAGTCCATGGCGAGGATATTCGGCAGGTGGGCGAAAGAGCCGATAAAGAGCAGCCGGCGGGGCTCCGGTTCGAATCCGGCGGATTGGAAACGCGTCAGATCGACACCGTTGGCCAGGCACGTGACCTTGTCCGGTCCGATGAAGGCAGCGGCTTCTCCACGGTCCTTTTCGGACATGACGACAACGTGATCCACCTCGTGCCAGGAATGCTTCTCGAACCGGACCCACCGCTCGTATTGGCGGCGCGTTTCCCAGTCTTCATTCTTCTCGAGCATCTGCTGCAGCAGGTCGTAGGTGATGTCATGCTCCACCAGGACCGTTCGGGCGGGAGCGCAATCGGGCGCATACTGGGCCATCTGCGTAAACTCGAGTTGCGCCACGGCAGGATGCCACTTGGCCGCCATCTGACGAATCGCCGCGCGCATGGCCGCAGAGTTGTACTCTTCGACAACATCCGGCCGGCCATGATCGGGCAGCAGGTGTGTAGGGTGGCGCTTCACCAAAACAATTTCGGCGCAAATGTTCTTGAGTTCTTCCGGAACCGGGCCCAGATCGTCGACGAAGGCAATGAGTATCTGGTCGTAGTCCTCGGCGCCACAGCGCATCATGTTGAAGATCCGTACGGCGCCCCCGTGCGACAGTGGGAACGGGATGTACGGACTGACGACGAGAACACGCTTCCGCCCGCGCCCCAGCGCTCCTGGAAACACAGCGACGGCGCCGGAACCCAAAGCGAGGATCGAATCTTCAGCGAACAGCGGTTCGGGCTTCGGCTGCAGGAGGCGCGTGGCTTTCCAGGCGAACGCCAGCGACTCCTGCGCCCAGGTCACGAACCACGGTTGCTCGATCGCAAGCAGATTCAGGCGTGTCACGGCATCGCGCCAGAGGCGTGAGAACACCGCGGGCTCGGCGATGCGCCTGGCAAGGAAGCGCAGGAAGTTATATTCGACGAAGCTCTGCAGCATCTCGGGCTTGTAATAGCGCGAGGTGGTGCTGCGGTGGAAGTGAGTCACTTGGGCCTCGCCCACGTACACAGTGGGCCAGCCGCGCTGCCAGCCGCGCCAGCCGATATCCAGATCCTCCACGTACGCGGGGGCAAGCAGTTCATCGAATGCGCCGATTTGCTCCATTTTCGCCGCGTCGTACATGGAGCAACCGCCGCTGCCGTACAGCACATAGGTGCCGCTTTCGCCCGCATAGGGCTCGATGCAGCGGACCGGGAAATCTTTCGCCGTCCGATTCTCTTCCCTGCTCCACCAGACTGCTTTGCCCGTCTCCTGGCGGCGCATCCCCTCGGGGAACAGGATCTGCGCTGTGGCGCAGAACAATGTAGGGACATCGTCGAAAGCGCGGCGCAGCGGCGCGAAAAAATTCCGCTCGACAATCATGTCGTTGTTGAGAAGACAGACGTGGGAATAGCGCGCGGCGCGTATGCCTCGGTTGACGGCGGCGGCGAAAGAGAGCGGCGCGGCGCTGATTTCGACGCGCACGCTGGGATATTCCGCGGCGAGGAACTCCGCTGTGGCGTCATCGGAGCCGTTATCGACAACAATCACTTCACTCGATGCGGGCAGGTCGGCCAGCACGCCTGGCAGCAGCCGGGCAACAAGATCCTTACCGTTGCGCGTGGGGACCACGACGCTGACCCCCTCGGGTCTCGGACACGGGGCAGGATCCGGCGTCCCGGAACGAAAGCGCCGCAGTTGTTTGGCGGCGAATCCGGCCAGCAGAGCGGCCCGGTAGAGTGCGGGACGGCGCAGGGCGCTGGGATGGCGCGCTCGCCACGCCCACGTATAGGCCGTGCCTCCGGGGCGCAGTTGCCAGCGAAGGAAGTTCTTCCCGCGCCACAGCAAGTGCCGCGCCATCACCGGCGCCGATCGCGGCCGCAGCATGTAATGATCCAGGTTTTCGTTGAAGGCGATGAAGCCGCGCGGCGACAGCCGCAGCGCCATCCAGCGCATCCGCCGGTACGGCGTGTTCGGTTCGAGGACAGCGGCTGAAAGCCGCACGTGGGCCGGACCGAGCGCAGCCTTGAGGCGGGCCATGTTGTCTGCGAGCGAGCGTGTGGGATGGTAGGGAATCCATTTGCCGCGCGGAGGCGGGAACTCAGCCACCACGTACAGCGGCAGTTCCGGATAGATCGATTCGATGCGCTCCAGAAAAGGAGCGATCAGGTGATCTTTGCAGCTTACGAATGCGACCTTGGCGGTCAAATCAAATCTCGCCAGCTTTCGCGGATGGCCCCGCTTCGATGCTGCCGCCACATGGCAAGGGCCTGGAGGCAGAAGGCCGTGGATACCGGGTTCGCGTGGGGCGTGAAGTAGCCGTCGCGCTTTCCGAAACAGAAGCCGCCATCCAGGCGCCGATCGAGCGCCTGCATTTGGAACGTCTCCATGGCCGCTGCTTCTTCGGCCGCCTGGACCTCATCGAGCGGCGCCGCCCCTTGGGCATTGGCAAACAGGCGCACACGAAGCAACTGCCCGTAGACATCGGATCGGGCAAACTCGGGTGCGATGTCGCGAAGGTAGAAGGCGACTTTGCCGATCCCTTCGCTAAGGGCGCGCCGGCATTCCGCACGGTCCGCCACCGAAAGCAGGGCTTCGAGAAAATAAGAGTAGGCGTGGAGCCGATCCATCACCCGTTGCCGTTCGCCAGTTCCGGGCAGAAAGGTGGCATCGCTGGCAAGAGCCCGTTGCAACGCTGTCTCGAACAACGCCTCGAAGCGCGGTTCCTTGGTTTGCTCCCACAGTTGGCGCCAGGCTAGCGCCGATTTCAGTTGATAGCAGCCGGGGTTGTTCGACCACGTGCCACCGAAGGCAAGCGCTTCGAGCGAGGGAAGCTGAAGGATGGGAGCATAGTTGCCGCAGTGCTCATGGGCGCGCGCCATGCCGTCCCCCGCCTCGATGGCCCGCTGTAGGTAGCGTTCGTCCTTAGTGGCGCGAAATAGCGCCAGCAAGCCGCGGATGATGATGCCGCCATCGAAGAAGAACACGCGGTTCTCTTCCGCCGCGGACGTAGGCGGCCATTCAAAAGGAAAGACCTGGCGTTCGGCGTCCCAGGCGGCATCGGTAAGAAAGCGCCCTGCCCGCACGGCGGCATCCAGGTATTGCTGCTCTCCGGTCAGTTGATGCAGATAGGCGAGGGCGCTGACGGCGTAGCCCGTGATCTCGGTGGAAATACGGTTATTACGGGCGAGATCGATGCGGTAATAACGCGCAACTCCGCCGTGCTCCTCTTGGATGCCGGATTCGAGGAACCAGCGTCCGGCGCGATTCAGGAACATAGGAAAGATCGTGGCAGTCTGTGTAGCGGCTGACAAACTTTCTATTGTAGCGTAGCCTGCGCCCACTCTTCAGTTCGCTGAGTAGACCAGTTCACCCGAGAGCCAGGTCTTCTGAATGTGGATCCGCGACGCCGCTTCGTCGAAGGTGAATTCGATGAGATCGGCTTTCTCCCCGGTGGCGAGTCCGCGCTGGCGGCTGGCGATGCGGCCCACCCTGGCAGGGTTGCGCGACGCCATGGTAAGGGACTCCGCAAGCGTGATTCCCGCCATCCGCACAGTGTTCCCGACCGCCGTGTCCATCCGCAGTGCAGAGCCCGCCAGCCGTGTTCCACCCTTCATCACGACGCGGCCTTCGGCCAGCAACTCCACATCGACTTCACCCAGGCGGTAGAAGCCGGGCGCGCATTCGGCCGGCGCGACAGCATCGGTGACCAGCAGCGACCGCTCCAGCCCCTTGGCCCGGATCGCGCATTTGACGAAAGTGCCCGACAGATGAAATCCGTCGCAGATGAAGCCGGCCGAAAGTTTGTCGTTCGCCAGTTGATCCCAGATGTAGTTGGGATGGCGTGGCAGCACGAAATGGGCGCCGTTGCCAAGATGCGTCGACTTGGTTGCTCCGGCGCTGACAGCATCCGCGATCTGGCTGCTATCGGCCTTTGTGTGCCCGATCGCCACCACGATGCCCTGTTTCACCAGCGCCTCAATGTAGGCGGGCGTGCCGGGCCATTCAGGGGATACCGTCACCAGCCGTATGTACCCTCGCGCCGCTTCCTGCCAGCGATGAAATTCGTCGATGTCCGGAGGCCGCACGTGTTGCACGGGAT
>JAEUQG010000118.1 GCA_016789755.1 Bryobacterales bacterium
AACAGGTTCTTCGTCGTCTCCCGCATCTCCACCGCCCCCGAAAAGCCTTCCTTCTGCAGCGCGGCAATCCACTTCGGATTGAAGAACTTCGTCCGCATGTCGTTGGTCAATGCCTGCCGCGCCGTCAGCATCTGCGCCCGCTTGGCATCCCGCACGTCCGAAACATAAGTCTCCGGAGATGTTCCCGTCGTGTCCCGGATCGCCATTGTCATGCCGCCCAGGTACTCGAAGTAGTGGTCCAGCGTCAGCGCGCTCGACACGTTCGAGGAACGCGACAACGCAACCGAGTCCGTGCCCTTCAACTGCTGTTCGTACAGCCGCGGCACAAACTTGCCCCACTCCGCCCCGGCCGTATAGACAGCACCGGTCTTGATCAGGTAATCCTCCGTGATCGCCTTCGACGTATCGTAATTACCCGATTTCTCAATCCCATCGATCACTCCCGTGCCATAGCCTCCTGGCGCATTCGAGAACACCCGCGCCCCCGCCAGCAGGCTCGCCTCTTTCGCCGAAAGCCCCGCCTCCTTCAGTTGCCGCTCGTTCTTCTCGTTGTTTGCCGCAATGTGATTCTCGCCGTCCCGCAACGTCGCCGCCAGACGCACCGCCTGATCCAGAAACTCCATCCGGTCCGGAAACGTATCGCGGAACAGCGACGCCGCTTGAATCACCACATCGATGCGTGGACGCTTCAGTTCCCCCATCGGGATGACCTCTACCCCTTCCACCATTCCGCGCTGGTCCCACCGCGGCTTCAGCCCCATCAGGTACAGAATCTGCGCCAGGTCCGCGCCATAGTGCCGGATCAACTCCGTGTTCCATAGCGTGAACCCGACCTTCACCGGATAACGTCCCAGCCGCTTCTTCTCCGCCGCCAGCAGATCCTCCGCCAGCTTCCGCCCCAGCTCCCACGCCGCCCGTGTCGGAACCTCCTGCGGATTGATCCCATAGAGGTTCTTCCCTGTCGGCAGCGACGCCGGATTGCGCACCGGATCGCCTCCGCCGCCGGGACGGACATAGTGACCCTCCAGCGCCCGTAGCGTCGCCGGTATTTCGTTCGCCGTCCCCGCAAAGCCCGCCTTCAGAAACGCGATCCTCGCTGCTTCGCTTTCGCCCGGAAGCGGTCTCGCCTCCGCCGTCTTTTGATAAGTGGCCGCCGCCCATGCCGGCCGTTCCCGCCCGCCGTGTGCCGGGCGGATGGACGCCTCCGATGCCGCCTGCCCCGCTGGCCGCAGCAACTCGGCACGCGCCCGCTCAATCGCCCGTTGCTTGCCTCCCCACTTCGCCGCAAATTCATCGCCCAGTATCTCCGCCACCACCGGAGCCAGTTCCTCCGCCTCGTTCGCCTTGCTGTGCGTGTGCAGCCCCACCGCAATCCGGTCTTCGTTCAACAAGTGGATGTGCAGATCCAGCGCCTCGATCTCGCCATCCCCAGGCGCCTTCTTCGACCAGTCTTGGTTCAGGTCCCGGTCGAACTTCTTCCGCACGCTGAGCTCCCGGATCCGCTCGCGCAACGTCTCCTTCAGCGCGCCCTCCTCCTGTCCCAGAAACTGCTGCGTCGAACGGTAGATCTCACCCGTCGCCGCATCGGCTTCGATGATCGAACTCGCCACGATCGGCGGCGTCTGGTGACTCACCGTCACCGCCGATCCGCGCCGCTTGGCGATCAGCGCCTCGCCGATGTTGTCCATGATGTAGACATACACGTTCGGCATCGCCCCCAGCGTCCGGTCCGGCCAATCGTCGTCCAATTGGCCCACCGGCCGGCCCGGCAGAAATTCATGCGTCCCATGCGTCCCGTAGTTGACGATCGCGTCCGCCCCAAACTCCTTCTGCAGCCACCAGTACACCGCCAGATACTGATGCGTCGGCGGCGCCTTGTCGTTGTGCTGCAGCTTCGCGTCCATGTTCGCCCCCCGCGCCGGTTGCGGCAGCACAATCACGTTCCCGAAATCGAGTTTCGGAATCAGCAGAAACTTCTTCCCCTCCCGCTCCACCACCATGAACCGCCCCGGCGCCGGACCGTAGGCGTCCGTCACCTGCTTCGCCAATCCCGCCGGCAGCGTCCGGAACCATTGCTCGTACTGCTCTGCCGCGAGCAACACCACATCCTTCCCGCGCGCCAGTTCCTCCACCTCCGCCTGCTGCGCTTCGGAGATGTTCCGGCCCTTTTCCAGCATCTCCGCCACCAGCCGCTCGCCGTCCTCCGGCACCCGGCTCACCTTGTACCCGCCCTGCGAAAGACCCCTCAAAAACCGCGTCATGCTCTCCGGCACATTCAAGCTCGCTGCCGTGATCTTCCCCTTCCCGATCCCCGCTACATAGATCACCGCAATCTTCTTCTCGCCGTTCGGAACCTTGCGCAGCCGCACCCACCGCAACGCCCGTGTCGTCAGCCGCTCCAGCCGGTCTTCCAGCACCGCCTCATAGCGCTTGCCGTACCACTCCGCATCCAGCCCTTCGATCAGCGTCGGCTCAATCGCTCCGTCCAACTCCGGAATGATTGCGCCCACCGCCAGTCCGGCCCCCCGGATACCGGCCTTCGTCGCCTTGTACTCCGTCAGCGTTTCCCCCGAAAAGAACAGTTGCAGCCCGCGCATCACCGGCACATCCATCTGCCGTGTCAGAATCTCCACCCCGCGGTTGCCCTGATACCACCGGCCGTGCGACCGCGACAAAATAACGTCCGGCCGCCACGCCGTGGCAAACTCCACCGTCTTGTTCCGCCCGAAGATACACGCCACCAGAAAGCCCTTCTTCTCGAAGGCCCGTATGATCGCGTCCGTTCCCGCCGTCGATCCCAACTTCCACCCATCGGCAAAATCGATGAACACCCGCGGCGCATCGTCTTTCCATTTGCCCGCTCCCTCATACCACCGCCGGTAATCGGCCGCCGTCAGATGATGCCGCGGCGCGTCCGGATGATAAAAACCGTCCTCCGGCGTCGGCAGCGGCGCTTCCACACTCTGCTTCTCCCGCCCGTACGTCGCCGCCGCGTAGCGCAGCATCCGAGCCATGTTCTCGCTTCCCCCAAACTCGAAATACTGTCCCACCGGCTTCTCCGAGCCTTCCCACTGCGCGTTGCCGATCCCCATCGCCTTCTCCGATTCGCGAGGAATGACGACGATCTTCACACCCTGATTCGCCGCCCCTTGCAGCGCCGCCTTCAACGGCTCCGTCAACGGTTCAGCCCGCCTCCCCGACACAAACACCGCCTTGTACCCCGTAAACGCCCCGGCCTTCAACCCCCCATCGTCGATCTGTTTCCGGCTCCAGTAGTCGTACTTCACTCCCGTTTCCTTCGATGCCTTCATCAACAGGCCCACATAGGCGCCGGGAAAGGCGAGAAACGCCAGCTTCGGCCGCGTCAGGTAACGGTAGATCCCAAATGCGGCCCCCAGCAATGCCAGCCCCGCCGCAGCCCTGCCCAGCTTCTTCACTTCTGCTCTCCTTCCGGCACGTAGATCACTTCCCCGGAATCCATCCGGTACGCTGTCCCCAACCGTTCGCCCTTGCCCCGTCCCGTCTCCCCCGTGGCCTTCAACTTCTCGATCTTCTGCCCGCGCTTCACAATCATTTCCATGTCCGGCTTGCCCGGATTCGTCACAATCGTCACGTCCTGTTGGCTCAGCCGCGCCGCCACCTCCGCCATGCTCCCCTTCGAGATCAGCGCCAGCAGCATCGCCACCACCAGCACCATGCTCGCGTCGAAAAGATTGATCAGCCCCAGCAGCGGATCTTTGTCATCGCCCTGCGCCGCGAATCGCTTCCCGGCCTGCCGCCAATCCGTCGCCGTTGACTGCCGCCAACCCGGCAGCGTTCGGTTGTATCGATGCATCCGATGCACTCCCTTCCCGTTCTGCCCATAGGGCGTTGAGAAAATGAATATCCGTGAGATCCTGCTGGTACCAATGCCGCAGAATGACGCTGATGGCGTAACAGGTGCCTCCGGCGATCAACCCCAGCACCGTCGTCGTGAACCCGATCTGAAGGTTCGCCCCCATTGCCTGCACATCCCCGCGCGCCAGCCCGGCCAGCGCCGGTTGCAGGGGAATCAGCGTCCCGATCAGGCCCAGCATCGGACCCACCTTCGCCATGATCCCCAGCCGCTCAATCCGCCCCGTCAGCCGGTGTTCCAGGTCCGCGACGTGCTTGTCCAGCATGGCCGGGAACTCCGCGTGCTCCTCGCGAGCATGACGAAAGCCCGCGAAGTACCCGCGCCATGCCTTCTCTCGAAAGCGCGCCTCGCTCGGCGGCCCCGAAAAAAGCTCGCCCAACTGCCGCCGGTTTGCCCTGCGATCGGCCGCTTCACTCAGAAACTGGCCGGCCACGTAGGTGCACCACGCAAAGGCCGCCAGCGTTCCCAACAGCGTCGGCAGCAGAAACAAATTCGATAGGAAATACAGCAAATCGTGAATTGTGTGGATGTTCATCGTGTCTCCGCTTGCCGCTGTTTGTTCCAGCGGGATGAGTAGGATGGCTGTCAGATTCGAAGCAGCGGCAAAGTCCGTGTAGCTCTCGGGCGTGGAAGCCGTCCATCGCTTCTTCAGCACCGCCAGCAGTCCGGCTGCCGCCAGCCAGCCTCCCGCCGCTACCAGCCCCGCCGCCACTCCCGTCGAGATCCCCGTCCGTTGCAACACGCTCCACACCAGCCCCCCGGCGGCGAACAGAAACATCGGAGCGGGCGCCAGCGCAACCATCCGGACCCAGCCCGCCTTGCGCCGTTGCCCAAAGAACAGCAGCCCCCACAGCACCAGGTGCGCCGCCGCTGCCACTGCCGCGATCCGTACATCCCTCAGCAGGCCGAACGCCTCCTCCCGCGAGACAGTTTCGGCAATCCACCCCAGGCCCGCGAACACCGCGACTTGAATCCCGGCGTAGATTCTCCACGGCGGCTTCGGCGCGGCCAACAGGCACACGTCCCGCCACAGAAATACGCTAAGACCTACACCGATGAGAAGCTGCCAGTTCATGCGGCACCAAGCCAAGCCGCATGGTAACGGCAGACACCGATATTGTTTGTGAGATTACTGATGAACGGGAGGGAGCGGCCTGCCAGCGGACAAGATGATGGGATGAGCGGACAAGTGAAATACCGGCGACCTTGCAGCCCACCGCTCGCGGCACTGCGCCCCGGTCATCGCAGACGCAACCCCCGGCAACGCCGGATGCTGTTCCAGCTCCCGACTACCGTCTTCCGGCTCCCGTCTCCCGACTCCGTCTTCCGGCTCCCGTCTCCCGTCTCCCATGCCCCAAAGGGACATCAAGGGGCGTGTCCGAAGTGATGTTGATGTACTTGCTGGATGAAAGGAATCAGTTCGGGTAATGACTCGCTCACCCGATAGCCTGGTCCCCTCCGCCTCGGGGCAACCTGATCCGGAGAAGCGGGACGACAAAGCCCGC
>JAEUQG010000122.1 GCA_016789755.1 Bryobacterales bacterium
CGCACGGCACAACCAGCGCCGCCGCCAGAACGAACATCGTCAGTCGCTTCATAGAGTCCCTCTTCAACGTTGAATTCGGTTAACGCAAGCGTATCACTTCGGAGCCGTGTACTGAAAGGTATTCTCCGGCACTCCACCTGCCTTAATCCGCTCCTGCTCGGCGGCCAGCGCCACATACCGCGCCTCTTTCCTCACCGGATCGAACATTTTCGTCTGCCAGGCGAAAAACACCTTCGCCCGCAGCCCCGCCCGCAGATGCGGCAGCGCTTCGTCAAAGCGCTTCATCGCCGCCAGCATCACCCCCAGATTGCTCCGGTCGAGCAAAGTGTTTTCGCTATCCGCCCCAAACGCCTCCTCCCCAATGCGCGCCACACGCTCAAACAGCCGCAGCGCCTCTTCCATCCGCCCCACGCTCGCTTCCACCATCGCCAGGCTTCGCATCGCATCCGCCGTCTGCGTATTCGACGGCCCCAGTTTCTCCGCCCGCAGCCGCATCGCTTTCTCCAAATGCGTCCGCGCCTGCTCAAACTTCCCCAACCGCATCAGCGTCCGCCCCAGATTGAAGTGGCTGAACGCCACCTGCAAATGCTCCGGACCGTAGATCTTCACCCGCACCGCATACGCCTTCTCATGCCACCCCAGCGCCTCCGCCGGCTTTCCCAACGCCATCCCGATATCGTCCAGATTGTTCGCATACTGCGGATGCTCCGCGCCCAGCCGCGCCTCCAGAATCCGCAGCGACTGCTGGTAATGCTCCAGCGCCAGCTTCATATCGCCGCGCTTGCCCCTCCGCAGATACACCCCCGCGACACTGCGCGTAAGCGTTCCCGTGTCCAGATGATCCGCCCCCAGTTTTTCCCGCCGGATCGTCAGGCCTTCCTGCAAATGCCCCAACGCCGGCTCGAACTGATCCATCAGCGTCTCCACCGCCCCCAGCCCTTGCAGAGCCTCCGCCACTTTCAAATCCTTCTCCCCCAGCAGCCGCCTCCGGATCGCCACCGCCCGCGACGCCGCCTCCTTCGCCTTCTCGAACCGGTCCTGCTGCATCCCCGCCGCCGCAAACGCCAGCAACGCATCGGCATCCTCCAGCGTCTCCTGCTCCGCCGCTGCCAGCCCCGCCAACGCCTTCTCCGCCATCCTCCGCCCCTCATCGTACAAACCCAACGAGCTATACGCGCGGCTCAGACTCGTCAACAGCCGCTGCTTCACTTTCGTCCGCCCGCTCAGCCGGGTCTCCACCTGCGCCGCGGCATTTTCGAGCAACTCCCGAGCCGTCACCGTCCGCCCCCGCGTCTCCCCCGGATCGGTCACCTTGAACGTGTTCACCAGAAAGTCGGAAACCTCGCTCGCCGTCGCCGCCTCATCGCGAGCCACCGCCTCCGCCCGCACTGAACGTACATAGCCCGCCCCCGCCGCGATGCTTCCGCCCACCACCGCCGCCAGCGCCACCATCGCCGCAATCGCCTGCCCCCGGTTCCTTCGCACATACTTCGACAACCGGTAGCCCATCGTCGGTTTGCGCGCGCTCACCGGCTCCTGCCGCAGAAAGCGCTCCACGTCCTCGGCCAGCGCCGCCGCCGATGCATACCTCCGCCCCCGGTCCATCTCCAGCGCCTTCAGCGTAATCCAGTCCAGATCCGCCTCCCGCCCCCCGCGCGAGGGCGGCGTGAATTGCAGATTCCCCAACGCCAGTTGCGCCAGGAACGTCATGTATCCGGTCTCGCCCGGATCCGCCGGCAGCCGCCCGGCGATCAATTCATACAGCATCACTCCCAGCGAATAGATATCCGACCGCGTGTCGATGTCCCGCGCCCCCACCCCCGCCTGCTCCGGACTCATATAGGCCGGCGTCCCGATGGGCATGCCCGTCTGCGTCCGCTGCGCCGCCATCCCCGGCTCGCCCACCGCCTTCGCAATCCCGAAGTCGATCACCTTCGCCAGCGGTTCCTTCCGCGATCCGGTCACCAGCACGTTGGCCGGCTTCAAATCGCGGTGAATCACTCCCTTCTGATGGGCGTGCTGCACCGCCTGGCAAAGCTGCACAAACAATCGCAGCTTGTCCCGCAAATCCAAATCGTGCTCGCGGCAATAGTCCGTCAGCGGCAACCCATCCACGTACTCCATGGCGAAGTACGGATACCCCAGCATCGTCTCCCCCGCGTCGAATACCTTCGCCACGTTCGGATGCTCCATCACCGCCAGCGCCTGCTGCTCGGCCGCGAAACGCCGCAAGATCTCCGCCGGCAGCGGCTGGCTTTGCGTCCCCAAACGAATCACCTTCACCGCCACCTTCCGCGCCACCGGCTCCAATTGCCGCGCCTCGTACACCGTCCCCATCCCGCCTTCGCCGATCACCCGCACCAGTTCATACCGCCCGATCCGCTCCGGCATGTCCACCGGCGGCAAGACGAAACCCGCCGGCGATTTCGTCGGTTGCTCCTGCGCCGCCAGCAACCTCCGCAGCCGTTCCTCCAACCCCGCATCCCCCGCGCACTCCCGCCGCAGATACTCCTCCCGCTCCTCCTGGGTCAGGTCCAGGCACGCGTCGAAAAGCTCCCGTTCCCGTTCCATCACACCCCGCTCAATTGCTCATGCAGCCAGGCCCGCGCATACGCCCAATCCCGTTTCACCGTCGACAGCGACACGCCCCGAATCCCTGCGATTTCTTCCAGCGGCAACCCGGCGAAATAGCGCAACTCCAGCAATCCGCACAGCCGCTCGTCTTTCTTTTCCAGCTCCGCTAAAGCCCTATCCAAGGCCAATACGTCGAAATCCGGCTCCGCCGCCGCGATTTCTAATTCGCTGAACGTCACCCGTTGCGCCGCCCCGGCCCGCTTCAACGAATTCCGCTTCCGCGCGTACGCCACCAGCACTTGCCGCATCGCCCGCGCCGCCGCTCCAAAAAAATGCGCCCGGTTTTCAAACTGCCGGTTCCCCTCCGCCAGCCGTAAATACGCCTCGTTCACCAGTGCCGTCGGCTGCAAAGTGTGCCCCGGCTTCTGATGCCGCATCATCGACCGCGCCATCACGCGCAATTCCCCATACACCATCGCCACAAGCTCATCGAAACTGCTGGAGCCGCCGGTCATCAGTCCCCCGATCCCTGCCAGTGTACCAACTCCTGTGATTGCGGTCACAGACACCGCTCCCCTTCCCCCTCACAATTGGAAATCAGAGGATCAACATGTCCAACACTCCAACCACGGTCGCCCAGATTGCCGCCAATTCCCTCAGTGCCGTCCGCGTCTTCGAGAAGTGGGGCATCGATTACTGCTGCGGCGGCAAGCGCCCGCTCGCCGACATCTGCCTCGACAAAGGCCTCGACGACGCCGCCATCGAAGCCGAACTCAACTCCACCGCTCCGGACCCCAGCGGCCAGACCGATTGGAATCAAGCGCCCCTCGCCGATCTCATCGAACACCTTCTCTCCACTCACCACGAATACCTGCGCCGCGAATTGCCCGTCTTGGCCGCTCGCTTGGAAAAGGTCTACCGCGTCTACAACCAGCGCTACGGCCCCACGCTCACCGGCCTCCCGGAAGTCTTCGCCGCCCTCCGCGAGGAACTCGAAACGCACCTGCAGAAAGAGGAGCAGGTGCTGTTCCCCGCCCTCATCGTGGGCGAAGCCGCCCGCAAAACGGGAACCCAGCCGCCTCCCACCTGCTTCGGTACCGTCGCCAATCCCATCCGTATGATGGAGGCCGAGCACGCGAGCGCCAGCCAGGGGCTCGAACGTATCCGCGAAATCACCGCCGGTTTCCACATCCCCGACTACGCCTGCGTCACCTACCGTGCTCTCATGTACGGCCTTGAGGAGCTCGAATCCGACCTCCAACTGCACATGCACCTCGAGAACAACATCCTCTTCCCGCGCGCC
>JAEUQG010000124.1 GCA_016789755.1 Bryobacterales bacterium
GAACCGCTCAATCCCGCCTCCCGCTTGTTCGTGCGCGACGGACACTTCTATCGCATCGGCGAAGACTTGAAGCCCAACACCCCCGACGATACGCCGCTGCGCTTGTATGGCGTGAATCTGGCCTTCTCCGCGAACTTCCCCGCCCCGGCGGATGCCGTGCGCATCGCCGGAAGGCTGCGCCGCCTCGGTGTGAATCTCGTGCGGCTGCACCACATGGATTCGCAGCCCGACTCGAATCCATCGAACGCCGCCAGTCTCCTCACCACCGGCCCCTACCCGGCCTTGAATCCCAACTCCGTCGAACGGCTGCGCGGCTTCCTCAATGCGATGGCGGCCGAAGGCATCTACGTCAATCTCAATCTGCACGTCGGTTATCAGTTCCGTCCCACTGTCGATGGCGTGCCGGCGCTTTCCCCCGCCATCCCCTCGCAAAGCAAGCCGCTGCACATCTTTCATCCACGCATGGTTGACCTGCAAAAGGACTTCGTGCGCAAAACCATCGATGCACTGTCCCTCGAAAACGACCCTGTGCTCGGCATGGTGGAAATCAACAACGAATCCTCCCTGTTGTGGGAATGGCAGGTGACGAATCTCGATTCGCGTCTCAACGGCGCCTATCTGGACGAATTCCAATCCCAGTGGAACGGCTTCCTGCGCGCGCGGCACGGCTCCGATAGCGCTCTCCGCGAAGCCTGGAAACCCGGCGTCGCCGACGGCCCGCAGATTCTCGGCCGCAACTGGCAGGTGGAGTTGCACAGCAGCGCGCGCGCTTCCTTGCGCGTAGAGGACGAAGCCTCCGGCCCGCGTATCGACGTCACCTTCGCCCAGGGCGGCGACACCATCATCGTCAAACAGGTGGGCTTCTCGATGAACTCCGGCGGCACCTATCTCGCCGAGGTCGAACTGCGCGCCGATCTTCCCGCCGGCGTCTCACGCAACGTCTATTGGGATGTCAAGCAGGACGTCAGCCCGTGGCGCACCATGAACGGCCGCAACATCGCCGTGACCAACCAGTGGCAGAAATTTCAGATGCTCTTCACCGCCGCCTTTGCCATGGAAGGCAATGGCAGGTTCGGATTGTCCATTGAGCCCGTCGGCGCCAACGTGCAGGTGCGCGGCGCATTGTTGCGCATTGCCGGCGACCGCGGTCTGCAGCCCGAAGAGAATCTGGGCGCCGTCGCGCTGGTGAAAACAACCGAGCGTTCTTCGCCCGGCCGCATGGCCGATTTCCTCGCCTTCCTCGCCGAAACGGACCGCGCCTACCTCAACACCCTGCGCGATGTCGTGCGCGAAAAGGCCGGCCCTCTGGTCCCCATCGCCGGCACGCAAATCGGCTTCGGCGGTTTGATGACCATCGATTCCCATCGCGACTTGGACTACCACGACAATCATTTCTACGTCGATCACTACAACTTCCCCAACACCGCCTGGGATGCCCGCGATTGGCGCATCCGCGATTCCTCATCCGTGGGCTCCGGCCTCGGCGCCATTCTCAACATGGCCGCCACGCGCGTCGCAGGCATGCCCTTCACCGTCAGCGAATACAACCAGAACTGGCCCAACCGGCAAGCAGCGGAACTCGATCCTCTCATGGCGATCGTCGGCGCGTTTCAGGATTGGGACGGCCTCATGCACTTCGCCTACTCGCACGGCCGCGGCTGGGACGACGGCGTACCGAGCGGCTTCGATCTCAACGGCGACTGGACCAAGTGGGTCAACTTCGGCCAGACCGCCTGGCTGTTCCGCTCCGGCGCCGTGCGCACCGGTGAAACTGCGATACCAGTTCCCGTTCCTCGCCCCATGCGCGAGCGCGCCACCGCCGAACGGCGCAACGGCTCGGTCAGCGCCTTCCTCACCAGCGCCTCCGGCTTCCAGCCCCTGTCGGCATTGCGGCACCGCATCGCATTGACGCAAACCGAAGCAACCCTGCCCGCCGAACTGCGCACCAGTTCCTCTGGCGCCGTCACGGCATCCACCGGCGAGTTCGCCTACGACAACGCAGCCAGAATCTTCGTTCTCGATGCGCCCCGCGCGGCGGCGATCATCGGCTTCGCCGGGCAGGACCCGCTCGAAGCTGGCCCCATGCGGCTCCGCCTGAAAGATTCGGCCCGCGGCTTCGTAACCGCGCTGCTGACCGCCGCCGACGGCAAACCACTGCTCGAATCCCGGCGCATGCTGCTCACCCTTCCCGGCGAATCCCTCCGCGCGCAACCCGGCGCCTCGCCGGCCGAGCCGCAGAAAATCGTGCTCTATCCGGGAACCACCGATTGGTTCACGGCCCAACCCGAACCCGGATTGAACCGCCCCTCCGGCAACCGCAGCGGCGGCGCAAAGCCCACTTTCATGGAGCGCGTCGAATGCGAGTTCTCCTTGCGCGTCGGCGAAGGCTCTGTGCGCATCTATCCACTCGACGGCGCAGGCCGGCGCATGGCGCCCATCGAAGATCGCTTCCTCACGCTCCAGGACGGCCGCCTCACCGTGCACTTGCAGGCCGATGGACAGCCACCCTCCCCGTGGTACGAAATTTCCGTGGAGTAAGTGAAGGTGGAAGATTCGATACGTCGCTTCCCATAATGTACGACGTCCGATTCTTCCACCAATCCAGGCGGCCCTTGCGGGAACCCGGGGCCGCCCCTTTTCGTTCCCGCTTGCCTGCACCCCGCCAGACTCGATATCTTCAGGATCGAGATGAACATTGCATCCATTCAGGGCATCATCCCGCCCATGGTGACTCCTTTCACGCCCCAGGGCGGCATTGACGAAGCGGCCTTGCGCGCCGACGTGCGCTATCTGCTGCAGCGCGCCAAAGTCCATGGACTGGCCGTCTGCGGCAGCACCGGCGAAGGACACACCATGACCACCGAAGAGGTGCGCCGCGTCACCGCCTGCGTCGTCGAAGAGGTTGCCGGACGCGTGCCCGTCATCGCCGGCATCATCACCAACTCCACCGCATCGGCGGTCGAACGCGCCAAGGCCGTATCCGATCTCGGCGTCGCCGCGCTGCAGGTGACCCCGGTCCATTATGTGTTCCGTCCCGATGACGACTCCATGCTGCGGCACTTTGAGGCCATCGCCAACCAAAGCGGCATTCCCGTCATCATCTATAACGTCATCCAGTGGAGCTATCTCCTGCCTCCGCTGCTCACACGCATTCTGCGCGACGTCGACGGCGTCATCGGCGTCAAGCAGAGTGCCAGCGACATGAAAGCCCTCGCCGATCTCTTGCTGCTCACCGAAGAGGCCGGCATCCGCGACAAGGTGCGCATCCTCTCCGCCGTCGACGCGCTGCTATATCCATCGTTCGCCATCGGGTCCCACGGCGCCGTAGCGGCAATTCTCACGGCCGCCCCCGAATGGTGCGTCGCGTTGTGGGATGCCGTCCGGCAAGGCAATCACACCGAAGCCCTCCGCCTGCACAAAAACCTGCTGCGGCTGTGGAACGCCATAGATGCCCCCAATCTGCCGGCCAACGTGCGCGCGGCCATGCGCCATGCCGGGCGCGAAGGCGGAGTCCCCCGTCCCCCCATGCCGGCCAGTTCGGATCAGCAGCGGCAGCGCATCGCCGCAGCGCTGGCCGCGGCGCGCTAACCGCATGCTGTCGCGAAGATCGTTCCTCCTGGCGGCCGCCCTCCGCCCCGATATCGACGCAAAACAGGATCGCACTACTTTGATTTATGAGGGCCGCTCTCCGAACAAGCTCTGCTGCGATACCACGCTGCGCCGCATGCCCGATGGAACCTGGGTGATGCTCATGCTCGGCGGCGGCGACACCGAACCGCTCCCCGAAAACGATCTGTTCCTCACCCGAAGCCGCGACGAAGGACGCACCTGGGGTCCCATGGAACCCATCGATCTCGGCATCAAACGCCGTCATCCTCACCGCGCCCTGGTGCCCACCGAACTCATGGTCTACCGCGGAGAATGCCGCCTCTTCTTCGCCAATCACAACGGCAAGTTCGCCGATTGGACGGCTTGGTACACCGTCAGCCGCGATGCCTGCCGGACTTGGAGCGCTCCCCATCCGCTGCCCGAAAAGATCCATCGCAGCACCTTCACCCGCAATCACATCGTGCGCCGCAACGGCGAGATCGTGATTCCCTTCCAGCATTACTTGAACCCGAACGGCCCCATCGACCCGCGCAACGGAGTCATGATCAGCCGCGACCGTCTGCGCACATTCGAATTGCACGGCTGGATCGGCCTCAGCAACGACGCTAACTACCGTGGTTTCGCCGAAAACAATGTCGTTGAGTTGGAGGATGGACGCATGGTGATGATTATCCGCGCCGACCGCCTGGGAGGCGTGCTCTACCAAGCCGAGTCGTGCGACGGCGGCCGCACCTGGAGCGATGCCGTTCCCACGGATATTCCCAACCCCGGCAGCAAAGCCACCATCTACCACCTGCGCAAGAACACCGTCGCCATGCTCCACAATCCCAATGCCAAGGCGCGAAATCCGCTGTCGCTTTGGGTCAGCTTCGATGGCATGCGGACCTGGCCCTACCGCCGCGACCTGGTGACCTCGCCCGGACGCCTCAACTATCCCGATGGATTCCTCAGCAAAGATCGCAGGTTCCTTCACTTCGCCTTCGACGACAACCGCCACAAAGCCGTCTACTACGGCGCCCGACTCCCCGAAGCGCGCTAGTCAACCCGCTATAATGCGGCCCATGCAATGGAAACTGCTTGTTGCACTGGCAATCGGCGCATGCGCGATGGCCCAGAATCCCAGAGGGCGCGCGCTGGGCATCCCGTTTGAGGGAACCACCGGCCCGAATAACGCCATCACCGATGTGCCGGGCGTTGCCGTAGGCCACACCACCCTCATTGAAGGCGAAGGAAAACTCACGCCGGGAGTAGGCCCGGTGCGCACGGGAGTCACGGCGATCCTCCCCCGCCCCCTCGGCAACTGGGATTTCACCATGGCCGCCATCTTCAATCAGAACGGCAATGGCGACATGACCGGCGTCAACTGGATCGAGGAATCGGGTTTCCTCGAAGGCCCCATTCTATTGACCGGCACCCACAGCGTCGGCGTGGTCCGCGATGCCGCCATTCACTGGCAGATCGCCCGCGGACGCCAGTTCGTCTTCACCTACCCCGTGGTGGCCGAAACATTTGACTCCTTAAATGATTCCAACGGCCAGCACGTGAAACCCGCCCATGCCTGGGCAGCGCTCGATGCCGTCAAGGCCGGCCCCGTAACCGAAGGCGCAGTCGGCGGCGGCACTGGCATGATCTGCAATGGCTTCAAAGGAGGCATCGGCACCTCCTCCCGCATCGTCACCGTCGGCGGTAAACCGTACACCATGGGCGTCCTTGTGCAGTGCAACTACGGCGGAGACCTACACATCCTGGGCGTGCCGGTGGGCCGCGAAATCACTGACTTGGGCGCCTGCACCACCATGCCCCAAAGCCGCTGGTGGCTCGAACGGCGCTTCCAGCCCTGCGCCGCCAATGCCGCCGCACGGCGCGACACCGCCAGTGAAGCAGCGGAGTTGGGACGCGGCTCCATCGTCGTTGTCGCCGCCACCGACGCCCCCCTTCTTCCTCATCAGTTGAAGCGCATCGCCCGCCGCGTCGGCATGGGCCTGGCTCGCGCCGGCAGTTGGGCGGGTAACAGCTCCGGCGACCTCTTCCTTGCCTTCTCCACCGCCAACCCCGGAGCCTCGCAAGCCAAAGACGTGGCGAAACTCGAAATGATCGCCAACGACATCATCGACCCCTTGTTCCGCGCCACCATCGATGCCACCGAAGAAGCCATCGTCAATGCCATGCTGGCCGCACCCGCGCAGATGACGGGCGTCGATGGGTTGCGCATCCACGGTCTGCCCGGCCCCCGCGTTGTGGACGCAATGAAGAAGTACGGACGAATGAAGTAAACCGGGTTCCGGATATCCGGAGCGGCCGGAGCGGAGAATCCCCTTTGCACCGGCGCGCAGGATTGCTATAATCCGCCCCAATCGTAAATCGTTTACTGGGGATTTTTTCTGCATGCTCAAACTTCTGTTGTGGCTCGGCCTCGCCGCCGTGGTCCCGCTTCACGCGCAGTGGGACGGAGCGCTCACCGGCGACGTGAAGGATCCCACCGATGCTCCGATCGCCGGCGCACGCGTCACCGTGCAGAACACCGCCACTTCCATCAAGAAGGACGCCGTCACCGATGCTACCGGTGTCTACAACGTGCTCGGCCTCGCACCCGGCGATTACCTCGTAATCGCAGAATTCGACGGCTTTCAGAAAAAGCAATCCAGACTTCGCGTCGATGGCGGCAGCAAGCTTCGCATCGACTTCCTCCTCAACCCCAAGGGGACTCAGGAAACCATCGAAGTCACCGCCGATCCTCCGGCAATCGAAACCGAGTCGGGCGCCCTCATCAACACCATCAGCGAACAGGAACTGCAGCACCTGCCGCTGGCCGGACGCAATGCCCTCGAAATGGCTGTCCTCGTCCCCGGTGTCACCGGCGACCACGGCTCCGATGAAGCCGGTATCTTCCAGGACGTGCCCACCGCCGGCGCCGGCCTCAGCATCGCCGGTGGACGCGCGGGCTCTTCCGCCATCCTCGCCGACGGCGCCGGCGCAAACTCCGTCGGCATCGGACGCGCCACCGTCACCTTCACCCCCGACACCATCTCCGAAGTGCAGGTCATCACCTCCACCTTCTCCGCCAAGTACGGCCAATCCGGCGGAGGCGTCGTCAACACAGTCTCCAAGGCCGGCAGCAACACCTACCGCGGCAGCACCTTCTGGTATCACCGCAATCCCGTCTTTCACGCCCGCCAGTTCAACCGCCCGTTCCCCAATTCCCAGCGCCGTAACGAACTGGGATTAACACTCGGCGGCCCTGTCGTCATCCCCAAACTCTACAACGGAAAACGCCGCACTTTCTTCTTCGGTTCCTTCGAACCCAAATACTATTTCGATCAAATCGACATCTACACGCGCTTTCCCACCGCCGAGGAACGCCGCGGCGATTTCCGCAATTCCTGGGTCGCCCCCGGTGCCCGCCGCCCGTTGCTCTATCAGCAGGTGCGATGCTCTCCGAATCCCCAGGACTGCCGGCAACTCCTGCCCCAGCACCGCCCCTCCTCCACCGCCGAATATCCCTTGTGGAACGCCAATAACCCCGACCCATCCAAGCGCGGCCTAGTCATCCCCGAAGAGTACATCGACCCTCTCGTCAAGAAGATCCTCGACGACGTACCGCTGCCCAACATGACCCCCGACCCCCAAGGCCGCAACTACTTCGGCACCCGCGGAGTCGACGGAACCGACGGCCGCTGGAATCTCAAAATCGACCACAATTTCAGCCAAAAGAACCGTATTTCCGGGCGCCTCAGCACCGTGCCGCTCTTTTCCGACCGCTACCGCGTGGAGAAGGGCAATCTCTTCATGAGCTACCCTTCCGACATCAGCAACACGCGCCAGGCCGTCATCACCGATTCCCATACCTTCTCCCCGCGCATCGTCAATGAACTGCGCGCCGTCTACACCTTCGGCAACTACAGCCGCACCGCGCCGGGCGACATGGCCAATACCAACTACGTCAAGGAAAAATTCGGCCTCCCCAACTCCACCGATTGGGGCTACCCCCTCTTTCAGAGCGGCTTCGGCAACTACGGCTTCGACCACGGGGTCGGCCTCGGCCAGTATCTCGAACATCAATATCAGCTCACCGACGATCTTTCCATCATCCGCGGCAAGCACACCCTGAGCATCGGCTTCGATATCCGCGAATTGCAGTTCAACATGCGGTCCTCCGGCCTGCGCGAAGCCTGTTGCGGCATCTATGCCTGGGCCGCGGCGCAAACCAATTCCGGCAATGCCAACACGCTCGGCGGCACGGGCGGATTGCAGTTTGCCTCCTTCCTCCTGGGCGTCCCCAACGCCGTCACCCTGCGCAGCATCATCGTCCCCTACTACTACCGCTGGAGAGTTGGCGCGGCCTATTTCCAGGACGATTGGAAGGTCACTCGCAATCTCACCTTCAACATGGGCGTACGCTGGCAATACAACAGCCCGCGCGCCGAAAAATGGAACCGCCAGGCCACCATCGATCTCGACAACCCCATCGAAATCGAAGATGCCCAAGGCAACTTCCGCAGCGTCACCTTCAACTATTTGTACAGCGGATTCCAAGGCCGTTCCCGCTACCTGGAGCCCGCCTACAAGCGCAATATCGAGCCCCGCTTCGGCTTCGCCTACGCCCCCAAGTGGGGCCCCTTCAAGAGCCGCACCCTCGTCTTCCGCGGCGGCTACGGCATCAGCCATCCGGCCACCACCGGCCGCGGCCGCGAGCCGATTCCCGATTTCGGCGCCGGCGCCAGCGGCAGCTTCGGCTACGCCAGATTCCAATCCGGAAGCAATCCAGCCCGCACCCAATCGGAAAATCCCGGCTACCTGATTCGCATCGGCGCCAATCGCCCTGTCCTCATTTCCGAACCCGGCGTGCTCGACATTCCCGCCGGCGGAACACTTTGCATCAGTTGTACCTCGCGGCGCGATTCCCGCCTCCCCGCCGGCGCTACTGTACTATTTGCCAAAGACAGCGAAGCCCCCTACGTGCAAACTTGGAACTTCACCGTCCAAAGCGAACTCCCCTTCCAATCCGTGCTGACCCTCAGCTATCTCGGCACCAAGGGGACCCATCTCTATTCACCACTCCTCGGCGTCAATCACCCCGACCGCGATTTGTACGAAGAGCTGCTCGACGAAGGCGCCGATCCTAATGAACTGGTGGAAGACCCCTTCGGCCGTGTCGATGCCGCCGGCAATCCACTGCTCATTCCACGCGTCAACCTCCTGCGACCGTTCCCCACCGCCGGCGATATCAACGTCGCCGGCCTCACCAACGCCAACTCCATCTATCACGCCCTCACCGCATCGGTCGACCGGCGCTTCTCCAAAGGCGTCTACTTTCGCGTCAATTACACCTGGGGCAAGTCCATCGACACCAGTTCCGACGGCCTGCAAGGCGGATCCACGCTCTATTTGTGGGGCAACACCCGCGTCCAGGACGCCCACGATCTCAAGGCCAATCGCTCCGTGTCAAACTACGATACCCGCCACCGGCTGAACATCGCCGGCACTTGGCAGTTGCCCATGGGAAAAGGCAAGCTGCTGTTCTCCCAGCCCAACCGCTACGCCGCTTACTTGCTCAATAACTGGTCAGTCAACGCAATCGGCACAATCATGACCGGAACTCCGTTCTCCGTCCATTTAGGCGACGCCAACGGACTCCCTGGCGGCGCAACAGGCGCCGAACGCATTCGCCCCGACATCGTACTCGGTGTGCCGTTAATCAATCCCCGCTGGTCGAAGAACGTCGCCAACGATGTCCCCTACATCAATCCGGAAGCCTTCGCCAGGCCGGCCCACGGCCACACCGGCAACGCCCCCCGTACACTCGACTGGGTCCGCAACCCGCGCCGCGAAACATTGAATGCATCGCTATTCCGGGAGTTTTACCCCTTCGAGACCAGACGCCGCTACTTCCAGTTCCGCGCCGAGTTCGTCAATGTGCTCAACCACACCTACTTTCAGACCACCGCCAACGAGACCTTCCACCTCTTCGCATCGGGTGTGCCCTCCAGCCGCACCGGACTCCCCTTGCAGGGCCCCATTCCCTACCTGTGGAACCTCGGCAGCGGCAGCTTCCCGGTAGGCACCCGCAATCAAGTGCTGGCCCAATATTACAACCAGAACTTCGGCAAGCTCTGGCGCGACCGCAACGGTCCGGGACGCACCACAACGTTTGCTTTGAAATTTTTCTTCTGACGCCTATGCGCATCGCCATTCTCTTTACGATCATCCCCACCTTGGCCGCCGCAGGCCCTTGGTTTGAGCCCGCCGCCGGCGGCTTCAGTTCGCGCGGCGCACGCTATACGGCCCGCATCGGCGGCTCCGGATTCGAGACAACCGCCCCGGGGCGCCAATGGAGCGCCCGTTTTCTATCCCAAACCTCCGGCATCTGCGCGGGCGACCACCAAAGGCCCTCGCGCTCCAACTATATGCTCGGCAAACAGAGCAGCGAATGGCGCCTTTGGGTGCCGCAGTACGACCGCGTCCGCTGCCGCGGAACCTATCCCGGCATTGAAATCGTCTACTCCTTCAATCCCGAGGGACTCCTCGAGTTCGACCTCGAAGTCGCCCCACATGCCGATCCTTCACAAGTGCGCATCGAAACCAGCCGCGCCCCCGATTGGCGGCTTCGCGAACCACAAGCCTGGCAGACCATCGCCGGCAAACGCCGCATGGTCCCCGCCGCCTTGCGCCGCGCCGGAGACGGCGCCCTTGCCTACAAACTCGGCCCCTACGACCATACACTGCCTTTGCTTATCGACCCCGTCGTCGACTACGCAACCTACCTTGGCGCCACCGGCGGAGCCAGCGGCGAAACCATCGCCATCGACAAACATGGCAACATCTACGTCGCCGGCACCGTCACCAGCAACACCTTCCCCACCAGCGACCAGGCCATGCAGCCGCTCTTTGCCGGCAGCAACGATATCTTCGTCTCCAAGTTCGACCCCACCGGTTCGACTCTGCTCTATTCCACCTACCTCGGCAGCTATCTCGACGACCGC
>JAEUQG010000146.1 GCA_016789755.1 Bryobacterales bacterium
ACGCCGTGGTGAACACGCACGCCGTAGGGGAGGAACGACGCCTGCATCGGCGCTCCTGAAGTAATCATCTCTATCGGGATCCACTCTCCCTGCAACTTCTGTAGAACTCGCCCGCACAACGCGCCGGGTCTAACCGCGCACACGAGTTCCTGAACATGATTGGGGGCCACCCCGGCCTGTGCGGGCTTCTGTAGAATCGGCGAACTGAGATCGTCGAAGTCGCCGGGATCGCTGGGTGTAGGGGGAGGGGGCTCTTGTGGGGGAGGGACTCCACCTTCGACGCCGGCGGGCCGCGCACGGTCTACGCGGAGCAGTTCTTCAAGTGCGTGCCCACTTCCGGGTTCCGTGGCGAACCGTTGCGGGCGCGCCGAACCCACCAATCCAAGGCACAGGCGGAACCGGTCGCCGTCGAGATCGAACAATCCCTCGACGCGATTGCCCGCCTCCGGTCCTTCGACGAAATCAATGTCGATGCGATGGGGGGTAGCTTCTACGTCGATGGTAAAGATCCCTTCGTAGCTTCCCTCCGGGGACTCCATCCGGAAACGGTCTCCATCGATCAGGAGGGCAGACGCGGAGAGGGCGGCAGGAGGCACAGGTTGGCCGTCGATCTCCAGGGAGCGAAAAGCCCACTTGCCCTCCAAACTGCGCAAGCGTTCGACGTAACGGGCCAGACTCGGCCACCTGGCGAATCCACTTTTGCGCGCCAGAGCACCCTGCACATCGGCAAGGCGGAGTTCTTCGCGCTTGCGTCCTTCGGGCAGGAAGGGGGCGATCGATTGGGCGGCGTGCGCATCGCCTTCGCGGATTTTGCCAAGCAAAGCCTTGGCCTGTGTTCGCAGGTGTTCGAGATTCGGGCGAGCAGGTAGTTTTCGGGACATACGACCTCCAAAGGGCTCTGGAGGTGGGTTGAACCCTTCCCGCGCATCGAAGACGAGGAGGCTGCCTGAGTCAGCCTTGCTCAAGGATTATCGCACCGAACCGGGCGCCGGGCAACTGCCGCGGCTTCGATAGCTTCGATAGAAACCATGGCTCCGAGACGGTCAACGCTGGGTTTCCGCAGGGGTGAAGCTTGCTTGTTGGGCGGCGATGGACTCTTTGAGTTGGGCGACGAGATCGGGGTGGGCGGCGGCGACGTTGAAGCGCTCCGGGATGTCGGTTTCGACGTTGTAGAGTTCCCAGTTTTCGCCGTTCTGGTGGAGCTTCCAGGGACCGCGGCGGATGGCGCGAAGGCGGCCGGCGTGGTAGTAGAAGAAGTCGCGTTGCGGGCGGGCGGCGTTGCCCCACAGTAGCGGCGCGAGATCGGCGCCATCGAGTGGGGGATTGTCTTTGGGGATGCCGCCGGTGAGTTGGGCGAGGGTGGGGAAAATGTCGAGCGTGGAGGCCACGGCAGTGCTGAGTTGGGAGGGTTGAATGCGGCCTTTCCAACGGGCGATGAAGGGCTCGCGCACGCCGCCTTCCCAGGTGGTCGCCTTCCCTTCCCGAAGGGCGCCATTGGAACCGCCATGTTCGCCGAGGCTGACCGCGCCTCCGTTGTCGGAACTGAACAGGACGAGGGTGTTCTCATCGATCTTGAGTTCGGCGAGCAGTTTGAGGATTTCGCCGACCGACCAATCCATCTCTTCGACGGCGTCGCCATAGAGGCCTCGCTTGCTTTTGCCGCGGAAGCGCGGGCTGGCGAACAAGGGCACGTGGGGGAAGGTGTGGGCGAAGTAGAGAAAGAACGGTTTTTTCGCCTGGGCGGATTTGCGGATGAAGGCCGAGGCTTCGGCCGTGTAGCGAGGGGTGAGCTGGGTTTGATCGGGCTCGGATTCGATCACATTTTCGTCGCGCATGAGGGGGATGCCGGGGAGGTTGCGGTAACGCTCGCGGACGGTGGTGGCGCGGGTGCGTTGGAACTGCTTGTTGATTTCGTCGTAGACGACATTGGTGTCGAAGCTCATGTCGTTGGAGAACGGGATGCCGAAGTAATGATCGAAGCCATGCCGGGTGGGGAGAAATTGCGCCAGGTGGCCGAGGTGCCACTTGCCGACGATTTGGGTGGCGTAGCCGCGCTGGCGCAGCATTTGGGCCATGGTGACCTCGGTGGCGGGCAAGCCGCCTTTGGAATCGGGGAAGAGGACGAAGTTGATGCCGCTGCGCACGGGGTAGCGGCCGGTCATGAGGGCGGCGCGGCTGGGCGAACAGAGCGGGGCGGCGGAATAGAACTGCGTGAAGCGCATTCCTTCGGCGGCCATGCGGTCGAGATGGGGGGTGCGGATGGTGGGATTGCCGTAGCAGCCGAGGTCGCCGGAGCCGAGGTCGTCGGCGTAGATCATGACGATATTGGGAAGGGCGCGCTGTTGAGCGAGTACCGGCGCGGCCAAGGCAGGTAGAAAATCGCGGCGTCGCATAAGGGTTCCATCATATGTGAGAACGCATGAGGCGTGTCAGAATAACCTCATGATTGTTTCTGTCGAAGGCGTGCCGGTGCATTTGGCGCATCCGGATGAGTTGCCGGTGGAATGGGTGGGGCAGCAGGATGTGATGCGGCAACTGCTGGCGGCGTGGCTGGTGGTGGAGGAACGCGACCTGCCGATGAATCCGCGGCTGATCGGGAAGCCGGGGGTGGGTAAGACGACGCTGGCCTATTCGGCGGCGAAGCGGCTGGGGCAAGAGATCTACATCATGCAGGCCACGGTGGATACGCGGCCGGAAGACCTGATTATTACCCCGGTGATCGAAGAGGCGGGAAAACTGCGGTACGTGGCGTCGCCGCTGGTGACGGCGATGTTGCGCGGCGGCGTAGCGATTCTGGACGAAGGCAACCGGATGAGCGAGAAGAGCTGGGCAAGTTTGGCGCCGCTGCTGGACAACCGGAGATACGTGGAGTCGATTGTGGCCGGGGTGAAGATCAAGGCGCACGCGAATTTCCGGATGGTGGCGACGATGAACGACGATGCCTCGACGTTCGATCTGCCGGAGTATATCCATTCGCGGCTGCAGCCGCAGATCCTGATCGACTTTCCCGAGCGCGATGAGGAGATGGCGATTCTGCGCGAGAACCTGCCGTTCGGAGAAGAACGGATTTTGGAATATGTGACGGACTTCTTGCAGACGGCGCATTCGGCGGAGGAGCGCTATACGGTGCGCGATGGAATCAACATCGCGCGCTATGCGACGAAGCTGCAGAAGATGGCGAAAGACGAGATCAGCTACCGGCAGGCGCTGCATACGGCGCTGGTGGAGACGCTTGGGGAAGAGGCGCTGCGGTATGCTCCCCGGCCCTGACTTTTTCGATCCGAACAATCTCACCCGCGGAGAGTTCACCTATTTTCCAGTGGTGCCCGGGCGGGCAGAGTTCGCAGTACGCCTGCGGCACATCCTGTTGGCGGTGCAGCCGAAGGTGGTGGCCATCGAGT
>JAEUQG010000149.1 GCA_016789755.1 Bryobacterales bacterium
TTGATCTGGCACGGTATGCCGATGCGGCCGGCGCGCGCCTTCCGCAAGCGCACTCCTACCGCGACTGGGTGATTGGGGCGTTCAACAATGACATGCCCTATGACCGGTTCGTGGTCCGTCAACTGGCCGCCGACCAACTCCCCGACGAGGACAGCGGCAACCTTGCCGCGTTAGGCTTCCTCACACTGGGGCAGAATCCTGGCCGGTTCAGCGACTTTCCCGAGCGCATGGATGACCGCATCGACGTCGTAACGCGAGGCCTGCTTGGCGTCACAGGCGGCTGTGCCCGCTGTCACGATCACAAGTACGATCCCATTCCAACCCGCGACTACTACTCTCTGTACGGGATTTTCGCGAACTCTCCGGAGCCCCACGATCCACCGTTACTTGCCTCTCGATCGGAGGGGCCGGTCAGTGAGCACTACCGGTCGCGCTTGCAGATGCGCCGGCAGCAACTAGCCGAGTTCCGGCAGAAAGCCGTGGACGAATACATGTCGGAGGTGCGCGCGGCGGAACCGCTAGAGAAATACGTCACTGCCGCATGGGACTCGCGCCGGATGAACGGCGCCCAGGTGGAAGCTTTGGCCAGGGAGCGGGACCTGCCGGTCTACCTGATGCGCAAATGGCACCGGTCCGCGGGGCAGGAACTGGCGCCGGTTTTCGCGCGATGGGAATCACTGCCGGAGGCCGAAAGGAAGCGCGAGATACAGGATTGGGTTCGGATCGTGCTGTCGGCCGATGCTGCCCAGCCGCACGCGGATCCGAAGAAGGAAGCACTGCGCCTGATGATTCGCGGCCCGCAGTCTCCGGTGCACGTCCCCGTGGAAGACCTCGCCTATGTGGTGAAAGAGGACGACAGCAATACTATCAATACATTGGCCCGCCATTACCGAGGCCTGCTGGCGGACCTTGGCGTGCGAGTTGCTCCGCCGGTGACACGTGCCATCGCCGAGCGCGACGGCTGGATCCCCGCCCACGTCTTCATTCGCGGCAATCAGAACGACCTTGGAGTGGAGGCTCCTCCACGCTTCCTCCACTTCCTGGGAGGCAGTCAGGGGGCTGAGTTCCGCCCCGGCCAGACCCGTCTCGATCTCGCCAGGGCCATCGTGTCGAAGGCCAATCCGCTGACGGCGCGAGTGATCGTAAACCGCGTTTGGATGCACCTGTTCGGACAAGGTCTGGTGCGTACACCCAGCGATTTTGGAACACGCGGGGATCCACCGTCGCATCGCGAACTACTGGACCATCTGGCGAGCTTCCTGATGGAAGACGGCTGGTCGCTGAAACGGCTCATCCGCCGGATTGTACTTACCGAGGCCTTTTGCCAGTCGAGTAGTGCCAGTCCGGAGAGCCGTACAGCCGATCCCGAAAATCTGCTGCTGAGCCACGCCAACGGAAGGCGGCTGGATTTCGAAGCGCTGCGCGATGCCATGCTCGTTTCCTCGGGTAGCTTGGATGAAACGTTGGGAGGTGCTCCCTTTCTGCTCGCCGCAACGCCCGCTGTCCCGCGGAGAACCATCTACGCCTATATCGAACGTTCACGTCCGGACAACGCCCTGGCGAGCTTTGACTTTGCTGACACGGAGCAGCATACCCCGCGCCGCCAGGTGACGACGATTCCCCAACAGGCATTGTTCCTGATGAACAGCTCATTTGTCCTCGAGCAGGCGCGCCTGCTGGCAAAGCGCTCAGAGGGAGACGGCGGTGAACGGGATCGGTTGACCCGGATGTACCGGTATTCGCTGGGGAGAAATCCACTGCCCGGCGAGGTGGAGCAGGCGGTTCAATTCCTGCGCGGCGCGATCACTGACACGGCTGAGACGAAGAAGGAATCGCCGTGGCGCTACGGCTACGGGGAACTCGACGTTGCCGCGGGCCAGGTGACGTCGTTTCATCCGTTCACACATTTCGCTCCACAGGTATTGGCGGGCGGGGCGGGGGCGCCGCCAAAGGCCTGGATGCCGAAGTCGATTCTTCCCCACGGGAAGGCGGGTTTCGCGCATCTCACCGCGGAGGGCGGCGCACCGGGCGACGACCTGCGGGCGGCGGTGATACGGCGTTGGGTTTCGCCCGTGGATGGGAAGATTACGATTGCCGGGACGCTGCGGGACAAACTGGATGGCTACGACAGGCGCTTTCAGCTGTCCAACGGGATCCGGGGATGGGTGGTGAGTTCCCGCGGCGGCGTTGCCGCCAACTGGTCGGTGCTTGATATGGAAGTGTCAACCGACTTGAAAGGCCTCGCGGTGAGAAAGGGTGACACGGTGGATTTCGTTGTCGATTCGCGTGGCGATTATGAGCGGGACGACTTCGATTGGGCGCCTGTCATCACTTCAGACGGCAATCGCCGTTGGAGCGCCAAAGATGACTTCCGGGGCCCCGTGCACCAACCGCTGTCCGTGTGGGAGCAGTTGGCGCAGGCGCTGTTGATGACCAACGAATTCGCATTTGTCGATTGAGGGAGGGTGGCTATGCGCAGAATCCCGCGCCGGGAGTTGCTGGCGCGCGTTGGCATGGGAATGGGCTTCACTGGCCTGAGGACACTGCTTGCGGCGGACAGCGGGAACCCGCTGGCGGCGCGAACACCTCCGCTGCCCGCACGTGCCAAACGCGTAATCCATCTCTTCATGAACGGCGGTCCATCGCAGGTGGATACGTTCGATCCCAAACCGGCGCTACTCAAATACGCAGGCAAGCAGATCCCCATCCACCTGCGTACCGAACGCCGAACGCTGGGCGCGATGCCGTCGCCGTTTCAATTCAAGAAGTACGGCCAAAGCGGGATCGAGGTAAGCGAGATCTTTCCCAAGGTCGCCGAGTGCATTGACGATATCTGCGTCATCCGTTCCATGCAGGCCAATACACCGAACCATGAGCCATCCCTCGCATTGATGAACTGCGGCAGCGAACGGCAAGTCCGGCCGACGTTCGGTTCGTGGGTGACCTATGGCCTTGGGACGGAGAATCAGAACCTGCCGGGCTACATCGCTCTTTGTCCCGGCGGACTCCCCACGAGCGGCGCGCAGAACTGGCGGGCCGGTTTTCTTCCTGGGGCCTATCAGGGAACACACATCGATACAGCGGACATCACGCTCGACCGGTTGATTCAGAATGTGCGCAACCCGGTGGCGGGGCGGGAGAGCCAACGGCGGCAACTCAATCTGCTGGCCGGTTTGAATCGCATCCATGCCGGCGAAAGGGAAGACGCTCTTCTCGATGCGCGGATTCAGTCGTTCGAGCTTGCTTATCGCATGCAGATGGAAGCCGAAGAGGTCTTCGATATCAGCCGGGAACCGCAACACATGCGCGAGATGTACGGCGACACTACCTACGGACGACAACTGCTCATTGCGCGCCGGCTTCTCGAGAAAGGCGTGCGGTTCATCCAAGTCTGGGCCGGAGCAAGCCAGCCATGGGACAACCACAACGAACTGGAGAAGGAGCACCGGCGATTGGCGCACGAATCGGATCAGCCTATCGCAGCGCTTCTCAAGGATCTTAAACAGCGAGGTATGCTGGACGATACTCTCGTGATCTGGGGCGGTGAATTCGGACGAACACCAACGGTTGAGGCGATCCGAACCACGAGCACCGGCCGCGATCACAATTGCTACGGCTTTTCCATCTGGCTCGCCGGCGGAGGCGTGAAGGCGGGACACGTCCATGGCGCAACCGACGATTTCGGCTTCCGCGCGGAGGAGAAGACCGTCCATGTCCATGACCTGCATGCGACGTTGTTGCACCTGCTGGGGTTCGATCACGAGAAGCTAACGTATCGCTACGCCGGCCGCGACTTCCGCCTGACCGACGTATTCGGCCATGTGGTGAAGGAGATTCTTGCCTAACTACTTGCCGCCATGGGAGCGGGGAGAGCTGCCCGAGCCTCCGCGATTCCGCCTGCGCGATATCTCCGCACTCATCGGCCCGGGGATCCTGCTGGCTGGAGCTTCTATCGGAGCGGGCGAGTGGCTCTTCGGCCCAGCCGTCAGCGCGCAGTACGGCGGGACATTCTTATGGCTGGCGACGATTGCGATTCTCACGCAGGCGTTCTATAACCTCGAAGTCATGCGCTACGCGCTCTACTGCGGAGAACCGATCCACGTCGGATTCTGCCGCACCTGGCCCGGACCCGTACTTTGGGTCACGATGCTGTTGGTGCTGGAGATCGCCAACATCTGGCCGGCGCTGGGAGCGAACGCCGCGGTTCCCTTGGCGGCCGCGCTGCTTGGGCATCTGCCCGGCGACGGGTTGGTAGTTGTTGCAGGGTATAAGATCTCCGAAAACGGTCTGGTCAAAGCGATCGGCTACAGCATCTTCCGTCTGGCGTTCGTGCCGCTGATCTTCGGCGGCAAGATCTACCGCATGATTGAGCGCGTGATGGCATTGAAGCTCGCCGTCGTGATGACGTTCTTTGTGATCGTTTCTGTCCTGTTCATCTCGAGCCGTTCACTATGGGAGGTTCTGGGGGGATTTGTCCGGTTCGGAGAAGTTGCCACGCGGGCGGAGACTGTTACGGCGGGAAGATATTTTACCGTTTCCGAACGGGACGGCCCTGAACTGTACACACTCAAGGGGGTGATGGAGAATGGCAGTCCCTTCGTCACCGAGTCGGTGGTCGTTCGCGCCAATCGACGGAGTGGCGTGGTGGCTGAGGGCGAACGCTGGGAGAGGCTGAAACGGCGCGCGGCCGAACTGGCAGAACCGGGCCGGTTCCATCTGGAAACAGCCGGAGCGCTGATACTGTCCGGAAAGATCGGGAAAGACGGGGAGTGGACGGCCGACCAGATTCGGTCGCCACAAGGCGACTTCTTCTCCATCGAGGCCATACCGGATCGCGAACTCAAGGACAAAGTCCGCGCCCTGATTCGGCAGCAAGGGTATGAGCGAACGAGCATTGTGGAACATTGGCGTGGTTTCGGGCACCTGCCGCTGGTGGACTGGGCGATGCTTGCGGCCTTCGCGGGAATGGCGGGAGCTGGTGGCATGACCAACTCGCTGTTTTCCAACTACGCTCGGGACAAGGGATGGGGAATGGGCTCCAGAGTCGGCGCCATACCCAGCGCAGTGGGCGGGAGAACCATCACGCTTTCGCACATCGGCGAGTCCTTCGCTGTCACGGAGACCGAGTTGGGGAAGTGGGGCGGTTGGATGAAACACATTGGGCTGGATCAACTCATCTGGACGCTCTGCTGCTTCGTTGGTGTCGGACTTCCCTGCATGGTTTCGCTCGAATTCATCCGAAACTCGCCGGTTTCGGGCAACCGGGTGGCGGCGATGGTCGCCGAAGGAATGGCGGAACGCCTGCCCGGGATTGGTGGCGTCGCATGGGGAGTGACCTTGCTGGTAAGCTTTCTCCTGCTCGCGCCGGGGCAGGTCCTGTCTTCCGACCAACTGGCACGCCGCTGGACGGACATCCTGTGGACGGTAAGCCGGAGTGCAAAGCGCTTGGACGGGCACCAGGCGAAATGGGTCTACTACACGATCCTCGGGGCCTACTGCCTCTGGGGCCTGTTCGTGATGGGCCGGTTCAATCCACTTCAGATCGCCAAAATCGGCGCTGTTTTGCAGAATGTCGCGCTTGGAGTGACGTCCTTTCAGGTCATCTATGTGAACCGTACGCTGCTTCCGGCCGAGTTGCGGCCAAGCCTGGTGCGGGAGTTTGCGCTTTGTTGCTGTGGTTTGTTTTCTCTGGGTATCACGATCATCGTCATTGTCACCATGTGATCAACTGGAACATGCATAGCCCAGTTCCGTTAGAATGCGTCTTAACTCCGGGTAGTATTCAGGCTCCAAGGGCTGAATCGGCGGTTGAGGCTCTCCCACAGGGGGACCGATCATGTTCAGAGTTGCTTTCATGACGCTGAACCAATGAGCGCCATCACCCCTTGTGGAGTAAGCTGTGAACTGAAGCCGCATCAATTTCGAAAGGATCGCCCACTGTTCTCGCGCGGAAGGGAGGTCGTGTCTCAGCGCAATGGCGTCATACATTCGCCGGGCTGCCCTGGGCACGATGCTCGGAATGCCGGAGATCCAGCCGTGAGCTCCGTGGCAAAGCCCCTCGAACGCCACCGAATCGACTCCGCAATACACGCGCAACGCTCCTCCGGATTCCTGTAATAGCTGGCAGATTCGATCCGGCTCGGCGTTCGACATCTTCACACCGGCGATCGCTCCCTCTTGGAATAGGGTCAGGAGATGGTGCGTCCGCATGTCCACATTAGTCAGCGTCACGTTGTGGTAGACGATTACCGGCAAGTCGACCGCCTCTGCGATCCGACGATAGTGGTTCATTGTCTGCGATGCCGTTGGTGACATGTAGTACGGCGGCACGATGAGGAGTGCGCTGGCCCCGGTGCGCTGCGCGTGCTTCGATAACTCGATTGTGGTCTGCGTGCTGTAGTGATGGGTACCCCCCCAGACGGGCAGCCGGCCAGCGTTCGCGTCCATGACAGCATCGAGAACGCGCTGCCGGTCACCCGAGTCCAAGGCTGTGAACTCACCGGAACTGCCCAAAGGAGACAGCCCATTCACACCCTCGCCAATGAGCCAGTTGACGTGCGGCTGAATCTTGCTGAGCTCTAGTTTGCCGTCACTGGAAAAGGGTGTGACACAAGAGGCGACGATCCCGGCGGGGAGCGCGGGATTTCGCTTTGACTGGTCGTGTTTGTGTGCGTTGGAATTCATTGACCTAAGTCCTCCTCCGCTAATTCACGACCGAATAGGGACGCTGACCCATCAGGAAGTCGCGGGCCACCTCCGCAGCCTTGACCTGCAACTGGCGCACCGCGTGCTCCGACACCGAAGCCGAATGGCTTGTCAGGATGACGTTTTCAAACGTGCGCAGGGGACTGCCGGGTTGCAGCGGTTCCACCTCAAAGACATCTAGTCCCGCGCCTCCCACGTGTCCGCCCGATAGCGCCTCAATCAGATCCTGTTCGTTCACCAGCGCCCCGCGCGACGTGTTGATGAGCAGGACTCCCGGCCTCATTCGAGCGATCGTATCCCGGTTGATCACATAGCGTGTGCTCTCCACTAGCGGGGCGTGGAGAGAGAGGATGTCGGAAGTCTCAATGAGGCGGTTCAAATCGACGCTCGCCACGTTCTTCTGGCGAAAGATGCTACCGTCAACTCCGGGGTCACAGGCGATGAGCTTGAAGCCGAAAGCCGATGCTTTCTCCGCCACCCGGCGTCCGATCGCGCCGAATCCCAGTAGCCCGAGTGTCAGGTCCGAGCAACCGCCGGTGATCCGGTATTTGGCGACGCCCCACTCGCCACGGCGGATCTGGGCTGTGTCCTGAGGCATCTTGCGCACAAGGCTGAGAATCATGGCAAGGGTATGATCCGACACTTCCTCGACGCAATAGTCCGGCACGTTTGCCGCCACGACGTTAAGATCGCGGGCAGCCTCCAGGTCGAAGTTGTTCACGCCAACGCCGTAGCGAACGATACAACGAACGCTCGGTAGAGCCTGTAGGACTCTGCGTGTGACAGGAGCCCACTGGACCAGCAGCACATCCGCGCCGTGGCAGCGTTCAATGATCTCGTCTTCGGTGCGGCACACCGGCTTGGCCTCTTGCAGGCGAAATCCGGCCGACTCGATGATCTGCCGCTGGGCCTCAATGGATGGAAAACCATGATCGGTCACGATAACAGTCTTGGCGGAGGATTGCTGCATTCATTGTCTCCCGAAAGAAGTACGGCGAACGGAACGCGTGTTCGGTTGCCAGTGCGGTGCACCCGCTGTTTTGGACTACTGGTCCAACCTATCACGTGGTGCGATTGGGCGTCAAGAAATTACTGGCTGTGGTTGAAATCGGGCGCATGATGAAGGTATTTTGGTAGGACCCTAATGTCACGCAGACTCTTCCTCGCACTGGCGGCCCCCTTGGTACTGATCGGGCAGCCATTCCAGCGGCAGACCGTGCGCATTCCGATGCGCGACGCCGTGGAACTCGCGGCCGATGTGTACACGCATCCGGGCGGAGGTAAGGGACCTGTTCTGCTCATGCGTACACCGTACAACAAGGACGCGCAGAGGGAAACAGCGGAGCGGTATGCTCGCGCCGGATATGCAGTCGTCGTCGAAGATACCCGGGGGCGCTACGCTTCGAGCGGCGCGACGCTCCCCTACAACAATGAAGGGCAGGACGGCTTCGATACGCTGGAATGGATCAGCCGCCAGCCATGGAGCAATGGCCGCGTTGGCATGTGGGGAGCATCGCATCCCGGTGCGGTGCAATGGCAAGCGGCGGCGGAGGGGGCATATGGCCTGGCAGTTCTCGCACCCACCGCAACCTGGAGCAGCTTCTACCGCAACATCTACGTAGGGGGTGCGGCGCGGCTGGCCTTGATTGCGCGCGCCGCAGCGGGACCGAGGCCCGGCGTCGATTGGAGCAAAGTACTGCTACATCTTCCCTTGACGGAAATGGACCGCGCCATTGGCGGCGAACCGCTTCCCTGGTTGACCGGCATCCTTTCTCACAACAAGCCGGACGGGTTCTTGAAGCGTCTGGATCTGACCCGGGAAGTGGAAGCATTGCGTCTGCCCGCGCAGCACATCGTTGGCTATTATGACTTCTTCTCCCGCGAGTCCGTCGCCAATTTCCAGCGGCTGCGGAGGAACGGGAATCAGCAACTGATCCTGGGACCTTGGGATCATGGCACTGTTGGCAAGAGAAAGGTGGGGGAGGTGGATTTTGGCGCAGCCGCGGAGATCGACGTGGTGGAAGAGAATCTCGCCTGGTTCGACCGTTTTCTCAAAGAAGCGGACCCCAAGCCGTTCCCGCCTGTGCGCTACTTTTCCATGGGTGACGGTGTGTGGAGAACGTCGCGGGACTGGCCTCCGCCTCAGGCCCAGCAGGCGTCATTCTATCTGCGGGACAACGGTAGCCTGAGCTGGCGCGCGCCCAAAGATGCGCCACCGGAGGACAAGTTCCGCACGGATCCCGCCAACCCGGCCCCAGCCGTGCCCGAGAACGAAGCGAGAGGAAAGTATGCGGCAATCTGGGGGCCGGTGGATCAGGGGCGGACAGCCCCCGGTGACGAGCAACTCACCTACGATCTCACGTTGTCGGAGGCGATCGAGTTCGCCGGCCCTATCCGTGCCGAGTTGTGGGTCAGCGCCAATACGCCCGACGCCGACTGGGTAGTCAAACTGATCTCTGTCCGCCCCTGCGGATTCGCCCAGAATCTCGCCGTGGGGATCCAACGCGGCAGCTTCCGCGAATCGGAACTGCACCCCACTCCGCTCGTGCCGGGCAAAGTGTACAAGATCAACGTAGACGTGGGCCACGCGGCAGCTCACTTGCCCGCGGGGCACATCCTTCGTGTTCAGATCGCCGGCGCCTATTTCCCGATCTATGACCGCAACACAAACACCGGTGATGGACCAGAAGGGAAGCGAACGCTTGTTTCCACCCAATCCGTCTGGCACACTCCTGCCATGCCTTCCCGTATCGTCCTACCCGTTCTGAACCGGAAGCGTTGAAATGTTCGCGGCAATCGACATCGGAACCAACACCATCAAAGGCGCTGTTCTGGATCCGGCAGCGATGCGTATCTCCAATCTGAAACAGACGGCATTCCCGCCGCTGCTTGGGTCTTTTCCGGCCGGGCATTGCGAAGTGGATCCAGTGGCGGTTGTGAATGTGGTGAGGGACATACTGGACGGGTTGATGGTATTGTCGCCCCAATGCCAAGGCGTGGTGATTTGCGGACAGATGGGCGGGTTGATTTTGGCGG
>JAEUQG010000180.1 GCA_016789755.1 Bryobacterales bacterium
ACGCGGCGTCCGCGCGTGATGTTCTCTTCCGATGGCAAGACGTGGACCAAGCCATACGCCATCCTTGAGGACGGACACTGGCTGTGGAGAGTAACATGGCACAACGGCCGCGCGTATGGAGTCTCCAAGTTCGGCTCCCCCAGCGCGGAACGCAAAGAGGATCCACGGCGTCAGATCTTCGTCTCCTCGAAAGATGGCCGCGAGTGGGAAACAATTCAGGAACTGAATGTTCCAGCCGGCGACGAAACCACGGTTCGCTTCACGCGGCAGGGTGAAGCCATCGCACTCATGCGCCGGTCCGCGGGCGACAATATCGCGACAATCGGGCGCAGCATGCCGCCCTACAAGGAATGGAATTGGGCGCCGAGCGGGCACTTCATCGGAGGCCCGAACTTCATCGTCCTGCCCACAAACCGGATGATCGCCGGAGGCCGGCGCTTCCCTGAGGCCTACGGAAAGAACCCCGTCACAATGCTTGGCGAACTTACCGCCGCCGCGTACACGCCTCAGATCAAGCTCCCCAGCGGCGGGGACTCCAGCTACCCGGGTTTTGTCTGGCACGATGGTTTGCTGTGGACTCTGTACTATTCCTCGCACGAAGGCAACACGGCTATCTATCTGGCGAAGATCAGAGTGAAGTAAGACCGATCATTCACAGCGCGTCAATTGCAGGAAGTGTTGCGGCGGCCCTTCGATCCCGATCGCCCGCATCGCCGCGCGCTGCCACCCGTCGTAGGGAACATAGCCGGTGCGCGTCATCGCTCGCCCGGCGCACAATTCGGCCTCTACCCTTGATGACACTCGACCCGGAGACACGTCGTGAGTATTGCGCAGGACCCACACCCGTTCCTGATTCCGCGATGCCGGCTCCGACAGAAAGTGCACCGCGTAGGCGCGGCCCGCGTAATGCGCGAACGACGTCGCGTCGGTATTGAACGTGTCGACGTAGACGGCGCCGCCGCCCTGCTCGCGCACCGTGGCGGCGATTTCGCGCAAAGGAGCAGCGTATCCTTTATTCAAATAGTGCTGTTTACCGAAATAGGAAACGATGGACAGGACGTTGGCCAACAACAGTCCGGCCACGGCGATTCTCCGCCGGCCGCTCCGCAACTCCGCCTGGCCAGCCAGCCACGCCCATACAAATGGCAGCAACCATAGCAGCCGCGCTGGAATGAACGGATAGCTTACCCAGCGCGAGACTCCGAAGTAGCCGATGCACGCCGCCATGGCGAACAGAAAGAGGGAAGCGTCGCGCCGCCTCCATGCTCGCCGCAAGCAGTCTAGCAGCAAGACGGCGAATGCCAGGGATAGAACCAAGGCGATGGGAGGAAGGGACTCGCCGAGCAGCAGCGATACGGCGCCGAAGGCGGTCTTCACGCCGTGTTCCAGGATCGCGCTTTTCGTCACCTGGTAGCGCGATGAGAATCCCGCGGCATCGGACCACCTCCGCAACGCATCGGTCAACGTCAAGGCCCACGGAAGATAGGCGGCGCAGATCACCAGGAGAGCGCCACACCAGAACAGCAGTACACGCCTTGCGGAAGCTCTCCAGACATCCCAAAGGAAAAGCGCGCTAAACGCCCCGATTGCAGCGATGGCGGGGACGTAATGCGTGTAGAGCAACAGCACGCCGCAGAACGCTGCGAGCAGGGCCCGGCGTGGCCCCGGGTCTTCGCGCAACTTCCAGAAGCTGTAGGCGGCGGCGATCGTCAGGGCGGCCTGCATTGCATAGCTCCTCCCCATGCGCCCGTATAACAGCGCGCACGGCGACAAGGTCCAGAAGGCCAGCCCCAGCATACGGCCGGACACCGGCAATCGCCGAAGCAACAACCGGTCCAGCAACACGGTCGCCGTCATTGTCCACAGCGCCGAAAGCGCCCGGATCTTTTCCATCGTCCCCCAAGGAAGCGGCAGTTCAATCCACCAATGAGCGAGCAGATAGTAAAGGGGCGGATGGATATCGGCCTTGAGGGACTGGAGGATCTGCGGCACCGGTTTCTGCACGGTCTGCAGAGTAAACAACTCATCGCCCCACAGACTCAGCAGGTCCAGGCGTATCAGCAGGAGCCCGGCCTGCAGGGCCAGAAACCACACCAGAGCGTTTCGCATCGCCTGGCTACAACCTCGGCTGCGGCGGTTTCAACAAAGTCCAGGGCGCGACGCCTTTGCGCTTCATGTGCCGTTTGTAGACGCTGTCCTGCGCGGTCACGAACAGCCAATCGAGATTCGCTCCGCCGAACACCACGTTCGAGAGCGACCCTGTGTTGGGCTTGCTCAGTATGCCCACCACACGTCCGGGTTGGTCCAGCACCTGCAACCCGGCCCGCGTGGTAACCCACAAGTGTCCTTCGGTATCTACCGTCATCCCATCGGCGCTGCTCGATGAGGAATCGTCGGGGGTTTCCAGGCGATGGAAGGGCACACCGTTCTCGAGCGACCCATCGGCCTGCACCTGGAAGGACCATACCCACCGGCTGCGCGAATCAGCCACCATCAGCAGCGATTGATCGGGAGAGAGCATGATTCCGTTGGGGAACTCGAAACCCTTGTCCACCACCACCCGTTTGTTGCCCTTCGCATCGACGAACCAGATCTTCTTTTCCGGAGGATCGGTGAACCAGATTTCACCTTTGCCGTTGATCACCAGATCGTTCGATGTCACGCCGTCGGCGATCACCGATTCGCTTCCGTCCATGCCATAGGCCACAATCCGTTTGCGTCCGTTCTGGCAGGCGTACAGGCGTCCGTCGGGCCCGAACATCAAACCGTTCGCCGCCCCAGTGTCTTCCTTCCAAACGGTGACCTTCCCATCCACTCCAATCCGATGAATCCGGTTGTTGGGGATATCGGTGAAGAAGACGTTGCCTTGCCGGTCGGCCGCCGGGCCTTCGGTGAACCGATGCCCGCTGCTCACCAGTTCCCAATCGCTATCCGGATCGAGCGCTAACGACAGAAAGTGCCTGTCCTTGCCTTGCCTGCTCTTGCGCACCGGCTGCGGATAGCCGCGCCAAAGCCACCGCATGGCATCCGGCAGTATCGCCGATCCGTGCTTGCTGTTGTGACCTTCGGAGCCGGTGACGAACGTCGCGTCGTAGCCGGAGTAGTCGAGCGCGGAGGCCATGTCCTCATTCGCGATAAACCAATTCCCGCCATAAATGTTTTGGTCCGCGCGGCCGTCCTGGAGGAAGATCCGCAACGGCTTCGGTTCAGTCTTGCGAATCAAGGTGGGGTAGTTATGCCCGCCGCGCAAGTTGACGAAACTTCCAATGAAGCTGATGACTCGATGAAACTGATCGGGGCGCTCCCAGGCCGCGGTAAACGCGGCGATCCCACCCGAACTCGACCCCATCAATCCGCGGTCATCGGGATTCGCCGAGAGATTGTACTTGCGCCCAACCTCGGGAATGATTTCCTCCACCAGAAACCGCGCGTATCGCGGCCCGAGCGCGTCGTACTCAAAGGACCGGTTGTACCGCGCCTGATGTTCCGCACTCTTGGCCGGCATCACTCCGGGATTGACGAAGATCCCAATCATTGCCGGCACATCCTTCTTGTGGATGAGATTGTCGAGCACCACCGGCACGCGAAACGCGCCTTCTTCGCGCACCATGCCTCCGCCATCCTGAAAGATCATGAACGGCGTGGGACGCGATGCGTCATACTGCGCGGGCACGTAAACCCAGTAGTCGCGCACCGTGCCGGGAAACACTTTGCTCGTCCAGGTGTGCTGTGTCACCGTGCCCTTCGGCACATTCGGCTGGCGCTGGGAATCAGGCCCCAGAACATAGTCCTGGGCGGCTGCCCACAAACTGAGCAAGAAGAGAAGCGGGAGCATGTGTCTCCACAGTGTACTATCGCATCGCGGCGGTCATTAGAACCGGCTGAACACCCGCCCAACCGCATCCAAAGTTTCGCCGACTTCCCGCTCCGTATGGACCGCCGACACATAGATTCGCCCGTCGGGCAGCAGGAACAACCCTTCGTCCAGCGATTCACGGATAAACCGGTTCAAGCGTTCTTTGTCGTCCTGCAGCGTGTCGCGATAGTTTCGCAACGTGGCCAGTTCCGTGAAATGCAACGAAAACGCCGCGCCGAATCCGGTGATCTGCAAGGGCAAGCCTGCTTTGCGCGCCGCGGAAGCAATGCCGTCCTGAAGCAGCATCCCCATCCGATTGGCATGGGCCAGCGCCGACCCATCCTTGAGCACATCGAGCGTAGCCACCGCGGCTGCCATGCCCAGCGGATTCCCATTAAACGTGCCGCCGTAAGCCACGCCGCTGAGCATGCTTTCCATCAATTCCTTCTTGCCCGCGAACGCACTCAGGGTTATCCCGCCGGCGACTGCTTTGCCGTAGGTGGCCAAATCCGGCACAATGCCGAAATACTCCTGCGCCCCGCCCGGCGCCATCCGGAAGCCCGTAATTACCTCATCGAATACCAGCAGTGCACCGCGCTCCCGCGGGATACGCTGCAAGCCTTCCAGGAACTCCGGCTCCGGCATCAGACATCCGCTGTTGCACAGCACAGGCTCCGTGATGACCGCCGCTATCTGGTTCTCATATCTTTCGAAACAGCGTTCCAGCGCAGCCGCGTCGTTCCACGGGCACACCACGGTGTTCTCCACGACGTTCGCCACTTGTCCCTTCGAATCGAGTGTGGGGCACGGCATGTCTTCGCGTCCCATCCGTTCCGGATTCGGCCTGTAACTGATCAACGCTTGATCGTGCCATCCGTGGTAGTGGCCCTCAAAACGCAGAATCCGGTGCCGCCCGGTAGCGGCGCGGGCAATGCGCCACACTGCGGCCACCGCTTCGCTGCCGGTGGAACTATAGGCGACCAGCTCCGCGCAGGGCGCCAAGGCCTGTATGCGTTCCGAGGCTTCGCATTCCAGCTCATGCTGCGCTCCGTAGTTATGCGGTTTCTCCGCCTGACGCCGCATCGCATCCACCAGCGCCGGATGCTTGTGCCCCAGAATCAGCGGACCCCAGGCCAGAGCATAGTCGATGTAACCGTTGCCATCCACATCGGTCAGCCGCGGTCCGTTGCCGTCGGCAAAGAACAGAGGAACCGGCGCCTTGGCGCGGAACGGGCTGCTGACGCCTCCCGTCAAGGATTTCGCCGCGCGTGCCAGCATGGCGCGCGATTTCGTATAACGATCCATAGTTCTTACTTCCCGTCCGTACGAAAAGGCACGGCGGGCAACCCTTCCTTGTTGATCAGATTCGCCACGGGATCGCTTTCCCAGGCATAGCGGGCATACACCGGCTCTTTCACAAAGGGGCTCGACAAAACGACCGTGTTGCCATCCAATACGGCCTCCGCTTTGAAGAAGCGACGGTCGGAATTGGCGATACGAAAGCCGGTGAGCGCCTGGCCATCCTTCGCCGCCAGTCCGGAACCCACATGGTCGAACCACAGGCGCAGAGCGTTCCGCTCGCGCGTCACACCGCGCTGTACGGGGCCGGAATGAACAATCTTCTCGCCGTAAGCGACGGCACGCGCCGCAAGCGCCAGCCGTGTCCCGACGGTTAACTTGTCTTTCGGGTGAATATCGTTCGGCTCGCCGGCATCGATCGCCAGCGCTTGTCCGGTGTTCGCCAGTTCCAACGTCGCAGTCTGCGAATCACGAACGTAAGCCCACTCGCGGCCGGGCGGATTGAAGCTGGCCAGTTGCACCCACAAAAACGGAAACTGTCCCTGTCCCCATTGCTTGCGCCAATCCAGAATCATCGCCCCGAACAAACGGCGGTACAGTTCGTTATCCGTGGGACCGGCGTTGGCTTCGCCCTGATACCAGATCGCTCCGCGAATGACGTAATCGAGCAGTGGAGCGATCATGCCGTTGTACAGGCCCGAAGGCGAATGCGGATGCCCGGGAGCGCCCTGCGGCTGCTGCGGCGCGCGCGGGGCCTGCTTTCCGGCCGCCTTTGCCGCTGCCGCTTCCTTCTTCCACCTCGCCAGAGCCTGCTCGTATTTGATCTTTTGCTGCGGATATGACTTCACGGCCTTCTCCCAATTGTCCAGATACCAGTGCAGGTTCACGTCGTCGAACAGCGCCTCATGGCGAGTCCAAGCTTGTGCGGGAGTGCCGCCGACTGCGGACTGCAGGATGCCAATAGGCACCCCTCTTGTTTCCATTAGATGCCGCGCGAAAAAATACGCAACGCCGGAAAACACAGGCGCATTCTCCGGTGTACATATCTTCCACGACGCATCCGTCACATCCGTCTGGGGCGTGGCAGCCACCGTCGTCTTCACCTGGAAGAACCGGATTTGCGGATGGTTTGCCGCGGCGATTTCCCTTTCCGCGTTTGTCGAGTTGCGCAGCAGCCAGACCATGTTGGACTGCCCGGAGGCGACCCACACTTCTCCGATCAAGACGTTCTTGACGGTGATCGTATTGGAGCCGGCGATCGTCATCTCGTACGGACCGCCGGCATTCAGCGGCGGCAGGAACACTTCGAAGCGCCCGTCTTCGAGCGTGAACGCTTTCACGGAAGTCTGCCCCAGCGTCACGGTTACTTCTTCTCCCGGTGTCGCCGATCCCCAAATCCGAACCGGCATCCGCTGTTGCAGCACCATATTGTCGGAAATCAGCGCCGGCAGTTTCACCGCGGCCTGAGCCGCGCATGCCAGCAGTGTGAGTACGATCGCCTTCATCGCTTGGCTCCTTATTTGGCCCCGTTCGGCACGGCCTTCGGGGTCGATGTCGGCCCTGGGCCTCCCGGCCCGCCCAGCACCGGCGCCTCAAACGGATAGACGTCCGGCACTACCTTTACACCCGTAGTCACTTTTAGCGGAAACGAAATCCCGCTGGGGTAGGTGAGTTCCACAAAGAACGCGGTGAAGCCCTTCGGCGGCTTGGCCACCGAAGCATGATACACCCCCGGCTTGGCTTCCTTCAGCACCGTTGCCTGATACGCCTTGCCGATCTTATCGAGCCGGAAATCGCGAGCCTCGGGGTTGGTGGCCTGCCACAGTTTCACTTCCGTGGGCTTATCGGCTACCTTCACCGTGATCGTTCCGTTTTTCTCGATCCGCCAATCGAACTTCGGCCGCGGGCGGTTGTTGACAATCATGCTGTAGAAGGCTCCGATGGACTCGCGCGCATCCGAACCCGACAACGAGTGCTTCGCGTTCGGCACATACCGCAGATACTTCTCGCCCTTGAGATCCTTGAAGTAGAACTGCGACGAATCGGGAATAAAGAACTCGTCTCCGGCGGCGTTCACGATCAGCTTGGGCATCGTCAGACGGTCGCGGTATTCGAAGGGCTCGACGATCTTCAACATCTCCGCATAGCGCTTGGAGCCGGAGAACTTCATGATGTCGTGCTCGACGTAGTCGTTGATCGCCGGCGCCCAGAATCCATACACACGCCAATGGTGCACAAACGACGGCACCATGTTCAGCATGTCGATTACCGCGGGCACAATCGCCACGACGCGCGAATCCACCGCGCCCGTGGTCCAGGTGGTCCACCCGCGTTTCGATCCCCCCATGACGACGAACTTGTCCACCTTGCCGCCGTTCTGAGCCACAACCGCAGTGATCGTATCCATGGCCCGCACCGCGCTCTTCGTCATCGGCAGACGCGCCAGCCACTGCTCGCTTTCGCCGTCCAGATACTTCCTCCAACCGTAGGCGATGATTTCGTCTTCCACTCGCTGGCGCGTTTCGCCATGGAAGCTCAGCGGCTGGTTGGGCACCATCCGCAACTCCGCCGCGACGGTGCCGGTTTGCGTGGCGATCGCCGCAACGAAAGCATCGACGCGCTCCGGAGCGCCACTCCGGTTGTTCCCGCCGCTGATAAACAAGAAGCCTTTGTCGTGTCTTAGCTTCTCCGGCTTGACGATCGTCAGCCAGTGCTTCCACACAGTCCGGTTGACTTCCTTTTCTGTCAGCCACGCCTGAGAAGTCAAATCCACGACATAAGCGGTGTAGCCCGGTCCGGGGATCGTTCTCACGACCTCGTAC
>JAEUQG010000261.1 GCA_016789755.1 Bryobacterales bacterium
CCATCGACCGCCAGTGCGCCCGTATCCCACCCGTCCCATCGATCATCTCATCGAAGAAACCCGGATTCGAGCGATACCGCCACTCAGGATCCAACAGGCAACCTGGTTCTGCCGCCTCGCGGTTCATCCGCACCAGTGGCCTTCCATCGGATTCATGTCTTTAGTGTGACACGCTACCCCCACCATGTCTCACCCGGCGCCAAATGCCTGCGCGCAACATCGGGATTCAGTTCGATGCCAAGCCCCGGTTTGTCGCGGATCGTGTGATACCCGTTCTCGATGATCGGCCCGTCATGCACCACCAGATCCTGCCACCAATCGATGTACTTCGCCAATTCGTGAATACGAAAATCGCGCATCGACGCCGCCGCGTGACAAGAGGCGATGGTCCCCACCGGACTCGCCGGATTGTGCGCCGCAGTCCATATATAGTAGTTGTCCGCCAGATCGTGAATACGTTTCGACTCCAATAACCCGCCCGATTTCGGAATATCGATGTGCACCACATCGCACCCCTGTAACTCGATCAGGCGCCGGAACCCATCCCGCGTATAGAGATTTTCTCCCGTGCAAATGGGTACCTCCACCGCATGCGTCACACGCGCCATCGCTTCCGGGTTGCCCGGAGGCACCGGGTCCTCCAGCCACATCGGCTTCGCCGGCTCAATCGCCTTCGCCATCTGGATCGCATCGCGAACATCGTACTTCCAGTGCGCCTCGACACCGAAATCGGCATCGGGACCAAGCGCCTCCCGCACCGTTTCCATCGCCTTGCCGATGCGCCGCAGATCCTTCAGCGTCAGCCCTCGCGTGTAAGCGTCATGTCCGGTTTCCTTGTATTCCGGATCGGCCCGCCGGGGAATGCCGTCGCCTTGAAACTTGAATGCCGTCCACCCGAATTTCTCCGCCCGCGCGGCCTGCACTTGGTCGCGCCACGCCTGCATGTTCTCCACTTCATCCACAACCTGCAGCGTGCGGTAAAAGCGAACACGGTCGCGGAAACGTCCGCCCAATAGATTGCAAGCCGGCGTCTCCAGAATTCTGCCCGCCAGATCCCAAAGCGCGATCTCAATCCCACTCGCCGCCGTGACCGTAACTCCAGCCAGCGCCCCCGCTCCCGCCGACAGCATCAGCATCTTCGTGTACAGCTTGTCCACATTCAACGGATCTTCCCCAATCACGTGCTGCTTCAGTTGATGCAGAACCAGGTCTTTCACCCCGGGACCCCAATAAGCTTCCCCGATCCCCGAAATCCCCGCATCCGTATCCACTCGAATCAGGTTCCAATCCCATGTTCCGCGCACGATCATGCACTTCACATCGGTGATTTTCACCTTGCCCCTCATCTTCGCCGAAAGCTGATGCAAAGGCAGCAGGCCGAACGGCAGGCCTGCTGCGGTTTGAAGAAATGCGCGCCGCGTGAGCATAATCTCCTCAGTATATGTCCCGTTGCCGCGCCGGATTCGAATACTGTCCGAACGTCTCCCATCCCGCGCCGGTGCGTGAGCCCCAGCTTGTTCCGGAACTCGTGTGCCGCCGCCCTGGACCCGGCGCGTTGTGCGGGCGCGTTGCTTAGAACGTAACCCGAGCCTGCACCTGAATCCACCGGTTCGTCGCCGCCGTTTGCGATGTGATGCGCCCGAAATTGCTCGAATACGGATCGGTGTTCGGAGCGTTCATCTGCGAGCGGTTCGTCAGATTGATCGCGTCCAGCCGCAATTGCAGGTTCCACCGCTCGTCGAACCGTACGTTCTTGGCTATGTTGCCGTTCCACAAATTCGTCATATCGCGCCGCATGTCGTTGATGCGCGTCGGGAATACCCGCCGGTGGAAGGCAGCCGGCCCGCGCGCCGCCGTCCGCTCGAAGTTCGCCGTATTGAACCATGTATCGAAAGTCCGGTTCACATTGTTGATCTGGCTCCTATCGTCGCCGTAGAAGAACACGTTGCCCCAGTCGATCAGCGGGCCCGGCTGGAATTCGTACGTCGCGCTCAGTTGCCATCCACCTACCAGCATGTCCACCGGCTTGGCGGCGCCCGATGCAAACTTGCGCCCTCTACCGAACGGCAGTTCATAAATCCCGCTAGCCACAATGCGCTGCGGACGGCCGTCGTTGGATATCCTCTCCGTGCGCGTCGTATCGAACTCGTTCAGGTAGAAGTCCGCCTCCCGCAAGCTTGTCGCCGTGTATCCGAAATGCATGTTCCAGCCCGCCGCGAACCGCTTCTCGAACGACAATTGAACTTCGTGCGACTTCGTGTAGGCGCTCGTTTCGTGATTGTTCGTCAGCCCGTTCATGTGAGAGAAGGGCCGCAGCAATGTGTTGCGCCGGATCGTCGGCGAGTTGAAGAATCCGTTCGTCCGAATGTCGGCCCACACCGCCGGCGTAAACATCGACGCGTTGAAATTGTTGATGTAGTAAGGATTCGTCACGTTCGCGTTGAGATTGTCCGCAATCGCGTTGTTGCGCGTCAGCCCGCTCGCCCAATACTGTTCGGGCAGAGGGCTCATGTTGCGCGAAATCGAGATCCGGTCCGAATAGGTGCCTGAGTACGCCGCTTCCACCACCATGTTCTTTCCGATCTGGTGCTGCACTCCGGCGCGCCATCTCTGCTGCCGCGCGTGCGGCTGATTGAAATCGGTATATGTAAATCCTCGCCCCGGCCGGGCCATGGTTCCCAGCAGACTCCCCGTAGGTTCGTCGAACCGCGTTCCGTCCGCCCGTAACGGGAACGGATCCCGCAGCGGACTGTTGCCGTTCGCCGGATTCGCATTGGCCGGAAAATTCCACGTCTGCCCGAAGTCCGTCGTGATAATCGGCGATGTGTTGCGCGAATATCCGTACTGGTCAGGCCCGAAGTTCAACACGTTGATCGTATCGAAGAAAATGCCGTACCCGGCGCGGATGGCTGTCTTCTCCTTCAAACGGTACGCCGCCCCGACACGAGGCAGCCACATCAGTTCGTTCTTGTATAGGTTGCGCGAGTTCCCGTCGACACCGGCGTACCGATTGCTCCCGCGCACGACAAACTGGCTCGCCGGCAACTCCGGAATCGGATTGCGCGCATAGGCAGCCTGCGCCGCTTGCGCAAACGGAAGTTCGATGCTCGGATCGAAATTCCCTATCATGCGGTTATATCGCTCCGTCGCCGCCCGCTCGTATTCCATGCGCAACCCCAGATTCAACGTCAGCTTATCCGTCACGCGCCAGGAATCCTGCAGGAACGACGCATAGTAAGGGTTATGCATCGCGTAGCTGTCGTTCGTCGCCAGGCCGATCCCGTTCGGTGTGCCCAGAATAAACGCCGCCCACCCCAGCCCCAGATTCGAGGAAGGCGTGAAACCGTCGTCGTTGCGCCGCGTGTAAGTATCGGCAAAGGTGAAATTGCCGCTCGTGTTGCCCCCACCCCCGCCCGTACGGAAGTGGTTGCGGTTGTCGAAGGCGGCGCGCAGCGTATGGTTCCCCAGAATCTTCGTGCCCTCCAACTTCACCGTCATGATGCGCGTGCGAGTGAAGACGCTCAGCCCGCCCGGGCTGATCTGCGAGTAGCCGTTCACATTCATCAGCGGCAGCACATGCAAGTCCCCCGCCCGCTGATCCATATAGGCCGGCAGCCCCAGGTCGGTCGGCTTGAATTTCTCCAAAGTGGGCTGAATGTTCCCTTCCCGGAACTGATTCATCGCCACGTTCAAATTCCAGATCATCGTCGGTGACTGCGTGTACACAACATCGATGTTGCCGCCCTTGTTGTTCCGGTTCAGCCCGTTCGAATTCAACCCGCGCGACGTTTCGTACGTCCAGTCGCTGCGATCCTCAGGACCGAAATCGTTGAACGACCAGCGCCCGAACATCCGCCACCGGTCGTTGATTTGGTAGTCGATACGATTCGAATATGCCTTGTAGTCCCAGTTGTACGGAGTCTGGCTCGCCAGATAGTTATTCACCGGATCCTGCCCCGGCGCCGGATTGTTATTCGGCAGCGGATACAGCTTGTTCACCGCGTCGTAGGCCGGATTCACAAACCGGCTCTTCGGAATGACGTTTCCCGGAAACGGCGTGCGGATGAAATTCCGCGGACGCGCCGGATCCGTGCGCACCGTGATCGGATCGTGCACCGTATACCGTGTCCCGTTCAGCAACGTCAACATATCGCTGAAATCGCCGTTGCGCGCGTTGAGCGTTGGCACCGTGCGCGTAATGCTGTTCGGGTCTTCCACCTTCACATCCTTAAACCCGTTGTAGGTCAGAAACCAGAACAGCTTGTTCTTCCCGTTGTAAAGCTTCGGAATCACCAGCGGCCCGCCGCCGGAAATACCCCAATTATTGGAACGTCCGGTCGGCTGCTTGTCCGTATTGCGGATCTGGTTCGCCAGCGCCGTATTCCCCGCCGCCTCCGCCGCGTTGATGCGGTTGTAGTATTGCTGCTTGACGAAGAACGGACTCCCCTGCCACCGCTGCTGCCAGTGCTGCCAGGTCATGGTCCCATGCAGATCGTTCGACCCCGACTTCGAAATCATGCTGATCGCCGCACCCGAACTCTGGCCGATCGATGCATCGAAGTTCGTCGTTTCCACCTTGAACTCCGCCACCGCATCGGTGTAAGGAAGATAGGCCGTCCTTCTCCCCGGCCCCTGGTTGGGCGATCCATCGAGAGTCCACGAATTGCCCCCAATGTTCCCGTTCACGCTGTAATCCGACCCGCCCGCGTTGGAATGCAACGCCAGATAATTGTTCACGCCGCCCGTTTGAATCCCCGGCGTCAGTTTCACCAGCAACATCGCCGAATTGCCCATCACCGGGAGTTCCATCACGCTCTTGTTGTCCAGCACGCGGCCTGAACTCACCGCGTTCGTTTCGAGCAGCGGCGCCTCCGCCGTCACCGACACCGTCTCGGCTACGCCTCCCAGTTCCATCGCCAGATCAACCTGCAATCGCGAGGAGACAGGCAGCCTGACCCCTCGCCGCAACAGCTTCTTGAACCCGTCCATCGAAGCCGTCAACTCGTACTCGCCAGGCAACAGCAGGTTCGCTTCGTAGTAGCCTGTATCGTTCGTGCGGAACGCCAGCGCAACACCGGTCTGCACGTTCCGAACCTCAACACTCGCCCCCACGATCGCCGCTCCCTGCGGATCCAGCACGCGCCCGAACAACATCGAGCGCGTTTCCTGCGCGTCCGCGGAAACAAGGCACAGGAAGACCGCAAACAACAATGAGAATTGCTTCATGATCCCTTTCTCCCAACCGAAGTATGATTTTGTAGAAAGTATAGGACACTCTTCTCCGGGATGGAAGCGCCTTGCATGTCACGTTCAGGTCACGTTGCGCAGTTGCCTCCAAATGTGTAATTATTCACTCAGGTGAATAAAAATACAGCTCGGGACGGCACGCCGTCCCGTTGCCGTTTCCCAAAGGAGGATGGAGTCATGGCTGCCGCGGCCAACGTCGAAAACTGGACGATGCTCTCACCCGATCTGAAGTCCGACCTCGACCTCTCCACAGAGGAACTGCTCCGTCTGCTCGACCTCGCCGGCGACGTCAAGCGCAATCCCCTGCGCTACACCTCCGCCCTCCGGAACCGCTACCTCACCCTCCTCTTTGAAAAGCCGTCGCTGCGCACCCGCATGACTTTCGAAGTCGCCATCCAACAATTAGGCGGCGGTTCCATCCTCAACATCGGACCCATCGGCGACCGCGAACCCTTAAAGGACATCGCCCGCAACGTCGAACGCTGGACCCAGGGAATCGTCGCCCGTGTCTATTCCCAACAAACCATCGAAGACCTTGCTAAATGGGCCTCCGTGCCCGTCATCAACGCTCTCAGCGACCTCTATCACCCCTGTCAGGCCCTCGCCGATTTCCAGACCATCCGCGAACGGCTCGGCGACTTCCGCGGCCTTCGACTCGCCTTTGCCGGCGACGGCAACAATGTCGCCCATTCCCTCATGCTCGATGCCGCGCGTCTCGGCGCCCACTTCACCATCGCTTGCCCCAAGGGCTACGAACCCGATGCCGCCATCGTCGCCCAATCGCGCGCCTTCGCCGCCGAAACAGGAGCCACCGTCACGGTCACCAACGACCCCATCGAAGGCGTTCGCGGCGCCAACGCCGTCTACACCGACGTCTGGGCCAGCATGGGCCAGGAGCACGAAGCCGACAAACGCCGCGAGATCTTCATGCCTTACCAGGTCAACGAAACCCTCATGGAAGCGGCTGGGCCCGATGCGCTCTTTATGCATTGCCTCCCCGCCAAACGCGGCCTCGAGGTAACGGACGGCGTCATCGAAACACCGCATTCGGTCGTCTTCGATCAGGCCGAAAACCGGCTGCACGCGCAAAAAGCGCTGCTGCTCATGCTGCTGTCGTAATCGTAAAAGGAAGATAAGGATACCCATGAAACTTTGGGGAGGGCGGTTTGAAGGCGGCCCCTCGGAGGTCTTCGACCGCTTCGGGAGATCGCTTCATTTTGACAAGACGCTGATCGATGTCGATCTGCGTGGATCCATCGCGCACGCTCGCGGCTTGCACAAAATCGGCATCCTCAACGCAACCGAATGTGCTTCGCTCGTCGACGCGCTGGATGCCATGCGCTCTGAGGCGGCCGACCCCGCTTTCTTCGATTCCGCGCCCGAGGAAGACGTCCACACCGTCGTCATCCGCAAGCTCAAAGAGCGCCTCGGCGCCGGCCTCGCCGACAAAATCCACACCGGCCGCAGCCGCAACGACCAGGTCTCGCTCGATGTCCGCCTCTGGCTCCGCGAACAGATCGACTCCGCGCGCCTCCTCCTCACCGGATTGATGGCGGAACTGTTGACCCTTGCTGAGCGCTACCCGGACGCCATCATCCCCGGCTACACCCATACTCGCCGTGCGCAACCCGTCCTCTGGACCCACTACCTGCTCGCCTACTTCGAAATGTTCTCCCGCGACTGGGAGCGCCTCGGCGATGCCCGCCGCCGCGTCAACGTCATGCCACTCGGCTCCGGCGCCCTCGCCGGCAGCGGCTTCCCTGTCGACCGCCAAGCCGTCGCCCAGGAACTCGGCTTCGATTCCGTCACCCGCAACTCGATGGACGTCTCCGGCGACCGCGATTTCCTCCTCGATTTCGAACACGCCGCCAACCTCATCATGCTCCACTTGAGCCGCCTCGCAGAAGACTGGATCCTCTACACCGGCGAGGAGTTCGGCTTCATGGACTTGGGCGACGGAGTCACCAGCGGATCCAGCATGATGCCCCAGAAACGCAACCCCGATTCCCTCGAACTGATCCGCGGCAAGGCCGGGCGAGTCTTCGGCGGATACATCGGACTGCTCGTCACCATGAAGGGTCTTCCCATGACCTACAACCGCGACATGCAGGAAGACAAAGAGCCGCTATTCGAAGTCGTCAGCCAGTTGCTGCAATCCCTCGAAATGGCAACTGTCGTCGTGCAAACTGCCGTCCTCAAACCCGAAGCAACACGCAAGGCAGCCGAAGATTCCTGGGCCGTCGCCACAGACCTCGCCGACGCTCTGGCACGCGCCGGCATGCCATTCCATCAGGCCCACAAGGTCGTCGGTCGGCTGGTGCTGGAAAGCGTCCGCGCCGGCAAAAACGCCAAGGACTGGACAGCCTCCCAGCTCACCGCCTTCTCAGAACATTTCACCCCCGAAATGGCCGCCCTGCTCGATCCCGCCGAAGGCATCAAAACACGAAACATCCGCGGAGGCACCGGCCCGCAAGCCGTTGCCCAAGCCTTCGCCGAAGCCAAAGAACGTCTCAACGCCATGCGCGGATAGGACCAAACAATGCAAAAACGGCTCAGGCAACAGGAAATCTTGAAGCTGGTCCGAAGCCGTTCCATCCACACCCAGGAGCATCTCGCCGAAGCCCTCGGCCGTGCCGGCATCGAGGCCACCCAGGTCACCCTCTCGCGCGATATTCGGGAACTCGGCTTGGTCAAGACCCCCCAGGGCTACCAGGAATTGTCTTCCGCCAAACCCGCTCCGGATGTCCACGAAATGGCCAATGAGTTCCTGCTCGACGTGCGCTTGGCGCAGAACCTCGTGGTGCTCAAGACCACACCGGGCAGCGCCAGTCCGCTGGCCGTTGCTTTGGACCAGACGGACTGGCGCGAAGTTGTCGGAACCATCGCGGGTGACGACACGGTGCTGGTCATCACTCCGGACAACGCTTCTGCGAAAACATTCCGCACTAAACTGCAACAGCGCTAGCAGTTACGGCTTGATGTCCTCTTCCTGCAGGAACGTCGTCCATTCCTCGGTCCAATTGTGCTGTCCCATCCCCCCGATCCAAGTCGCCCACTGATCGAAAAACCCATCGTCAGGAGGCTGAATCCAACGCGCGCTGAACACCGGAGAACCAGGTTGCGGCCGGAAGTCCGGATCGCTGAACTCCAGGGCACGGCGCAGTTTCACATCTTGCGGCTGCACGTTGCGTAGCCCGTTCCCCACCAGCGGCGTCACCGCCGCAATCAACTGCGCCGCGATCGTGTTCGCCTTCCCCGTATGCTTGCCGTTGTCGAAGAACAGCAACCCGTCCATCGACAGATTCTTGTTGTTAATCGCTGCCGTCAGCAAGTCCGTGTTCGCCCCGCTCAACGTCGACGTGCCCCAGTGATACGCCAGGATGTTGTTAAACGTGCCCTGCGCCCCGCGTCTCAAGTACACTGCCGCCGCGTCCGTTTCATCGAAGCCGCGCGCATCCGCCCCGACGAACGTGATGTTGTACATCTGCGGCTTGCTCGGCGGCGTCGCCGCGAAATCGCGTTCATAGTTATCCCCTTCAATGCCGCGGTTCGACAGGTCCCCGTTAGCCAGCATCACCGCGTGCTGCACCCGTCCCCGATAGCCGATCTGAAAATCCAGATAATCGTCGGCCGTGTAAGTCCCCACCAGGTATTTCGCGTCGTTGTTCCCGCCGAACCATTCAAAGGCATCGTCCAATCCGTAGTGCGCTTGCAAGTAGGAATTCTGCGTCAGCTTGCCGCAAGCTCCCCAAGTGAAGCTGTTCGTCTCTTCGTTAGGCCGCAACAATGCCCCCGCAAACTCCACGCGAACGTAGCGCAAAATTCCGCAATCATGATCGTCGTTCGTGCCTCCATAGGTCGTATCCGGAGAATCCGGCAACCCTTCGATATTCAGCGACCCTCCCGGATCGTTCACAATCGCCTTGCCGAGCATGATCAGCCCGCCCCAATCGCCGCGTTGCCGGCTGCCCACCGGCTGCGAGGATGTCATCAGAATCGGACGCGCCTGCGTGCCGATCGCATCCAGACGCCCCGTGTTCGTGATCAGCAACACGCTGGGCGGCTGCGAACCCGGAGTGCCCACAAGGATCGTGCCCGGCTGGATACTCAGCGTCGCCCCGCCACGCACCTGAACAATGCCATTTACCCGGTACAGCTTGTCATTGGTCAGATACCGGTTGGCGGAAATCACCGACGGCAAATCTTCCGTCGCGGTGACGACCCCAAACTTGTAGTACGAACTCTTGAGGATTCGCGTCCCCGTGTAATCCCGCAACTGCACAACGATCGTGTGCATCCCAGGCTCATTTGGCACGCTCAGCGTTTGCGGAATCAGCAAACCGTTGGCCCCAACCATTACCGCCTTGCTGAACGAACCCAACTTCACGATGCGGAAGCCTTGTTCAACGGTATTTCCGAAGATGTCGCTCGGCTCAGCGGTCCCTTTCGGAAGATAGGTCTTCACCCCGTCCTGATTGTTCTGGCGGTAGGCAACAACCGTGTACGGATATGGATCGTCATTCGACTTCATCGTCATCCGCAGCGTCAGCGCCTGCCCAGGCTGATAAGAGATTCGATCCGCCCACGA
>JAEUQG010000276.1 GCA_016789755.1 Bryobacterales bacterium
TCCCCGAAACCAGCACGTACATCCCGCCTTCGGTATCCTCCCAAATATCCGGACCCGTGGTCTTGAAATGAATCTCCGGATTCGCCGGATTCTTGAATTGCTGCAGCAATACATAGCGCCCCGGATCGGATGCCAGAATCTGTTCCGCCCGCGAGATCGCCCCCCGCATCCCCTCGCTGCCCGGCGTCAGCACCAGATTGGCCCCTAGCGCCTTCAGCACCTTCCTCCGCTCCAGCGACATCGTCTCCGGCATCGTCAGCGTAATCGAATACCCGCGCGCCGCCGCCACGAATGCCAGCGCGATCCCCGTATTCCCGCTCGTCGGCTCAATGATCTCTTTGCCCTGCTTCAACACGCCACGCTTCTCGGCGTCCCAGATCATCGCCGCCCCGATGCGGCACTTCACCGAATAGGCCGGATTCCGCCCTTCAATCTTCGCCAGCACGGTGGCCGGGGCGCCATCCGTGACGCGGTTCAATTTCACCAGCGGCGTGCGCCCTATGCTCAATGAGTTGTCGTTATAGATCACTGTCCACTCCTAAATATCCCAGTTCGGTATGTACTTCGACTGCCGTTCCTGCCAGTTTCTCCGCAGGTCGCCGAAGCTCGTTTGATCCACCACGGAAGATACCGCATCGTCCACCCTGGCCCACATCTCCGCGAACGGACTGCCCGTCTTCCGCTTCTCCCGCGCCTTCCCGCCATCCACAAACCGGATCACCTCACCCACCATAATCGAATCGGCCGCCCGCGAGAGCAGATATCCACCCTCCGCCCCGCGCCGCGATTCCACAAATCCTCCCTGCTTCAAAGAAGACAAAATCAGTTCCAGAAATTTCTGCGGTATGTTCTGCCGCTTCGCAATATCGGCTATCCGCACGGGCTCTCCCGGCGGCTGCGTGGCCAGATCGAAAATCGCGGAAAGAGCGTACTCCGCTTTGACGGAAATGTACATGCGGCTATCAGGTTCTACCCTATCACGACTCCGCCGCAATGCGCCTATTGCGCTACAATCCCATCGAACGCCCATGACAATCTACCGGATAGGCCTTGCTTGCACGCTGTGCACGCTGGGTATCGCTGCGCCCAAACCCCACTCCGTTGCCGGCTACGGCAGCCTTCCCGTCCACTTCGAATCGAATCGCGGCCAATGGGACGATGGCTCGCTCTACACAGGCATTGCCTCCAATTACCGCTTCGCCGTCGATCCCCAGGGCTTCCGCCTCTCTCTCCACTCCGGCTCTACTCTCGCCTTCCGTTTCTCCCACTCCAATCCCTCCCCCGCCCTCTCTCTCCGCGACCCACTCCCCGGCCAATCCACCTACCTGCTCGGCCCCGAACCCCGCCGCCAGTTCAGCGCCATAGACCACTACCGCCGGGTCCACGCCGCTTCCATCTACCCCGGCATCGACGCCGTCTACTACAGCCGCGGCCGCAATATCGAGTACGACTTCATCGTCGCCCCGCACGCCTCCCCCGAACCCATCGCTCTCCGCATCAGTGGCGCCTCGCGCATCGCCATCGACGCCGCCGGCGACCTCTTGCTCGATACCCCCAGCGGCCAGTTGCGCCAGCACAGGCCCGTCGCCTATCAATGGGCAGGCCCCCGCAAACAGCTTGTCCAAACTTCCTACAAGATCGTCGGCGGCGCCGTCACCTTCGCCCTCGGCCCCTACGACCGCAACCTCCCCCTCATCATCGATCCCACCCTCGCCTATTCCGTCTACTTCACCACCGGAGGCTTCTCCCAGGCCACTGCCATCGACGTCGACAGCCAAGGCTCAGCCTACGTCACCGGCTATGTCCGGGATGGCAGCCTCAATCGCGGCTTCGTCATCAAGCTCAACCCCACCGGCGACACCGTCCTCTCCGCCCTCTACTTCTCCGGCGGATTGCCCAATGCCCTCCGCATTGACACCACCGGCGCAGCCTATATCGCCGGCTACACCGACACCTTCCCTCCCGGAGCAGGAACGCTTCCCGTCAAAAAAGCCATTCAATCCCAACCCCGCGGTGGCTACGATTTCTTCGTCGCCAAAGTCGCCGCCACCGCCAACGAGTTCGACTACTGCACCTATCTCGGCGGCGCCAGAAACGAAGGCTTGAACGGAACAACCGCGCTCGCCATCGATGCCGCCGGTTCCGCCTACCTGCTCGGCACCACCGACTCCGCCGACATGCCGCTCGCCGGAGGCCCCATCCAGCCCGCCCTGCGCGGCAGCAACGATGCCTACATCGCGCGCATCAACCCCGCCGGCGATCGCCTCGATTTCGCCACCTACTACGGCACTACCGGCAACGACACCTCCTCCGCAATGGTCCTCGACCGCGATGGCCTCATCTCCGTCGCGCTCCAGTCCGACGCCATCAATGACCTCCCCCGCGGCACTACCAATCACCTCGCCAACGCCGCGCCACTTTCCTACTTCGCCAAACTCACTCCTCTCGGCACTTCCATTCCCTTCACCGGCCTGCTGCCCATCGTCGTGCGCGCCATGCGCCCCGAACCCTCCGGCGATCTCCTCCTCGCCGGCGCCTCCATCCTCCGCCTCAACGCAGCGGCCACGGCCATCGCCACCCTGCGCCAACTCGGAACTACCAACGTCCGCGCCATCACCACCGACCCCAACGGATTCATCTACGCCGCCGCCACCGGCAACGCCTCCGATTTCCTCCTCCGCCAGATCATGGGACCCGGCGGCGGCTTCGAAATCTTCGCCGACGCCTACCTCATCAAACTCACTCCCGACGGCGTCCCCGTCTTCGCTACCTACGTCTCCGGCTCTGAGAACGACATCGTCACCGGCCTCGCCGTCGATTCCGCCGGAGCCGCCTACCTCGCCGGCTACACCGAATCGAATGACTATCCGCAGGCCGGCCTCCTCAGCAACAAGTCCTCGCAGCCCGCCGCCTTCCTCACCAAAATCATCGACACCCCGGACCAGCGCCTCGCCCGAGTCCTCATCCTTGCCCAAGCCGAAGCCGGCGTCAAATACACCATCGATGGCATCGAATACGATCGCACCAAAGCCTTCGTCTGGACCCCAGGCTCCGCCCACACCCTCTCCGTCCCCGACTCGCAGATCTACCGCGGTGTCCGCTATCGTTTCCTCAAATGGAGCCAGGGCGGCGCCGCCTCGCAAACCTACACCGTCCCCGATCGTGACACCAACGTCCTCACTCTCGAATTCGAACGCTCCATCTTCGTCGAAGCCAACGTTAATCCCCCAGGCGCCGGAGTCATTCAACTCACCCCCGCTCCGCCCGCCGACGGATATTACCTCGTTGGCGCCTCCATCACCGCCACCGTCATTCCCAACCCCGGCTTTACCCTCGCCGGTTGGACCGGCCGCGCCACCGGAGCCTCCTCCACCGTTTCCTTCGCCGCTGTCCCCGACAACACCTTCATCCCTCCATCCGTCACCGCCAACCTCACCAGCGGGCCGCAAACACACGCCACCGCCGGACTCGGCTTCGTCCCCGTGCGCCCTTGCCGCGTCGCCGATACCCGCACGGGCGAAGGGCAAACCGGAGCCTTCGGCCCCCCGCACATCGCCGCTCAATCCATCCGCACCATCCCCATTCCACAAAGCGCCTGCGGCATTCCCTCATCCGCCAAAGCCTTCGCCCTCAACGTCACCGTCGTACCCTTGGAGCCGCTCGCCTACATCTCCCTCTGGCCCACCGGACGCCCTCAACCCCTCGTCTCCACCCTCAACGCCTTCGAAGGACAAGTGGCCGCCAACGCTGCCATCGTCCCCGCCGGCGACAACGGCGCCATCGACCTCTACGCCTCCAATAACACCCACGCCATCGTCGATATCAACGGTTACTTCACCGAATCCACCGGCCCCGACGTTCTCTACTACTCACCCCTCGCCCCATGCCGCCGCGCCGACACCCGCAACACCAATACGCCCCTCGCCGCCGCGGAAACCCGCGCCTTCCCCATCGCCGGAGCCTGCGCCGTCCCCGCCAACGCCCGAGCCTTCGCCCTCAATGTCACCGCCGTCCCTCGCGGCCCCCTCGCCTACATCTCCGCTTGGCCCACAGGCACACCCCAACCCCTCGTCTCCACCCTCAATTCCTTCCAAGGGCGCGTCGTTGCCAATGCCGCCATCGTCCCTTCCGGCGCCAATGGCTCCATCTCCATCTACGCCTCCAACTCCACCGATCTCATCCTCGACGTCAACGGTTACTTCGCCCCGCTCACTCCCGCGGCCCTCCGCTTCTTCCCCGTGCAACCCTGCCGCATCGCCGATACGCGCCCCACCGAAGGCTTCACCGCGCCCAACGGCCCGCCCATCCTCAATGCCAGCGAACCCCGCACTCTCTCCATGCTCGCCCGGTGTGCGCTCCCCAACCTCGCCCAGGCTTATTCGCTCAACGTCACCGTCGTCCCCACCCAGACGCTCGGTTTCCTCAGCCTCTTCCCGGCCAGTTCCATACCAACCTTCGGAACCTCCAACCTCAACGCCTTCGAAGGTCAAATCGTCGCCAACGCCGCAATCGTCCGCGGCAATGCCGGAGCCATCTCCGCCTTCGTCTCCAACCCCACTCATCTCATCCTCGACGTCAACGGCTACTTCGCCCCCTAGCGGGCGCGCTACAATTCCCTGGTGGAACGCGATCCGAAAGAAGTCACCCAACTCCTGGAGCGCTGGTCCGGCGGCGACAAAGAAGCTCTCGACGAACTCACGCCCCTCATCTACAACGAACTGAAGCGCGTCGCCCGCCGCCAGATGATGCGCGAGCGCGCCGACCACACTCTCGAAAGCACTGCTCTCGTTCACGAAGCCTACCTCCGCCTCATCGATCAAAAAGGCACCAAGTGGCAAAGCCGCGCCCACTTCTTCGCCGTCGCTTCCGAAATGGCGCGCCGCATCCTCGTCGACTACGCCAAGGCCCGCAACGCCAAAAAGCGCGGCGGGCCCAAAGTCTCACTCGAAGATTCTCCCGAGCCATCCGTCGATCTCGATGCCGACGTCATCGCCGTCAACGACGCCCTCGACGAACTCACCAAACTCGACTCTCGCCAGGCCAAAATCGTCGAGCTCCGCTACTTCGGCGGCCTCACCATCGAAGAAACCGCCGAAGTCCTGGGCGTCTCCACACCCACCGTCAAACGCGACTGGTTAGTCGCCCGAGCCTTCCTCCAACGAGCCCTAGGCCAATCCACACCCATCGACTAAAGGCACTATCTTCCGTCTCCTGTCTCCCGTCTCCCGTCTCCTGTCTTCAAATCCGCCACTCGCTCCGGAACCGTAGACACCGCGCTCGGCATCAGCACAATCGCCGCCCAACTCGTCGCCGCCGCGCTAATCCACTGATCCCGCCCATGCGGAAATCCCGTATCCACCAACGGCTGGAACGGAAACGAGCGCGTCGCCACATGCCACGTCCCATCCTCTAACTGCGTCTTCCTCAAATACTGAATCCCCTTCCGCACACTGTAAGCATCGGCGTGATCCCCCATCGCCTCCCGCATCGCATACACCGCACGCGCCGTCGCATACGCATCGCTGCCGAGCGAAGGCAATTGCCCCCATCCGCCATCCGCGCGCTGCTTCGTGCGCAACTGCCGCGCCGCCTCCCGCACCTCCGCCGCCGGCATCCCTGCCCAGTACAATCCCAGCAGCCGCGCTACATACTCCTCCGTCGTCATCGCCTGCGCCGTCCGCAGCCACCGCCCCGCCTTCAACATCCGCCCCTCGAACTCCACCTTCCGCCCGGCAATCGGATACAACCGCATCGACCGAATCGCCAGCATCGTCGCCTGAATATCGCCGTTCTCCAGCGGCCCGCGCGGAGCCCAGCCGATCCACCGTCCATCCGGAGCCTGCTTCGAGGCCACCGTATGCACCACCGCCGCAATCGTCTCATCCATCGGCTTGCCCTGCGCCGCCAGCGCCTCCAGCAGAAAACTCCCAGTCACCGGCAAATCCGGAAATACATCGCTCCCTTCCATCAGTATCCCCGTCGCCGGCTTCACCATCCCCAGCACAATGTTCGTCAGCTTCTTCTCCTGCTCCCCATCCACCGCGATCCCCGCCCGCCGCGCCGCCGCCAGCGCCACCATCGGCAACATGTGATTGTGGCAAGTCCCGCAGCCCTGGCTCTTCGCCTTCGTGCCGCTCTCCACCAGCGTCGCCAGCGTCTTCTCCACCGGAATCTCCGTCGTCGCATACTTCGCCGGAGCCACCGCCACTGCTTCCTGCTGCGGCGCACCCGCTTTCCGCAGCAGCTTCACCACGGCCGTCTCCCCACGCCGCATCGCCCAATCCAGAGCCGATTCCCCACCGTTATTCCTCCCCCTCACATCCGCCCCAGCCTGCAACAAGTACGCCACCATCGCCGCATTCACTCGATCCGAGGCGGCGGCCCACATCAGCGGCGTCGCTCCATGCGCATCCGCGATATTCACCTCCGCTCCCGCCTCCACCAGCATCCGCGCTATCGCCACATCTCCACGAATCGCCGCCATACTCAACAAAGGCATCTTCTGCATCGCCGCCCCAGGCCCTTTCACCGAAGCCCCGTTGTCCAGCAGGAAACGCACAATCTCCCGCCGCCCGAACAGCGTTGCCTCCGTCAGTGCCGTGACGTTATTCGCCCCCGCTGCGTTGACGTTCGCCCCGCCTTTCACCAGCGCCCGCACCGTCTCCAAATCGCCCACGCGCCCCGCCTCCACCAGCGGCGTCGCCTTGCCCCCTCCTGTGAACAATGGCGGCATCGGTTCCAACCCGTCCCTCGCATCCACCTTCGCCCCCTTCTCCAGCAACAATCGCACCGTCGGCGTATTCCCCGATGACGTTGCCGCAACATGCAGCGGAGTCCGCCCTGTCGGCGATGCCGCGTTCACATCCGCCCCCGCATCCATCAATAACTTCGCCTTCACCGGGTCGCCCGCCGCCCACACCAGCGCCGTCGATCCCATCGCGTTCTTCGCGTTCGCGCTGGCGCCCGCCTCCAACAGCATGCGCAACACCTCCGCGTTCGCATACAGCACCGCGTTCATCGCCGCCGGAGTCCCAGCCTCATCCGCCGCGTTCGCGTCCGCGCCTTCGCTCAGCAATACCTTGATCCGCGCCCCGTCTCCCGCGCGAATCGCTTGCAGCAAAGCCGCATTCTTGTTCTGCCCCGGCTGCGTCGTGGGCGCACTCCACATCGTCACCGCCAGCGCCATTGCCATCCATCGAAGAGGATATTGGTTCATGATTTGTTTCTTTCCCTCTGTGGATGTACGCGAAACGATCCACCCGCCGGGATCATGTACCCTCAAGAAATGCCCGCCTTCCGCACGATCCCCACCCTCCTCCTCGCCGCCGTATCCCTCGCCGCCCAACCTTCCGCCCTCGATCGGTACATCGCCCAACCCGACCCCGTCTATGCCTGGAAACTCATTCATACTCTCCCCGGCGATGGCTTCCGCACCCATGTCCTCGAACTCACTTCCCAAACCTGGCGCACGGAAAAGGATGTCGACCGCCCCGTCTGGAAACACTGGCTCACCATCGTCCAGCCCGATAAAGTCACAACGGACAAAGCTCTCCTCTTCATCGGCAGCGGCAACAACAATAGCCCCGCGCCGCAAAAACCACAGGAACGCTCCGTGCGCATCGCCTTGGAAACCCGCTCCATCGTCGCCGACCTCGGCATGGTCCCCAACCAACCCCTGCGTTTCTCCGATTCCCCCGGCCGCCCCCGCGTCGAGGACGACATCATCGCCTACACCCGCGTCAAACACTTCACCACCAAAGACGACACCTGGCTCGTTCGCCTCGCCATGGTGAAGAGCGGCGTCCGCGCCATGGATGCCATCCAGGAATTCGTCAAACCCCGCATCAATCAATTCGTCGTCGCCGGAGCCTCCAAACGCGGCTGGACCACCTGGCTCATCGGAGAAACCGACCGCCGCGTCGTCGCCATCATACCCATGGTCATCGATGCCCTCAATAGCGAAGCCATCACCCGCCATCACTTCGAAGCCCTCGGCTTCTTCTCCCCCTCGCTCAAAGACTACATCGAACACGGCCTCTTCCCTCACAAAATCGGAACCCCCGAATACCGCGCCGTCCTCAACATCGAAGACCCTTACGAACACCGCCACCGCCCGCGCATGAAGCTCCCCAAGTTCCTCATCAACGCCGCCGGCGACGAGTTCTTCCTCCCCGACAACGCCCAGTTCTACTACCACGCCCTCCCCGAAGAAAAGCTCCTCCGCTATGTCCCCAACACCAAACATAACCTGCAGGACTCCGATGCTGTCGACTCGATCATCGCCTTTTATCAGGCGATTCTCACCAACATGCCCCGCCCGCGCTTTTCCTGGAAAAAAACATCCGCCAACGAACTTGTTCTAACCCTCACCGGCCGTCCATCGCAGATGTATCTCTGGAAAGCCACCAACCCCGCCGCCCGCGATTTCCGCCTCGACATCGTCGGCAAAGCCTATCAATCCACTCCGCTCCCCATCCCCGATGCCAACCAACTCGAGGTCCGTGTCTCCCCGCCCGCCAAAGGCTACACCGCCTTCTTCGTCGAACTCATCTACCCCGGCCCCGCCGCCATTCCCTTCAAATTCACCACCGAAATCGCCGTAACGCCCGGCGCCCTGCCCTTTCGCTTTTCCGATGCCGCGGCGAAATATCCCCGCCGGTAGGAATTCCACGTAAGATTTACCAGCCTCGCCCCGCAACTCGCTGATACCGCGCTGCCAGCCCCGTTTGGCGCACTGCGTGCTAACACATTCCTGTCGAAATGTTGATCCGTTTCTCCCCCATCCCAACGATAAGGAGTTCATTTCGTGAATCAGTGGAAACGTGCAACATCTCTCTTTTGTCTCACCGCGTCCGCCGCCTGCGCCGAGCAGTTCACCGGCTGGATTAGCGATCAAAAATGCGCGAGTACCTCGAACTTCGCCGGCCCCGCCCATGAACAGTGCGTCAAATCCGGCCAACCCGTGGTCTTCGTCAATGAAGCCGGCAACCAGGTGCTGCGAATCTCCAATCCCGAAAAAGCCGCCGCCATGATCGGCCAGAAAGTCACCATCGACGGCGCCCGCAACGGCGACTCCATCCAGATAGTTTCCGTCGCCAAGGCGCCCCCCGGCTAGCGCTTCCCTTTCTTCTTCCTTGGCTCCTCCTCCAGGGAGAACTGCAGCCTCTTCTCGACGGCGTCCACGCGGACCAGACACACCCGCACCCGGTCGCCGATCGAGAAGAGGCGTTTGCTCCGTTCCCCCACGATCTTCCGCGAATTCTCCTGATACCGGAACCGGTCCCCCGGCAGCGTCTCCATCGGCACCAGCCCCTCCACAAATAATTCTTCCAATTCCACGAAAAACCCGTATTTCGCCGTCTGAATAATCAACGCCGAAAACACCTCCCCCACCCGGTCGATCATGAACTTCAGCTTCTTCCACTCCACCAACTCCCGCTCCGCCTCCGCCGCCCGCCGCTCCGTGAACGAACAGTCCGACGCAATCGTGTGCAGCGCCCCTTCATCCAGCGGAGCCTGGCCCCCATCCAGCCACGCCCCCAAAATCCGGTGCACCACCAGGTCCGGATACCGCCGGATCGGCGACGTGAAATGCGTGTAAGTCTGCGACGCCAGCGCAAAGTGCCCGGCATTCGACTCGCTGTACCGCGCCTGCCGCAAGCTCCGCAGCATCAGGTAGCTCAGGATCCGCTCCTCCGGCTTCCCTTCAATCCGAGCCACCAGCCGCTGATACTGCCGCGATGTCAACTGCAATTTCCGGTCGTCCACCAGCACCACATCGCGATTCATCTTCCTCCCATCGCGCTTGCGGTCCACCACGTGATATCGCTTCGCCGGAATCGCCCCCACACCCAGCGAATAGCCGAAATGCGCCGCAACTTCCTCGAAATCCGCCACCCGCTTCGCATCCGGCGGCTCGTGAATCCGGTACATCCCCGGCCATCCCAATCCCTCGATATGCCCCGCCACCGCTTCATTCGCCACCAGCATGAACTCCTCTATCAGCCGGTGCGCAATGTTCCGCGGAGCCCGCCGCACCCCCACCATCTCCCCGAATTCATCGAACTCAATCAGCGGCTCCGGCAAATCGAAATCGATCGACCCGCGCTTCTGCCTCTTCCGGTTCAACACCTCCGCTAACTCCCGCATCAATTCAAACCGCTCCACCAGCCCGGCATACCGCTCCCGCATCGCTGCATCCCCCTCCAACAGCAAATGCACGTTCGTATACGTCATCCGCTCCACGCTGCGAATTACGCCTCGCGCCAACTCCTGCTTCACTACATCCCCCGCATGATCGATCTCCAGCAGCGCGCTCATCACCAGCCGCTCTTCCTTCGGACGCAGCGAGCAGATGTTCGTCGAAAGCTCCACCGGCAACATCGGCACCGCCCGGTCCGGAAAGTACACGCTCGTCCCCCGCGCCAGCGCCTCCCGGTCGATCGCACTCCCCGGCTTCACATAATGGCTCACATCCGCAATATGCACCTGCAGGGCGTAGTTCCCATTCGCCAGCCGCTCCACCCAAACCGCATCGTCGAAATCCCGAGCCGTCTCCCCATCGATCGTCACAATATCCAATCCGCGAAAATCCCGCCGCCCCAACCAGTCGCTGTCCGCCAGAGCCGTCGCTGTCTGCCGCGCCTGCTCCAGCACATCCTCCGGAAAGCGATGCGGAATATGATGCTTCCGGATCATGATCTCCACATCCACCCCGAAATCGTCCTCGTGCCCCAGCACTTCCACAACGCGCCCCACCGCCCAATCGCCGTCCTCCGGAAACTCCAGAATCTCGGCGTGCACAATCATCCCATCCAAATCCTCCGGCCCCTGCACATCCACGGCCTTCACCCCCACCCGATCCTTGCTCTCCACCCGCGGCGGTATCTCCAGCCCTTCCGGAATATGAATCCACTGCCGGATCCGGTCATCGTGCGGAATCACAAAACACCCATTTCTCTTGATCCGGAACTTCCCCACGATATCGTTGTGCGCCCGCTTCAGTATCTTTACGATCTCCGCTTCCGCCCGCCCCATCGCCCCCCGATGCACAATCCGCGCCAGCACCCGGTCCCCGTGCATCGCCTTCTCCACTTCATCCGGAGGCAGAAACAAATCTCCGTTGATTCCCTCCACCGGCGGCTCCATCACCACAAACCCATACCCGTCCCGATGCGCAATCACCCGCCCCACCGCATAGTCGCGATTCGCCCGCGTCACCACATATTGCCCTGACCGCGGCTCCACCAACTCCCCCTTCTGCTGCAGCCGGAACAGCGCCCGCTCCAATTCATCCCGTGCCTCCCCCTTCGCCCCTAGCTCCCGCACCAGTTGCTTGAAGTTCGCCCGCGCGTGTGGCAGCCGCGCAATGTGCCGCAATACATCCGAATCGTTCACGATCCTAGTATCCTATTGCCTATGGAGCTAGTCACGGTCCGGCTCGACATCCCGGACGGAACCAACATCATCCTCGGCCAATCGCACTTCATCAAAACCGTCGAAGATATCTACGAAACCATCGTCAACACTGTCCCGCAAATGAAGTTCGGCGTCGCCTTCAATGAGGCCTCCGGCGCATGTCTCGTGCGTTTCGATGGCAACGACGAAGCCCTCCAGACCGCGGCCGTCAACAACGCCCTCGCCCTCGCCGCCGGCCACACCTTCATCATCGTCATGAAGGACGGCTTCCCCATCAACATCCTCGCCCGCCTCAAAGAAGTGCCCGAAATCGTCGGCCTCTACTGCGCCACCGCCAACCCCGTCGAAGTCATCCTCGCCCAGTCCGAACAAGGCCGCGGCATCCTCGGAGTCATCGATGGCTCATCCCCCAAAGGCGTCGAAGACGCCGCCGGCAAAGAATGGCGCCACGGATTCCTCCGCAAGATCGGATACAAACGATGATCATCGCCAGCGAACAGGAACTGGAAGAACTACTCTCCCGCCCCTCCCCAGCCGACATCGGCTTCATGGCCAAACTCGGCGGCCCCCTCATCATCCTCGGAGCCGGCGGCAAAATGGGACCAACCCTCGCCCGCCGCGCCAAACGTGCCGCCGAAGAAGCCGGGGTCCAGCAACGCGTCATCGCCGTCTCCCGTTACTCCACCGATTCGGCCCGCGAAAAGCTCGAACAATGGGGCGTCGAAACCATCAGCGCAGACCTCCTCGACCGCGAACAACTCGCCCTCCTCCCCGACGTCCCCAACGTCATCTACATGGCCGCCCGCAAATTCGGCTCCACAGGCTCGGAATACTTAACCTGGGGTATGAACGCCTGGCTCCCCGGCATCGTCGCCGAGCGCTTCCGCCACGCCCGCATCGTCGCCATGTCCAGCGGCAATATTTATCCGTTCGTTCCTGTCTCCTCCGGTGGCGCCACCGAATCCACTCCGCTCACCGCCGTCGGCGAATACGGCCAATCCGTCCTCGCCCGCGAGCGCATCTTCGAGTTCTTCTCCGTCCGCTACTCGACCCCCATCGTCAATGTCCGTCTCAACTACGCCGTCGAGCTCCGTTACGGCGTCCTCGTCGACATCGGCACCGCCGTCTTCGAACGCCGCCCCATCGACCTCACCATGGGCAGCGTCAACGTCATCTGGCAAGGCGACGCCAACTCCGTCGTCATCCGCAGCCTCGCCCTCTGCTCCTCCCCCGCCGCCGCCCTCAATCTCACCGGACCCGAGACACTCTCCGTCCGCTACATCGCCCAATCCTTCGGCCGCCGCTTCGGCATCGAGCCCATCTTCACCGGCGAAGAAGCCCCCACCGCATTACTCAATAATGCGGCCAAATGCCAGCGCATTTTCGGCTATCCCACCGTCACCCCAGACCAGATGATCGAATGGATCGCCGGCTGGATCGGCATGGGCGGCGTCAGCCTCGGCAAACCCACCAAGTTCGCCGTCCGCGACGGCAAATTCTAGCCCTCCATCCAGCGAAATGGAGCACCCCTTCTACCACCTCGCTCAACTCAACATCGCCCACATGCGGGGCGCTTCCATCGACGACCCGGTCATGTCCGGCTTCGTCGCCCAGATTGCCGCCATGAACGCCGCCGCCGAACAACACCCCGGCTTCATCTGGCGCCTCACCACACCCGCCGGAGAAGACACTGGCGCCTACCCGGACCCCACCATCCTCGTCAATCTCTCCGTCTGGCGCGATATCGAGGCCCTCCGCGACTTCACCTACCACGGCATCCATAAAGGCCCCGTCAAAGACCGCGCCCAATGGTTCCACCGCCCCACCCAAGCCCACCTCGCCCTCTGGTGGATTCCCGCCGGACACATCCCTTCCGTCCAGGAAGCCGTCGAGCGGCTCGATCACCTCCGCCACCACGGACCAACCCCAGCAGCCTTCCCATTCGCGCAACCAGCGCCCGCCCCAGATTCCCCCACCAGCCCTGAATCCAGTCCCCCCATCAACCTCGACAACCGCATCTTCACCACCGCCGCCAACACCTCCAACGGCGACGTCAACGCCGCCACTCGCTTCCACTACCGCCAGCAAGGCGCCCGAGTCTGGGCCACCTACAGCGGCGGCAATGTCCGCTTCGGAGCGCTCACTGCCGTCTGGACACCCACCGCCCAACTCGACATGCGCTATCACCACACCACTCAGGACGCCACCCACCGTACCGGCCGCTGCCTGTCCACACCTTCTCCCGGCCCTGGCCCTCTCACGCTGCAGGAATCCTGGCAGTGGACCAACGGCGACCTCTCCTCCGGCCAATCGGTCCTCACGGAAACATCACAGCCATAACCACCAGCGCCACAAACGTCCATCCACCCCGCCGCACACGTCCCTTCCGTTCAGTCTGCGCCAGCACGGACCGAGCCCAACTGCCTCACCCTTCGCACAGCCGTACCGGCGCCCGATTCCCCTTGAACCCCAAAACCCATCCGTGTTCATCCCATTCATCCGTGGCCCAAACCCCATAACCGCCAGCGCTACAATAACCTCCATACACCCATGCGGATGACGCGGCCTCGCCTTCATCCTCGGCAAATTCTAACGCTCCACCCAACGAAACGGATCGCCCCTTTCATGAACCCCGAAGCCCCCCCAAAACCCATCCGTGTTCATCCCATTCATCCGTGGCCCCAAACCCCATAACCACCGGCGCTACAATAACGTCCATACACCCATGCGGATGCTCATCCTCTCCCCCCTAGCCCTCTCCCTCCACGCCGCCGACTGGCAGCAATGGCGCGGCCCCGCCTTCAACGGCGTTGCCCAAACCGACGCACCCCTCGAATTCAGCGACTCCAAGAACATCAAGTGGAAAACCACCATCCCCGGCCGTGGCCATTCCACCCCCATCGTCGTCGGCAATAAGCTCTTCCTCACCACCGCCGTCCCCACCACCGAAGCCCCGCCCCCAGCCCAAGCCGGCGGACGCCGCGGTCCCGGCGGCGGCGCAGGGGCCGGCCGCGAGTACAAATTCCTCCTCCTCTGCATCGACCGCCTCACCGGCAAAATCATCTGGGAGAAAACCGCCCGCACCGCCACCCCCCACGAAGGCTACCACGGACGCTACGGCAGCTTCGCCTCCAATTCCCCCGCCTCCGACGGCAAACTCATCTACGCCTTCTTCGGCTCCCGTGGCATCTTCGCCTTCGACCTCGACGGCGCCCTCAAATGGCAGAAGGAATTCTCCCCCATGAAAATGCGCCTCCAGTTCGGCGAAGGCACCGCCCCAGTCCTCCACGGCGACGCACTCCTCCTCAACTTCGATCAGGAAGAAGGCTCCTACCTCCTTGCCCTCGACAAAAACTCCGGTAAACAGCTCTGGCGCCAGGACCGCGACGAACCCAGTTCCTGGTCCCCGCCCCTCGTCGTCGATCACAACGGCGCCAAACAAGTCATCGTCGCCGCCTCCAATAAGGTCCGCTCCTACGACTTCAAAACCGGCAAGCTCATCTGGGAATGCGCCGGCCTCGGCTCCAACGTCATCCCCACCCCCGTCCTCCACAACGATACCGTCATCGTCATGAGCGGACACCGCAACCCCAACCTCCTCGCCATCAAACTCGGAGCCACCGGCGACCTCACCGGCTCCAAAAACGTCCTCTACACCAACCAGCGCGGCAACTCCTACACCCCATCCCCAGTCCTCCACGACAACAAACTCTACTTCATCTCCGATAGCGGCATGCTCTCCTGCCTCAACGCCACCACCGGAGAACCCTACTACCTCCAGCAGCGCCTCCCCAAGCCCTACAACTTCAAAGCCTCCCCCATCGCCGCCAACGGCAAGCTCTACCTCGCCACCGAAGAGGGCGACATCGTCGTCGTCAAAATGGGCGAAAAATACGAAGTACTAGCCACCAACACCCTCTCCGACCAGATGTTCATATCCAGTCCCATCATTGTGGACGGAGCGTTATACTTGCGCGGCCAGAATACGTTGTTCTGCATCCGTCAATAATTTCATACGGACTACAGTCCCGCCCCCAGGTACTAAGGTGCGGTACTCTGGTCCGTAATCAAAAAAGTACTGCCGCCTTATTGTTCACTCCGCCCCCGCAAGCCATCCTGTGGATGGCCGCATAAGGAGCTGAAACGATGAACCCCCTGAATGTCGCGATTCTTACCCCCAATTCCCCACAGCGCTGGGAACTGGGCCACATGCTCTCCCATTATCGCGTCGTTCGTCTGATCGAAAACGCCATCCAGACCTACCCCGAATCCAAAGAACTCCAAAGCCTCCTCCGCATCCTCTCTCCTCAGATCATCTTCCTCGACGTCACCGACCTCGAAACCGCCATCCGCATCTCCAAGGAAGCCTCCGAATGGCTCCCCGGCATTCAGATCATCGCCTTCGGCGGCCACCTCGAATCCAGCCAGATGCTCTACGTCATGCGCGCCGGTATCCAGGAATACCTCCCCTTCCCCCTCAACGCAGAAGACCTCCGCGACGCCCTCACACGCTGCGTCCGCCGCCTCGAAGAAAAACCCGTCGCCATGGACCTCGTCTCCAATATCTTCAGCTTCCTCCCCTCCAAGCCCGGCGTCGGAGCCTCCACCGTCTGCCTCAACACCGCCGCCGCCATCGCCAACCGTACCCAAAACCGCACCGGCCTCTTCGACTACGACCTCGATTGCGGCACCCTCGACTTCTACATGAATCTCGAAGCCGGCTTCTCCGTCCGCGATGCCGCCGAATACGGCGAACAGATGGATGACACCATCTGGCAACGCATCGTCACCAAGGCCGGCCCCCTCGATATCCTCCGCTCCGGCCGCCCACACCCCGACCGCCCCATCAACATCTGGAACCTCGAGGCCATCCTCGCCTTCTCACGCCCCCGCTACGACCACATCTGCATCGACCTCGCCGCCGTCGGCAGCCAAACCGCCATGGCCACCCTCCGCCACTCCAACCGCATCTTCCTTGTCACCACCCCCGAAATCTGCGCCCTCCACATGACCCTCCGCTCCCTCGACGTCATCAAGGAAATGGGCCTCGACTCCCGCGTCAGCATCGTCCTCAACCGCATCGACTCCCGCTCCCACATGCGCATCTCCCAGGTCGAAGATTTGCTCGGACACAAAGTCCTCCAGTGCTTCCCCAACGACTGGACCGGCATGCAGCGCAGCATGTCCGAAGGTAAAGCCCTCCTCCAAACCGGCCCCCTCGCCGGACGCTTCGCCGAATTCGCCGCCCGCATCCTCAAAGTCGAGCAGCCCGCCAAAAAGCCCGAAGGCCTCCTCTCCGGCCTCGGCCGCCTCTTCCAATCCGCTCCGCGCTCCTAGCGCCTTGCTCCGCTCCGCCGCGCCGGCATTCGTGCCGGCGTGCTTCGCTACAATCAACCCATGCCAACCTTGCCCCTCATCCTCCTGGCACTCGCCTTCCCTGCCCTCGCCCAATCCCCCATCCAGGAACCTTGGGATGGCGTCCCCGAAGGCTTCCGCAACCTCCCCATTGGCAAATTCCAAATCCCCTCATCCCAAACCCAGTGGCGCGCCCAACGCCCCGCCATCGAAAAAATCGTCCGCTCCTCCCTCGGCCATCTCCCCCCGCGCCCCCCAGTCTCCCAGGTCCGTGTCATCTCCCGCGAAACCCGCCCCACCTACACTCTCGAAAAATTCACCTTCCACAACGGCGTCGATTCCAACGTCCCCGGCTACATCGCCATCCCCACCCAGCGCTCCGGCCGCCTCCCCGCCATCCTCACCATGCACGGCCACGGCTCCAGCAAGGAAAATATGTTCGGCCAGCAGCCCACCTCCCAATTCGTCAGCGAAGAGCTCGTCCAGGCCGGCTTCGTCGTCCTCGGCATCGATAACTACTTCAACGGCGAACGCAAAGGTACAGGACCCGCCGGCCCCCTCGAAACCATGGCCCGCAACTCCGACCAGGAAATGTCCCTCTTCAAGCTCAACCTCTGGCTCGGACGCACCCTCTGGGGCATGATGCTCCGCGATGAGCAAATCGCCCTCGATTACCTCGCCTCCCGCTCCGAAGTAGACCCCAACCGCATTGGAGCCCAGGGCATGAGCATGGGCAGCACCCGCGCCTGGTGGCTCGCCGCTATCGATTCCCGCATCAAGGCCGTCGTCGGCGTCGCCTGCTTCACCCGCTACGAAGACTTGATCGCCACCCGCAACCTCCGCGCCCACGGCATCTACTACTTCGTCCCCGGCATCCTCAAACACTTCGACTCCGAAGGCATCATGGCCCTCCTCGCCCCACGCCCCTTCCTCGCCCTTACCGGTGACAGCGACGCCGGCTCCCCTCCCACCGGCATGACCAAACTCGAACAGATCCTCCGCTCCGTCTACAAGGCCACTGGCAAACCCGATCACTTCGACAGCATCGTCTATCCCCAGACCGGACACGTCTATAACGCCGATATGCACCAGCGTATGGTGGCTTGGTTCCGCAAATTCCTCTAGAAACACATTATATTTAACGATTCAAACACCTGAAAAACAACACGTTACACACCGTCCACCGTCCCCGCAAATAGGAAAATTTGCACCCCTGTGTCATACTGGTATTCGAAGCTAAACCAAGGCTAACTATCCAGCTATGACGCAGTTAAGCGAGGCCGCTGCCCGCTATCATAAGATCATCGAGTCCGATCCCTACCGCGATATGGCGTGGGCCGATGCCTTGCGCCAGAAAATGGCCGACCACGGCCTCGTGGTTGCCACCCGGCCCGTCTGCCCGGTCCTTCGCCCTCATTTCCTCTCCGCCCGACAGTACGCCTCCCTCACCAAGGCCTCTGAGTCCTTGATGACCTCCATCCATCGCATCAAGCAGATGGCCCTCGCCACCCCTGCCCTCCAGGCCCGCATGGAGCTCCTCCCCGCCGAGAAAATGCTCGCCTCCATCGACCCCGGCTACTCTTACCTCTCCGTCGCCTCTCTCCTCGAAACCTACGTCAACAACGGCAGCCTCCGCTTCATGGAATACGTCGCCGATGCTCCACTCGGCATCGCCTACGGAGAAGTCCTCGCCAACCTCTTCCTCGAAACCGCTCCCGTCAAAGAGTTCAAAAAGAAGCACACCCTCACCAAGCTCCCCGGAGCCAAGGCCCTCCTTAACGCCCTCCTCAAGGCCTACAAAAGCTTCGGCGGCAAAAAGCACCCCAACATCGCCATCGTCGAGCTCAAGCAGCCGTTCCAGACCACCGAAACCGCCGAATACCAACTGCTCGCCGAGACCTTCCGCAAACAGGGCTACCCCACCGAAGTCGTCAACCTCGACCAGATCGAATACAAGAACGGAGTCCTCCGCCGCGGCGATTACACCATCGATCTCGTCTACCGCTGCGTCAAAGTCCAGGAATTCCTCATCCGCTACGACCTCACCCACCCCCTCGTGCGCGCTTACAAAGACCGCGCCATCTGCATGGTGAACAGCTTCCGCGCTGAAATCGCCCGCAAAAAAGCCGTCTTCGACCTCCTCACCGACGACGCCATCGTCGGCTCCTTCCCCGCTGCCGAACGCAAAGTCCTCCGCGACTCCATCCCCTGGACCCGCGTCGTCGGCGCCACCACCACCGTCTATCAGAACCAGCAGGTCGATCTCGTCGATTTCATCCAGCGCCACCGCCAGACTCTCGTCCTCCGCCCCAACGACGACCACGCCGACCAGCCCGAATACCGCGGCTGGGAAACCGACGACACCGGCTGGGAACGCGCCGTCCGCACCGCCCTTCGCAACCCCTACGTCGTCCAGGAACGCACTGAGCCTTCCGTCTCCACCTTCCCCGTCTACCAATTCGGCTCGCTAGAATTCAAACCCCTCCGCGTCGACGTCCACCCCCACTCCTTAATCGGAAAGGTGCACGGCTGCTCCAGTTGGATCTCCCCCGTCGAATCCAACCGCTTCTCCACACTCCACGGCATCGCCCCCACCTTCGTCATCGAAGGCAAGTAACCGCATCTACCGCTTTCCGAAATACCGGCCCACCGTCGCCGCCGACGGTGGCTGCGTCAGCAACGAAACCACCCCCAACACCCCGGCCGAAATCAAAGTCATCGGCACCACCGGCATCAGCCCCAGCACCGCCGTCCCGTTCGCCGTCCGCGAAACCAGGTCCCATCCGCCCGCCGTCCACACCGCCACCGGCGGCCCCATCGGAGCCGGCACCACCGCCTGAAACACCGCCGTCC
>JAEUQG010000328.1 GCA_016789755.1 Bryobacterales bacterium
CCCTGTATTACATTTCGCCGGAGCAGGTGCAGGGGAAGGTGCCGGATGCGCGGTCGGACATTTACGCATTGGGGATCACGTTATATGAACTGGCGACGGGGTCGCTGCCGTTTGAAGGGGATACGGACTATGCGCTGATGACGGCGCATTTGCACCAGATGCCGCAGCCTCCGATGGAGCGGGACCCGGCGATTCCGGGACATTTATCGGAGTTGATATTGCGTGCGATTGCGAAGAAGCCGGAGGAACGGTTTCAGAGCGCGGATGAATTTCTGGCGGCCATCGGGGAGGCGGCGGGGGGACGGACAACGAGCGTGCCGGCGTCTGTAAGCGGGCCAACGCGCGTGACGGGGGCAGTGGCTGAGCTTCCGGCAGCGCCGGCGGCGGCGACGCGGAGCAAGCTGCTGGTGCCGGTTGCGGCGGTATCGCTGGCGATTGCGGCTGGGGCGGTGATTTGGAATCGGAGCCATCCGCCGGCGCAGGTGGTGGAACAGCGGAGTGTTGCGGTGGAGGCTCCTCAGGCGGTGGCGAGACCGGCGGAGGCCGAGCCATCGACGCCGCGGACGGAGGGGCCGGCAGCGCCGGTAGCGAAGGCTGAGACGGTGAGGCCGAAGCCGACCCCGGTTCCGGCGGGTGGCGCGGCGGTGCAGGGTTCGGTGGAAACGAAGGCTCCGGCGGTGGCGGTAGCGGTTCCGACGCCGACGCCGGCTCCGGCGGTGGTGCAACAGGTGGCGCCGCCTCCTGTGGTGAGCGCACCGCCGGCGAAAGCTGCTCCGGTAGTGGTGAGCGCTCCGGCGAAGGATCCGCGGCTGGAGGAGTGGGAGAAGTTATCGGGGTCGCGGGATATCGGAGCGTTGGAAGCTTTTCGGCAGAAGGCGGCGGACCGGTATTCGGGGCTGGCGGCAAAGCGGGTGGAGGAATTGGAATGGGAAGCGGCGCGAGGCCCGCGGGACGCGCAGCGGCTACGGGCGTTTCGCGACAAGCACCCGGGGTCGCCGCATGCGGGAGAAGCGGCGGCGGAGGCGGAGAATCTGGAGCGGGCACAGGCACACCGGGGGATACAGGATATTCTGGCGCGGTATCGGGCTGCATTCGAGGCGCGAAATATCGCGGCGTTGACGGCGATCTGGCCGACGCTTTCGGGGGCGCAACTGCAAACGCTGACGAACGCTTTCAAGGATTACAAGTCGATCTCGATGACCTTGATGCCGGCCTCGGACCCGCAGTTTAACGGGAACCAGGCAAGCATCGCGTGCCGGCGGGAACAGAAGATTGTGCTGAAGAACGGGCAGACGTTGACGCCCCAACAGACGGTCACCTTCCTTCTGAAGCGGGCAGGGGCGGGATGGCAGATCGAGTCGATTCAATAAGAGGAGCCCGATTTCATGCGTATATCACGATTGGCGGCGCTTGCCGTGGCCTGGCCTTTATGGCTGGCGGCTGACGATGGGGCAGGCGGGGCGAGGGGAACGAACAAGCTGGCGTTCATCCTTCCGAATCTATTTGGGACGGGCGGGCTGACGCTGCCGAATCCGGACCACGTGGCGCATTTCGACAGTGCGTTCCGGGAGAGCTTCACGCCGTTCAATTCGGCGATTGCGAGCCAGTTGACGTCGCTGCCGATTCCGTCGCCGGCGTCGGGGTTTGTGTACACGGTGGATCCGGCGTTAGGAGTGGCGACGAAGTCGAGCATCAGCTTCGGGCCGATACTGGCGGAGCGGGCGGAGACGATCGGCAAGGACAAATTCTTTTTCGGATTTTCGACGCAATTTTTCCGGTTCGATACATTAGACGGGATCGATTTGCGGAAGGTGCCAGCGGTGTTTCAGCATTCTCCGACGGACAACGCGACTTTCCAGCGGGATTTGATTACGGCGGATACGTTTCTGGACATGCGGATCGGGCAGTTCACGTCATATTTCACCTACGGGTTGACGGAGCGGGTGGACGTATCGGTGGCGGTGCCGCTGGTATCGGCGAATCTGGACGCGGTATCGACGGCACGGGTGCAGCGGATCGGGACGGGGACTGACGCATCGGTGCACTTTTTCGGCAGCGGGGACCGGACGACGCAGCAATTCAGCGGAGCGGGGCACGCGTTTGGGATCGGGGATGTGCTGGTGCGGACGAAGGGGACGGTGCTGCGTTCGGCGAACGCGGGGCTGGCGTTGGGGCTGGATTTACGGGCTCCAACGGGGGACGAGTACGATTTTCTTGGATCTGGGGCGGCCGGGGTGCGGCCGTTTGTGGCGCTGAGCCTGCGCGCGGGGCGGGTTTCGCCGCATGTGAACGGGTCCTTTCAATGGAACGGCTCTTCGGTGCTGGCGGGAGATGTGACGACGGGGCGGAAACAGAAGCTGTCGAACGAGATCGGGTATATCGCGGGGGCGGATATCGGGGTGACGCAGAAGTTCACGCTGGCGATGGATGTGCTGGGGATCTCGCGGACGAAGGGGACGTATGCGACGCTGACGAATTTCACGGCGGCGAATAACCAGACGTTTCAGAACGTGGCGTTTCGCAGCGGGGCGCGGAATATTACCAATGGATCGGTTGGGTTCAAGGTGAACGGGGTGGCGAATCTGCTGGTGACGTTTAATTTGTTATTCAAGCTGAATAACGACGGGTTGCGGGGACGGGTGACGCCTTTGATCGGGCTGGCGTATTCGTTTTAGTCAGAACCGGCGGCGGACGACGCGCAGCCACCACATGAGGAAGCCGCTCAAGAAGAGGACGGGCATGGTGAGTCCGAGGAAGAAATAGAGCCATTTGACGGCCATTCCGCCGAAGTTGCCGAAGTGGAGGGGGCCCATCCAGGAGAGGATGCGGTCGCCGGTGGTTTTGGTGTGCGGACCTTCGATGCGGAGGACAGCGGCGGTGTAGGGATCGAGGGTAACGGTGGTGGCGGTGCGGAAGAAGGGTTCGCCGTCGCCGGGGGCGCCGAGGTTGATGCGAACGGGCTGGGGGCCGGGAGGCGGAAGGGAGGCGCGTTTGGCGGTCTTGCCGGGGACGGCGCGGGCGGCGGCATCGAGGAGCGCGGAGAAGGGCAGGGGATGGGCGCCGGGGGGAGCGACGGCTTTCGGTTGGGGCTGGGGCTTCGATAGGGGATAGATGCGGGCGATGGAAGCGCGGAAGAACTGGGGCCAGGTGAACCAGGCTCCGGTGATGCAGAGGAGGGAGAAGCCGGCGATTGCCCAGAAGCCGATGGCGTGATGGAGGTCGAAGTTGATGCGCTTCCAGGAGGTTTTGGGGTCGATGAGGAGGCGGCGTTTCCAGAGCTTACGGCCGGGCCACCAGATGACGATTCCGGTGAGGGCGAGGAGGAGGAGGGCGAGGGCTCCGATGCCGTTCCAGAGGCGGCCGGGGCGGCCGAGCAGGAGGTTGTGGTGGAGGTGTTCGAGGAAGGTGAGGAGGCCGCCGTTGCGGGCGTGGACGCCGAGTAATTGCGCGGTGTAGGGATTGAAGAAGTAACGGCGGGGGCCGGCGGGGGTGAAGGCGCCGGCGATGAGGGGGTCGGAGGGGGTTTCGGGGAAGGTGAAATTGAGGATGGCTTTGGGGCCGGCGGCGTGGCGGGCGGCGGCGAGCCAGGAGTCGGGGGAGGCGTAGGGGCGGCCGGGTTGCGGCTGGAGGCGGGAGAAGGCTGAGCTTTCCCAGGCGACGATTTCTTCGCGAAATACGAGGATGCTGCCGGTGATGCCGATGGCGAGGGCGTAGAGGCCGGCGATGAGTCCGGTCCAGAGGTGGATCTGGAAGAGCCAGGCGCGGGCGGAGAGGGTGCGCGGTTTGTCGAGCAGCCGGCGGAAGAAGGTCATGGGTCTGTTCGGGCCATTATAGCGGCGGGGCAGTGTGTTAGCATTGCGCTTCACGCCGATGAGCATTCGTATACCGCATTTCCGCTACGTTGTCGCCGCGATGCTGTTGCTGGCGACGATGATCAACTACGCCGACCGGCTGGCGATTAGCGTGGTGGCTCCAACGCTGCGGAAAGAGTTCGGGATGAACGAGCAGGACTACGGTTTTGTGGTGAGCATGTTCATGCTGGCGTACGCGATCATGTACGCGGGGAGCGGGCCGATTTGCGACCGGTTGGGGACGCGGAAGGGGTTCGCGGTGTTTATTGCGGCGTGGTCGGTGGCGGCGATCGGGCATGCGCTGGCGGTGGGGAAATGGTCGCTGGCGTTCTGGCGGTTTTTGCTGGGGTTGGGCGAGCCGGGGAATTGGCCGGCGGCGGCGAAGGCGGTGGCGGAGTGGTTTCCGCTGGAGCAGCGGGCGCTGGGGATCGGGATTTTCAACGCGGGTTCGTCGTTGGGGTCGGCGATCGCACCGCCGCTGGTGGCGTATTTGACGCTGACGTTCGGGTGGCGGACGGCGTTTGTGGCGGTAGGAGCGCTGGGGTTCGTGTGGCTGATTTTCTGGTTGCTGCTGTACCAGCCGCCGCATTTGAGCCGGTTCATCACGGAGCGGGAGTGGAATTTTCTGAAGGGGAGGGTGCGTCCGCCGGAGGAGGCAGTGCCGGTGCGGCAGGCGAAGGGGGAATGGCTGCGGGTGCTGCGGCAGAGAGAATGCTACACGCTGATTCTGGCGCGGTTCTTTACGGATCCGGTGGTGTATTTCGTGATTTTCTGGTTGCCGGAGTATTTGCAGAAGGAGCGGGGTTTCGATTTGGCGATGGTGGGGAAGTATGCCTGGGTGCCGTTTTTGTTCGGCGATATGGGGTACATTTTCGGGGGGTGGGTGTCGGGGTATTTCATCCGCACGGGATGGCCCTGGGTGCGGGCGCGAACGGCGGTGTTGATGCTGGGGACGGTGGTGATGCCGGTGGCGATTCTTGCGCCGCGGGTACCGGAGGCGTGGATGGCGATCGGGGTGATTTGCGTGGTGACGATGGGGCATGCGTTGTGGATATCGAATCTGCTGACGCTGCCGACGGATATGTTTCCGGCGTCGCGGGTGGGGACGGCGACGGGGTGGCCGGGGATGGGGGGAGCGATCGGGGGGATGCTGGCGAATCTGGGGACGGGGTATATCGTGCAGCGCTATT
>JAEUQG010000337.1 GCA_016789755.1 Bryobacterales bacterium
CGCTTCACATCGAGCAGGATTCCGCATCGGCGCAGGTCTCGCGTGGTCTCCCTCCAGATCCGGCCCCAAAACGTGGTGAGGCGGTCTCCATCGAACCGGGCTCGCGAATCCATAATGAGACAAATAGGTACGGAAAGCTGCTTACCTGCGCCCCCATGGAGTGCCGAGGCAAACAGCGCCCGGCGGGTCATCGAAGGGCCGAGGCCACTTCCGCTTTCCGGGCGATACCGCGTTGCCTCGCCAGTACGCCGCGCTGGTGATTCCAATGGATCACGCCACGCACAAGACGGCGGCTGAGATCGCCCAGTCCATAGAACACGTTCGCCCGTAGAATGTCGTTGCGCAAGACGAGGACCTGCCGCCTCAAATATCGCTGGAGGAGGGGCTTGTCTGCACGCGTCATTTGAATGTGCTCCTCGGCGGTGCCGATGCGCTTGTGCCGGCAAGTCTGCAAATCGAGCAGTTGAATCGCTCCATCGGTGAACATCGGTGTGCGGTCGGAATTGCGCAGCACGCCGGGCAGGTCACGATCCCACAAAGCGGATGATTCCACGCAGCCGGCAAAGGACAAATCATGATGCACCTTCTGCCGTTCCTTGTCGATGTCGGAGGCGATGCCGTGCGTGAAGTGCAGTTTCCGCCATGCGAACTTCAACTGTACATCGTGAGTCGCCGCGCCGGCCCATAAGGGCGTGCCGTCAGCCATCCAACCTGCTCGCCAGATACGGACATGGTGGCGCTTGGCGTAGCTGTTGAGCGATTTCTGGAACTGAAAGTCGGGCGCACGGCCTTCCCACAACATGCGGGACATCGGTGCATGGGGATCGAAGCTCTGCTCGAACAAATCGCGCATGCCACGAAACACAGATCGCCAGTTCGCTTTGTTCGCCGTATTCCACCCGGCCGAGTCGAAGGCTCGTACCAACTCGCCCTCGGTGCCGGCAAAGGCCAGGTTAATCAGGTCGCTGCCTTGTCCCCCCTTCGTTTCGATTCGGGCTGGTTTGGCTGCCAGTAGCTCCGGCAGTGCTCCCCGCTCGGCTTCCACCGCTTGCAGCTCGCGATCGGGGAACTGGAATGGGACGGTGATCCGCAGTTGCAGATCCGCGCCGCGCGGTAACCGGATCTCCGGTTGCGGAAAGAAGGGGAAAGTTGCTTTGTGGATGAGCAGAATCGGGTCCGTGAGCGGATTCAACACGGGCAATCCCTTCAGCCGTCCGTTATAGAACAGGTGAGGCGCCCCGGCCGCAAGTGTGCCCGCGATGATGCCTTCGCGATTCACCTTTTCGCGCGCGTTCTCCAACTCTACAACCTTGCCTTCGATCGCGATGCGCGTTCCGTCCACTAACACCAGGGCGTCGAACTCGATCTCCAGCGCGGCGCGTTCACGCCGCCAACCGTATCCGACTGTGCGCGAACTTGCCACGCGGCCCTCCACCGGTGTGCGTGCCGGGATTTGTAGCCCTCTGCTGACCTCAAAGGGCGCAGCCAGCATCCCACGGACACTGTCTTCTACAAGGTTGCCGTCCGAGGCGACCGATTCGATGAGACGCACGGACAGAACCGCTCCTGCCGGCACTTCCGCCGCGTCGAGACCGCAAGTTCCTATCCACAGGTAGGCCCAGAATTGAATCACCGGATTTCCCCGATGCGGGTATCATACATGAAGTTGAAGGCAAACGGATCGCGCTCGGAATGTTTTTTCCGATAACTTGGTAAGGTGGTCAAGCTATACGAGAAAGCCGAGATTCGACAGCGCTTGCGTACAGATCCGGCTTGGTCTGCCTATGCTTTGAGCGACCTCGATGAAAGCCGGTTTCCTCACAGCCGCTGGCTTGGGTTGCCGGACGATTCTTCGATAGCGCTGCTTTATTGCGAATTTCCCGCACCTGTGTTTTTCTACCACGGTTCAACCTCCAGCTTGGATCTTCTGCTGCCCCACGTGCCGCTTCCACCCGGTACTCATCTGCAGCTAAAGCCCGAGGCAATGCGCATTATTGCCGGCCGCACCGAAATCGCGTGGAGCAAGCCGATGGTCCGCATGAAGCTGGACAGGCTTTCGCCGCTGGCATCCGGCGCCGTGGCGCTTGATCCTGCCCACGCGGAGGAACTCGCGGCGTTGTATTCCGATGGGGAGCCGGCCGGAGAGTCCCCGGATTTTTACTTCTCGTCAATGCTGGAAGACGGCTGTTTCTTCGGTGTCTGGCACAACGATGTTCTGGCGGCAGCGGCCGGCACGCACATTGTCTCCACTGGCGAAAGCACGGCGGCTATCGGCAACGTATACACCCACCGCGATTACCGCTCTCGTGGATACGCCAGTGCGGCAACAGCGGCGGTTGCGCAAGCGTTGCTCGCGGCCACCATCCGGACGATTATTCTCAATGTCGCTGCGCACAATACCGCAGCCCTGCGCGTGTACCGCAAGTTGGGATTTGTACCGCACTGTGATTTCTTCGAGGCGCTGACGCGTTGAACCGTCGCAAAGTTCGGGCTAAAGGGAAGGCCCGCTAGACTCGGTCTCGCGGTTCCGGGCCCTGGCAACGCGCGGGAAGCCGCGCTGCCCGCGATCTGACAACGAGGATTGACGCAGCGTGGAAACCCCTGTCATTCGATCTCGTAACTGGAGATAACTACTGATTCAGGACGCCTCCGGCTTGAAGCCGGGCGCATCGTGCGAGTTAAAGAACTGAGGTTCCACATCGGTCAACAGCGGAGGACCTGCCCGGTCATGTTGGATGCGGAGTTCCGCTTCGCAGATCCGAATGGCCGGCGCTGGTCCATGCTCTCGCGCTTCCTCTCGGAATGGTTTTTCGAGCAGGTGAGCTTCGCTGTGGCGGCTCTAATCACCGGGTCCAGTGTGTGGGACGAAACTCGACGCGGCGATATCGAAGGGAGTGTCCTCCTCAACGACGTGCGATTCACCTCCGGCGACTGTTTTATTCTTACGGACCTGGTATGGCGATCCATTTCCACGTTCTCTTGCCTTCCGTCGCTTGTAGCTAAGCGCCACCCTTCAGATCATCCGGCACGGAACCGAAGCAGGCACTCACGGATCCCCCCATTGGCAAAGCTGCATTCTGCGTTTTCCTAGCCTTCGCCTCTCTTGCTGCTCACCTGTTTCGCCGCTTATGCCCGCGAATCCTTCGAGTTGGCATTCCGGCGCATCGCGCCGGGTGAATCGAAAGCTATGACCGCTGGAATTCACTGCGATGAGTTCCCGTCGATTCTTGCCCCGCAGAAGCTCCGTTCCGTAACGAATGCCGAAGATCTGCATGGGACGCTCATCTTTGCATACGTGGCAAGCCCGCCCGGGTTCTTCGGGCGACGCATCGCGCTGAGTCCGCCGGCGGCAAGGATCTCAACCGTGGCCGCATGCCTACTCACCTGTTGGCGGGAACGTGGAGCTTGACCGGAGGACACTCGACTTTGCGAAGGCTAGCTGGATGCGCCATATTGTGCTTTACGGCGATAGACTGCGCGACCCGGCGCACCATCTCTTATCCGAACACGGCGGCTATCGCTGCCGGCTCGGCGCGGCGAACTCGTCGCCCCGGGGGCTCTGCTCGATGAGGTGACCGACCATTTCGGAGAAAAGGTTGCCGAGCTACGATCCCCGGTCAAAGGCGTCGTAATGAAGCTGAATCACACTCCACCCGTTAGCCGGGGCGAGACTCCGGTCACAAGCGGGGAGTGGCAAATGGGCCGCTCGCAGATCAAAGAGCCCCGCTCGCCGCCCTTTGAGGCCCGTCCGCGAGTTCAGTTTACGAGCGCGACCATCTTTGCTGTACAACAGAGATCTGTGCAAGACGCCGTCATTCGAACCGTACTCGTAGATGACGAACCCATTGCGCGCCGCATCCTTGAAGAGGAACTTGCGGAGATCCCAGACGTTGCTATTGTTGGCCAGGCTGACAACGGCAGATCCGCCATCGACCTGATCCACTCCCAGCGTCCGGATCTCGTTCTGCTGGACATCCAGATGCCTGGGTGCGATGGATTCGCGGTGCTAAGCCGCTTGTCGCCATTACCCCCGGCTGTGATCTTTGTCACGGCCTTCGATCAGCATGCCTTACGTGCCTTCGATGCCGGGGCGGCGGATTACTTGCTGAAGCCGGTGCGACAGCACCGCCTGCGCGCGGCAATCGCTAAGGCTAGGGTGGCCATCCGGCAACCCGCCAACACCGCTGAAGCGATCGCCCGGACGCTGGACATCTCCGGTCCCGGCGGACGAAGACGGATCGTGGGCAGGAAGGGCGGGGAGTATTTCCTGCTTGAACTGGACGATGTTCTGGCGTTTCGGGCGGAGGGAGAGATCGTCTGGATCATCACGAAACAGAAACGGTACCTCGCCAACTGCTCCCTCCAGGAGTTGGCCAACCGGTTGCGCGGTCAATCATTCCGACGTATCCACCGCAGCGCTCTCATCAACGTCAACCATATTCGCAAGATGAGTACGCTGTCCAGCCAGCGTTGGCTGGTGACCCTGTCGAACGATCTGGAACTGGTGGTCAGCAAACGCCAAGCGCATACCATCCGCGAAGTCCTGCAAGCCTAGGAGCCAAATGCTGGAAGCCACCGCCCTCTCGAGGCCTTGTAACTGTATCATCGCGCTACATCCGCTGGATTACGGGTGGAGCCGTGTGTGATGTTTTTGCCTCCTCGTCCCCAACGGCGAAGGCAAGACGACGACAATCAATCTCCTTGATTTCATCCCCCCGTCCTCCGGCACAGCGACTGCTCGAATCCAAGCGACGGCCGGCCTATGTCCCTGAACAGCCGATGCTCTACAAGAACTTTGCCGGGATTGAGAGCCTGGATTGCTCGATGGAGCCCGTCACGGCAAGGTGGAGATGCTCGGGTTCCTGGAAGCGGCTGGTCTGGCGCGCCCCGACGCAAACAAATCGCGTCGGCAAATGCTCAAAGGGCATGCGCCAGACGGTGAGGATTGCCATTCCGATCGTCAAGAAGGCCCGCGCGTTGCTGCTCGACGAACCCACATCCGGACTTGATCTCAAGGCTTCGAATGAGTTTTCAGAACTTCTCAAGAGCTCGCACAGGCCGGGGCGTGGCCCCCAGCATGTTCAGGAACTCGTGTGCCGCAGGTAGACCCGGCGCGTTGTGCGGGCGAGTTCCTCAAGAGCCCGCACCGGCCGGGGCGTGGCCCCAGCATGTTCAGGAACTCGTGTGCCCCAGTGTAGACCCGGCGCGTTGTGCGGGCGAGTTTCTCAAGAGGCTGAGCGGAGCCTGCGACGCCATCCCATGGCGAACGACCATCTTCTCGCACCAAGGAAACCGGCGCCCGTGTGGTTATCATGCCGCGCGGGCATCTCGTGGTACGCTATGCGACCTCGGACCCAGGCCATGCCGACCTCGAGCGCCTCTATCCCGAACAACTGAACGACCGACACCCGGATCGTTGTCCTGCTCCATCGTGTCGTGGCGAGAAGAGGTGATCGAAGTGTTTTCCAACGGCCGCGCCGCTAGCCACGCGCGGATGTCTTTCGCACCGCTCGCTGCAACGCTACTGCTCTGCTGGCAGCATCACCTCCCCAGTTGACCTTTGGGGTGTAACCGTCGACACCACTTGCGCCGCGCGTCAACTCACGCTATTCCTCTAAGTTGTGTCTCAACTTCTTGCTGTGTTCTGCGCCTGCCTTATCCTCTGGCCCCAAGCCGCATTTGGCCAAACGACGCCTGCCGCCAAACCGTCGTTGAAGGAACAGGTGATCCTCATGGCAGCCGGTTCGGTTGTGGAGGTTCATCTGACTGGCAAACAGAAAATCCGCGGCCGTTTGGGCGAGATCAGCGACGACGGTTTCGACGTACAACATCTGGAAAACCAGAAAATGGTGACGAAGAGCATCCGTTTTGACCAGGTGCGAAAGGTCCGGCTGATGAATCAGGGGATGAGCACCGCGGCAAAGGTGACCCTTGGCGCTTTGGCTGGGATTGGGGGATTCTTTCTGGTGATGCTGGCCATTGTTGCCGCCGGAGGCTGGGATTGATCTTGACATCGGAGGAACGCAGCCAGTACCGTGGTCAGACCATGAGAATCGTCACAAGCCTGATCGCATCTTGTCTGTTGTTGAGCGGCGCCGCGCTGAACGCTCAGTTGGCCACAAAGAAGAGCATGACGCTGGAAGCGGCAAGGCAGATCGCCGCGGCGGCAGAGGCCGAAGCAAAAAAGAACAAGTGGAACGTCGTTATCGCGATTGTCGACGACGGAGCGAACCTCGTCTACCTGCAGAAGATGGATGAGACTCAGATCGGAAGTATTGAAGTTGCCCAGGAAAAGGCACGGACCGCCGTCAAGTTCAAGCGTGCAAGCAAGGTGTTTGAGGAAGCGGTGAAGGGCGGCCGGCAAGTGGTGCTGAAACTGCCCGGGGCTCTGCCCATTGAAGGGGGATTGCCGCTGATGTCGGATGGCAAGGTGATCGGCGCGATCGGCGTATCGGGTGTGCAGTCCAATGAAGACGGCATCATCGCTGCCGCCGGCGAAGCGGCGTTCAGCCGCATGGCCGCGCGCTAATCCGGGCGGCACAACCAGGGCGCGTGCCGCTACAATAGGTAGTTCTCATGCGAATCGCGCTCGGTCAAATCAACACGACCGTCGGCGACCTGTCTGGCAACGTTGTCCTCATGGTTCGTGCGGCTCAGGAAGCCGTGCGGGCCGGCGCCGAACTGATCGTCTTTCCGGAACTATCGTTGAACGGCTATCCCCCGCGGGACCTTGTCGAAAAGCCCTCGTTCATCGACCAGACCCAGGATGCACTGCACCGTCTGGCAATCGAAACCACGCACATGCCCGTCGCCATTGTCTGCGGCTATGTAGGCGCATCGGAGGAGCGGTCCGGCAAGCGGGCGGTCAACGCGGCATGCGTGCTCTCCCGCGGGCAGATCATCTTCCGCCAGCAGAAGATGCTGCTTCCCACCTA
>JAEUQG010000340.1 GCA_016789755.1 Bryobacterales bacterium
GCAAGACCCGCACCCGCGACCTTGCCGCCTCCATCGCTAACGGCGGCAATCCCGGCATCAACATCCCGGTTTCCTTCACCCCTCGGAATCCCGTGCTCAGCGGTTCCACCAGCACCGATTCATCGACGACATCCACCTCGACATCCGCCGCCAGTTCGGCCATTTCGCTGGCTAGAATCGGCCGCATCTCCACCAACGACTTTTCGCTTACCCTGCCCGGTGCAATCTTCAAAGCAATGCTCACGGAGCGCGAAGGCCGTGTGCTGCAATCGCCGCAGGTGCGCGCTGTCGAGATGCAAAAAGCGTCGCTTCGTTTGGGCGACAAGATCCCGTTTGCCTCGGGCAGTTTCCAACCCGGCTTCGGTTCCGTAGGCACCGGCATCAGCCCACTCGTAAGCACCCAGTTTCAATTTGCCGAAGTCGGCGTGAACGTCGACATCACTCCCAAGGTCCACGGCCCCGAAGAAGTATCCCTGCACGTCGAACTCGAGCTTTCCACCGTTCGTGAACGCATCGATATCGGCGGCCTGCAACAGCCCGTCATCGGGCAACGCAAAATCATCCACGACATCCGCATGCGCGAAGGGGAAGTCAACCTGCTCGGCGGATTGCAGGGCTTGACCGAGTCGCTCAACGTCAACACCATCCCGGGCGTGGGTCAAGTGCCTATCCTTAAGTACCTGTTTGGTAGCCAGAGCAAAGAGCGAATCGAAACCGAACTGGTCATCGCGCTCGTGCCCCACATCGTGCGCTCCCCGGAGATCACACCCGCCAATTTGCGAGGCATCTCCGCAGGTAACGACGCCACGGTAAAGCTGACCTATGCCCCGCGCGAGGAGAAGAACAAGCCACAGGCGCCCGCCGCGACTCCTCCGGCCGCGGCCCCGGCTCCCAACCCGGCGTTGCCTCAACCTCCTCCGGCGCAGCCGGCCGAGGCCGCAAAACCGCCGCTGGCAACGGCATCTCCAGTCACGTTCACCTTCCAGCCCTCCGGATTGAAAGCGGCACTGGGCGCGCCCATGTTCCTGGTCCTGCAGATGAACCAAGGCGCAGACGTGTTCGCTGCTCCATTCCGCGTGCAGTACGATCCGAAAATGCTGCGGCTGGTGGAAGTCATCAAAGGGAACGCACTTTCCCCCGACGCCAAACAGATCAACTTCGTCCCCACCATCCAACAAGACAAAGGCGAGGCCCGCGTCGAGATCAGCCGCCTGCCTGGTTCCGGCGGCGTCACCACCTCCGGCCCCCTGGTGCTGTTCAAGTTCGAAGGCCTGGTCAAGGGCACCACCAATGTCATGCTTCCGGAACTGCGGCTGATGGATTCCAAAAATCAGCCGATCCCCGTCACCATTCCATCCGTTGCGGTAACAGTGGAGTAGACACGCATGATCCGCCGAGCGCGCCAGCGGGGAATGTCGCTGGTGGAACTGATTGTCGCCTTCAGCATCCTCATGATGCTCACCGGCATGGCCGTGCCGCTGGCCCGCTATAAAGTGCGCCGCGAACGCGAAAAAGAATTGCGCTACGCCTTGCGCGAAATACGCACCGCCATCGACAAGTACAAAGACGATGCCGATGCCGGCAAGCTCGGCCAGATCAAGATGGGAACGGAAGGCTATCCCGAAACGCTGCAATCTCTCGTGGACGGGGTGAAGCTTCCCGGCGATGTCGACAAGAAGAAGAAGTACCTGCGGCGTATCCCCAAAGACCCCTTCACCAACAATACGGAGTGGGGAATGCGCAGCATGCAGGACGATCCGAAGGGCCTGGCCTGGGGAGGCCAGCACGTGTTCGATGTTTACAGCAAAACCACCGAAAGGGCGCCCGATGGTACATCGTACTCGGAATGGTAGGCTCGGCTTCACACTGATCGAGCTCATGATCGCCATGGCGGTCATTTCGATCCTTGTCTCCGCCGCCGTTCCCCTCTACAACAAGGCGCTGATCCGCTCCAAGGAGACAATTCTTCGCCAGAATCTGTTCACGTTGCGCACCGTGATTGACGAATTCACCTACGACAAGGGCAAGGCGCCGCAGACGCTGGAGGATCTGGTGACCGCCGGCTATCTGCGTAAGATCCCTATCGACCCCATGACCGGCAATGAGCGCTCCTGGCAGATCATCATGGAAGATGCGTCCAATACGGTGAATCAGGCAGAACCCGGAATCTTCGATGTCCGCAGCGGGTCTGACAAGACGAGCCTGGAGGGCACTCCTTATTCGGAATGGTGACGCAGGGCTTCATTTCCAGGGCAAAGGGGCCGGCTCTTCGAAAACGGCCTCCTTCAAACGCGCCAGAGAACCCGAACTGGCAAGCGCACCATAGAACCAGATGACGACGCCAGGCAGTTTTCGTTGGCGCGCCAGTTCAATCGAACGGATCACCACTTCGATCCTTGTGTTGGAAGCGTCGATACCGGCAACCAGACGTGCCGCGCCACCGGCGTGTTGAATCTGTGCGTCCAGTTCCCGCTGGAAGCCCTCGAAGTCGCTACGATAGATCTGCGGCGACACGAAATCCAATGAGCCCTGGCGCACCCATGCCGGATATTCCTGAGCGAAGTTGACATAGCTGAACGGATAGACGACAGGAGCATTGGTCACCAAAGCGCGCCAGTTCGCATCTCGGATGCGCCGCATCAGCATGCTGTGAAATTGGTTGAGTTGGGCGGCCCGCCATGCCACCCAACGCGCGTCTCGTGGATCGTCCGGCGGCCTTTGCCCTTCGTGCTGTGCAGCGTACAGCGCCACGGTTGCTTCATCGTAGCCGCAATCGAGTTCCGGATACCGCGCGCGGTCGAATTGTATCGCCGGCACGTCGTACTTTGCCGCGATCTCCGCCATCAGATCGGCCAGGAAGCGCTGGACCTCCGGATTCGCGTGCGCCATCCAGAAATAACAACAGCCGGATCCGACGGGGAACCGGACACTCCCGTCCCGTCGCTTCGCCAGCCAATCTGGATGCTTTTCGAAGATCGGCCCCATGCCCCCTTCACCAGCGAAGTACCCGCTCCAACCTCCGACAAATCCATATTCGGCCCAGGGCACGACAGCGATGGCGAATTCCTTGCCAAGGGCCACCGCTTCGGCCAGCGGGTCGCGGCCCACGAACTCCGGCGACGGATCCAACTCGAACCCCGTCTCTCGCGAGAAGACCTCACTGCGCCAGAGCGGATAGCCGCGTGACCAAACATTCACGAAAACGGTGTTGAAGTTGGCTTCCGACAATCGCGTGAAAGTCTCCCGCAGCCGCTCCTGGCTGCCCAGGGAGTCACGCGCCACCCACACGCCGCGCACCTCCGGCGTAGCGGCTATCGCCGCTGCGGCAAGCAATAACAACAATCCTGAAATCCGGCTCACAGTACCAGCTTATTTCCTGCGCGCCAGATCCGCCGCGATCTCGTAGTGGTAACGCACGAAGCGGTGCAACTCCGATTCCAGAATCCGCTCCTGATCGCTATGGGACCCAAAACCCTTCGGCCCGTCCTCGCTGTCCACGGCCGGGCCGATCCCGTAACAAGACATCCCGCGCGCCCGTAAATATGCCATGTCTGTGGCTCCGGTCTGCATCATTGGCAGCGTCACCACACCCTCATAGTGTTTCTTCACCATGGCTTCGATGGTGCGAAAAGCCTCGCTGGTCAGCGGCGAGGGCGGTGCACCCGGCCGCGTATCACGGTATTCGCTGACCACCTTCACCGCCGGATCGTTCACCACGCCGCGAATCTGGTTCAAGAAATGTTCCATGTTCTCATCGGGCAATGCCCGGATATCGAGCGTCGCCACCGCTTCCGATGGAATCACATTCACTCGGTAGCCGGCGTGAAACTGGTTCGGCGAAATGGATGTGCGCAGCATCGAGTTGTGCCCCGGTTCGCGCTCGGCGAAGTACTCCTGTATGGCCGCGCTTTTCTCCGGATGCACGATGTTGTTGTAGCGTTCCGCCTCTTCCGGCGTACTGATCGTGGCCAGCCGCTCAAAGTAGGCGCGCGTGGTGTCATTCAAACGCATGGGCGGTTGCCATGCCGCCACACGAGCCACTGCCTGCGCCAGATGCACAATCGAGTTCGTGCGCAGCGGCCGCGATCCATGCCCCGCCGGGCCCGTGGAAACCAAGCGTACGGCGTAGGGGATCTTCTCCGCTGTCGCCACGGACACGTACCGCAACCGCCCGCCGCTACGAACGCCCCCGCCCGCTTCGGCCAGGCAGTACTCCGCGTCGATCTTCGCATAGTGGTTCTCCACCATGTACTTGATGCCGAAACGGACATTCCCTTCCTCGCCCGCCTCGGCCAGAAAAATGACATCGCGGTCGAGCGGAACCTTCCAGCGCTTCAGCAGCAGCATGGTCATCAGGCAGGCCACCACGTTGTCCTTATCGTCGAGCGTTCCACGGCCATACACGTAGCCGCCGTTCCGCACGGCGCCAAAGGGGGGGAATGTCCACTTCTTCGGGTCCACATTGACAACATCCGTATGGCCCATCAACAACAGAGGCTTCTTCGCCCCACTACCCTTCAGCCGTGCCACCAGGTTCGGCCTTTGCGGATCCCGGCCCAGCACTTCGTTGGGGATTCCCTCGGCATCGAGGACTTTCTTCAGGTACTCCACCGCGGGCAACTCCACGCCGGGCGGGTCGCTGGTATCCAGCCGCAGCAGCGCCTGAAAATGCCGCATCGATTCGTCTTCCACTGACCGCCAATCCGGCGTCTGTGCAACGGCCGGCATAGCCACCGTCAGGATCAGAAACGCTATCCGCATTCGCTCATGATACGATCCTTCGCCGCTTTCCGCACTATTTCTCCAGAACCGCGCGCCTCAGGCAAGTGGTCAAATATCTGGAGGAACCAAATGGCACACTTGTTTATCCCGAACCCTTACGAGGAGCAGCTCCCGGTCTTTTTCAACGTCGATGCGCCGGTCGGCGCCTATCCTGCAGCCAACAACCGGGAAGACGTGCTGCTGGTCCAGTTCGCTATGACCGTCATCGCGAATAACCCCGTGCACACGACGCATCCCGATTTCCTTGCCGCCGCCAAGCAGGTAAAGACAACTGGCTTCATCGATCAGCCGACCATCAACGCTATCCGGCAAATGCAGCTCAAGAACTCCATGCCGGGCGCCATCGCCGACGGGCGCGTGAGTCCCGCCAAGGGCGGAGCCAGCTACGGAGAGTCCACTTATTCCATCGCCATCCTGATGAACTCCCTGCAGAATCGTAACGTCGACATCTGGCCCCGCATCGACAAGATCCCTGGCTGTCCGGCGGAACTTGCCGCCATGGTGAAACGGACAGTCGCCGGGATCTAGGCGTTCATTGCTCGGTGCCGACGTCAATCTCGGGGTCGTGACCGAAGGAAAACGACCCGTTGGCTGTCTGAACGTTTGCCCCGATCATCATTGCGTACTGACTGGGATTGGCCGAGTTGCCCGCTTCCGTCACCGTTCCCAGCGGCAGCTTATAGAAAAATGTGACATCGCTGCTGCCATCCCGGTCGGTATCCTGCTGTGTCTCCAACTCCATCGTCGCCAGCGACCCGACAAACACCGTTTGCGGAACCCCGCCAAAAGGGCTTGCAATATTCTGCGGCGGCTGGCCATCGTCCAACCGCCGTCCAATGGTCACCGCCGCATCCAGACGTTGGACAATCGGAGTCGGCATTGGGTCTCCGCGCCGGACCCGCTGCTTGTACCCGAAGCGCACGGTTACCGTGTCGTTAGTGCCCAGTGTGACCGAATCCAGACGCCGGTTGAGGATCGGCGGCACGGGAACACGAACTCCGTTTGCTCCCGCGCTGGTCCAAAATCGTGAGTTGTCGTCGTCGTTCGCGTTCGGGTCACGGTCGAGAAATCGCCCGTTGCGCCCGGAAAAATTAAAGAGAATATCGAAGTTAATCTGCCGCGGCATTCTTCACTCTCCTTACTTATTTATCGTTTTCTTCCCAAACATCGGCTTGCGCTCAGGCATACTGGCCCAGCGCCTGCTCCGTGCCCACGTCGATCTCGGGATCATGGGAGAAGTACAGAGTGGCTTGAGAGTTGGTCACAACGCGTGCGCCCACCATGAACGTGAACGGATCCTGGTGTTGACTCGGCGGTGCGTCCGCGACGGCGCCCAGCGGCAGCACCCACCAATCCACGGTCCATAGCGATCCGTCCTTGTCCTGATACTGATAGCTCTCAGTAGAAAGCACGCTCATACCCTGCACTGGCGGATAGGCCCCCAGAAAGAGCGCCTGCGGCCCGCCGTTCGCACTGAACGGAGTGGCCAGATTCTGCCCTCCGCCGCGCGCCAGTGCCCTCCCGAAAGTGACGGCAACCTCAATCGACTGAACACTCCCGCTCGCACCCTGCGGGTGCTTGTCTCCAATCGCAATGAAGATCTCGTCCCCCGTCAACAGTTTCGCCGAATCGGCACGCGCTCTCGGATCGGGC